>JAODMI010000119.1 GCA_025464755.1 Homoserinimonas sp.
ACCTCGGATAGATCAGGCTGCGGACGTCGCCGAGGGACTGGAGAATAGCGCCATCCGCATCGACAATGACTGCAGCGCCCAGGTGCCGCGATTCGGCGAGGCCGCTACGTTCCAGGACCGCGAGTTCACGTACACCGTCGACATCAAGCCCCCTAGTCATTGCGGTCACCTGCATGCAGGGATGCCAGCGCTTCGTCGACGACGCTGAGAGCCTCCAGCAGCAAGTCATCGCTGATGGCGAGGCTCGGCAGGAAACGGATGACGTTAGCCATTGTTCCCGCGCTGAGCAGGATGACGCCATGCTGAGCTGCGAACGCCGTTACGGTGGCAACGGCAGCGGCGTTCGGGTCTTTAGTTCCGGGGATGACAAGTTCTATGGCACACATGGCGCCGATGCCTCGAACATCGCCAATGACCTCGTGCTTGGCTTGTAGATCACGCAGTTTCGGCAGGAGCACCTGTTCTATGTGCTTGCCGATGGACAGCAGGCCGAGGGAGTGGATCTGTTCGAAGACGGCGAGCGCTGCGACCGCCGATACCGGGTTTCCTCCGAAAGTTCCGCCTAATCCGCCAGCGTGGATTGTGTCCATGATCTCAGCTCGTCCGGTGACGCCGGCAAGTGGCAGCCCCCCGGCAATGCCTTTAGCGCTCAGCACCATATCGGGAACGATTCCGAAATGCTCGCTGGCAAACCACGCGCCGGTGCGGGCCATCCCGCTTTGAATTTCATCCGCAACGAAAATCACCCCATTGGCGTTGCACCATTCCTGCAGCGCCGGCAGGTAACCGTCGGCGGGAACGACGAAACCACCTTCGCCCTGAATGGGCTCGAAGACGAGGCAGGCAAGGTCGGAGACGCCAACCTTCTTCTCTAGATAGTCGATAGTGCGCCTGGCAGCAACGGTGCCGCTGAGTCCGTCGCGGTAAGGATATGAATTGGGCGCATGATGCACTTCGCCGGCGAACGGACCAAACCCGGTCTTGTACGGCATCGCCTTGTAGGTCATCGCCATCGTGAGATTTGTGCGACCGTGGTAAGCGTGATCTAGTACGGCGACCCCGGTGCGTCCGGTGAAGTAGCGCGCGATCTTTACGGCGTTTTCCACGGCTTCCGCACCGGAGTTGACCAGCAGGGTTTTCTTCTCGAAATCGCCCGGAGTGTGCTCGCCAAGGAGCTCGGCGAGGCGCACGTAGGGTTCGTATGGTGTGATCGTAAACATGGCGTGCGTGACGTTGTGCAACTGTGCGGCAGCGGCCGCCACGACGGCGTCATTGGTGTGGCCGATCGTCGTCACACCGATACCGGCCCCGAGGTCGATGAACTGGTTGCCGTCAACGTCAACCACTATGGCGCCGTGGGCGCGCTCCACATAAATAGGCAGAGCAGAGCCGATGCCAAGCGGGACGGCAGCCAGGCGACGCTTGTGAAGGGCCTGCGACTTGGGTCCGGGAACGGCGGTGATGATGCGCCGTTCCTGGGAGACGGTGGCGGGTGCGAGGTCTGCAAGCTGCACGAATTGGCTCATGATGAACAGAGCCTACAACTGCGGTGTAGCCTGCCCCTATGAAGGTGGAGCATCACTATTTGGTGGGTCTGGAATGGACCGGCAACCGGGGAGTCGGAACAGCGCAGTACAACGCCTATGGGCGTGATCATGTGTTGACTGCTAACGGTAAGCACGATATCGCGGGGTCTAGTGATCGTCCTTTTCGCGGTGACGTTGATCGGTGGAATCCGGAGGAGATGCTGCTGGCCGCACTGAGTCAGTGTCACCTGCTCAGCTACCTGTACGTTGCAGCGGTGAACGGTGTCGTTGTAACTGCTTACCGCGATTCGGCGATGGGCACGATGGAGCAGACGGCTAACGGGGGAGGGCACTTCACCTCCGTGACGTTGCAACCTGTTGTTACAGTCGCTGAACCGGACATGGTGGAACTGGCACGGCGGCTCCACGGCGATGCTTCCGAGAAGTGCTTCATTGCTTCGTCGGTGAATTTTCCGGTGAGCCATGAACCGCGCATCTTGGTGGCAGGCGACGAGGTGCCAAAGCAGTAGCGGCGCACTGTCGCCCCCAAGACAAAACGGGGCCGGCCTTTCGGGCAGGTCGGCCAGCAGCCAAACATGGCTTCGTGTAGATATATGCCTGACGGGAGCAACCGGGTCTCAACATCTTTGGTTAGCGGGCGCAGGGCATCGACGAGCCCTACCAGCGGCCTGGCAGTGATGTGACGTTACCCTTGAACGCACAGCGCCCATCATTTTGTAGGAAGCATCACCGTGCCAAAAACAACCTTGCCGAGATCACCTATAGCGACCGCCACAGCCGCCGTTCGAGTCCTCGCTTTTCTGAGCGTCGCGCTTGTTCTTGCAGGCTGCCAGTCCGCTCCCGAAGAAGAAACGGGCGCCGCATGCGAGCCGACCTCTGCAGGGAGCGCATCGCAGAAGGTCCAGGTAACTGGTGTTGTCCCCGAGCTGCCCACGGTCACCTTCCCCAAGGGTCTGAGCACGAACAAGACTGAGCGCTCGGTCATCGTCGAGGGCGGCGGCCGTGTCGCTGAAAAGGGTTCCCTCGTCACCTTCGGGTATATCGCTTACAACGCCACGAGCGGCGAAACGATTGATTCTGTCGGATATAACGAGAACGCACACACGCAGGCCAGTATTGACGCGACCTCTCTCATGCCTGGGCTTGTGAAGGCGCTCGAGTGTTCGAGCGAAGGTTCGCGCATCGCGGCAGTCATCCCCCCGGAGGATGCATTCCAGGATGCGGGCCAGGCAGACTTCGGTGTCAGCGCCGATGACGAGCTGGTTTTCATCATTGACGTTATCGACGTTGCGGGCGATCGCGCTGAGGGCGCCAAACAGCGCCCGCAGGCTGGCATGCCGACCGTCAACCTCAACAAGGACGGCGAGCCCACGATAGATGTTCCCAGGACGAATCCGCCAACAAATCTTCGCGTTGCGACGCTCCTGCGCGGTGATGGGCCGGTGGTCGGGGCCGGCGCTACGGTCACGGTCGAGTACAAGGGCGTGAACTGGGCGACGGGTGACATTTTCGACGAAAGCTGGTCGCGCCCAGAGCTGGTTCAGTTTGCGACCACGGATGTCGTTGCAGGCTTTGCGAATGCGCTGGTTGGACAGACGGTTGGCTCGCAAGTTATCGCCGTCGTTCCGCCGGAATTCGGTTACGGTGCGGACGGGTCGCCGGATGGCACCATTTCGGGCACGGACACCCTCGTGTTCGTCATCGACATCCTCGCGGTTTCCTAAGAGATAGGGTTCGATCATGCGTCGCGTCATAGTTCTTGGCTCAACAGGCTCCATCGGCCTCCAGGCGCTCGACGTGATATCCGCAAACCCTGATCGGTTCAGGGTGGTCGGGCTATCTGCTGGCAGTAACGGCCAGCGTCTGGCTGAGCAAGCTGCCATGTTCGGTGTGGCGGACACGGCATTGGGTGCAGACGATTCTGAGCGCCTGGTGCGGTCGGTCGAAGCGGATGTCGTGCTCAACGCAATCACCGGTTCGGTCGGCCTCGGGTCAACTCTTGCGGCCCTTGAGAGCGGCGCAACGCTCGCGCTCGCCAACAAGGAGAGCCTGATCGTCGGCGGTGAGCTCGTCAAACGTGCTGCTCGCCCGGGTCAGATCGTTCCAGTGGACTCCGAGCACTCGGCGATTGCGCAGGCGCTGCGCAGCGGAAAATCCGGCGAGGTGAGGCGCCTTGTGCTGACGGCATCCGGCGGTCCATTCCGCGGCCGCACCCGTGCAAGCCTCGTGAACGTAACTCCGGGCGACGCGCTCGCCCATCCCACCTGGGACATGGGTTTGGTCGTCACGACGAATTCCTCAACGCTTGTCAACAAGGGCCTGGAAGTGATCGAGGCTCACCTGCTGTTCGACGTGCCGTACGACCGGATCGACGTGACGGTACATCCACAGTCCGTGGTGCACTCGATGGTCGAGTTCATTGACGGGTCGACCATTGCGCAAGCCTCGCCGCCTGACATGCGCCTGCCTATCTCGCTTGGGCTGGATTGGCCCAACCGCGTTCCAGGCGTTGGTGTTCCGATTGATTGGACGACCAGCCAGACGTGGACCTTCGAACCGCTTGACTCTGAGGCGTTCCCCGCGGTGGAGCTAGCCAAGGCGGTGGGTCGGGCTGGCGCTACTTTCCCTGCCGTGTTTAATGCGGCCAATGAGCAGGCGGTGCTAGCTTTCCACGCCGGGGTGATCGGTTACCTTGACATCCTCGACACGGTCACGCATGTGGTTGAGGCGCACGACGGTGGTGAGCTGTCACTGTCGGGCCTGGCGGAAGCGGAGAGCTGGGCAAGGAGCATGGCCGACGTTATGATCGCGGCGCGGTAGCTTCGACCGCTTGGTATTACTTGGGCGGGACTAGTCGTCGCTGCCCTTGTCGTTATCCTTATCGCTACCTTTACCCTTACCTTTATCTTCGCCGCCCAAGTCTTCTCGCTCTTCTCGCTCTTCGCGCTCGTCGTACCCTTCATCTTCCTGAACGCTGCCGGTCGGGGCGGGCGCAGGAACTGGCGCCGGCGGGATGAGGGCGGCGATGGCGGCCTCTATGTCGGAGCGCACCGAAGCGGCCGAGGAGAGAATGCTGTCGTAGCGAGCCTGCGTTATCTCCTTGCGGGCGAGCGCATTCTTTAACTGCAGGTCGAGTTCGTCGAGGGCAGCAAGTGCAGATGAGTAATCTGCGCTGGACGCAGAGGTGGTTACGGCGTGGACCTGGGCCTGCAGCTGTTTAGCGGCGGCCGGGTCGTAGTCTGGCTGCGTCTGGCCGCAGCCGGTAAGAATCAATGCCATGACCGTTGCGGATGTGACGGTCCAACGTGTGACGGAATGGTTCACGGTTCCACGCTCCTTTGTAATTGCTTCAAACCCGTGCCGAGCTGACCGTCGACGGCGGGGTATGTCGGGGCGGGCTCAGCAGTTGGGGCGGCATTGTTAGAGATAAGCCATGCAATGACCAAGACTGCGGCGACGACGCTGAGAACCGCAGCGCCGATAATGGCCAGCCGCCGGGTTGAGGCCTGCAGTCGCGGGCGGCTCTTACGAATGGGTGGTGTTGGTTGACTGGTCAACGCGGGCTGAAGCTTCGACGGACGCGTCTCCTGCCGGGGTGCAGCGGAAGCCATGACTTCGGTTGCGGCGCTGGTCGACCCGGCATCCCCAGAAAAACCGGTGACAGGATAAGCCCGTGTCGCAGCGAGGGGTTCCTGGTCGTCCAAGTCGTTATCCGTGCGTGTTTCACGGATGACGCCTGCCAGCAGCTGCGACACCTCGCGGCTGGTGGGGCGGGCGGCGGCATCGCGGCTGGTCATACTCCGAAGTAGCGAGACCCAAGTGGTTCCGAGGGAATCGGGTATGTCGGGGTCCCGCGTCACTCGGGCAACCATGGATTCTGCGGGCGTTCCAGAAAATGCTCGTACGCCGGTGAGGCTTTCCAGCAGCACCAACCCGAGTGAGTAGACATCGCTTGCAATGGTGACTCCTTCGCCGAGAGCCTGCTCGGGAGAGAGATAGGTTGCGGTACCGAGGACGATTCCGGTGGCCGTCAGGCGCGATCCATCGACGATGCGGGCGATACCGAAATCGGCGAGTTTGGCCCGAGGCCCGGTGTGTTCGACGTCGCGAACGGGGAGAAGGATATTGGCTGGCTTGATGTCTCGATGGATGACGCCGCGGGTGTGAACGTAGGCGAGAGCATCCGCAAGATGCTGGCCGATGGCGGCGACCTCGGCCTCCTCGAGCGGCCCTACCTGTAGGCGGGTGCGCAAATCATCGCCTCGCACAAGCTCCATGACGATATAGGCATATCCGAGCGTCGGGTCGGTGGCCGCATCGAACAGGGTCACCAGGCTCGGATGGTTGAGACTGGCCAGCAGCTGAATCTCTTCCTGCTGCCGTTGTAGGTCTTCGGCGTCGGCGAGGTCTGGCCGGAATATCTTCACGGCGACGTCGCGCCCCAAAGATTCATCAGCTGCGAGGTAGACGGATGCCATGCCGCCGCTGCCAAGCAGCGATCGAAGCCGGAATCGCTCGCCGATGAGGGTGCCGAGTACGTCGTCAGTCCCCGTCTTGGTCATCAGTCCATCGTACCCGCGGCGGGAAGCCACGTGCAGGCATGCACGGCCGGCTCAAAGCGGGGCACCGGTATTCTGTGCGAGTGGAACCCGTCCTGCTGTACATCCTCGGCATCGTGATCGTTGTCATCGGTCTCGCTGTGTCGATCGCTCTGCACGAGCTGGGCCACCTGGTTCCCGCCAAGTTGTTCGGCGTAAAAGTTGGGCAGTACATGATCGGCTTCGGCCCGACCTTGTTCTCACGCAGGCGTGGTGAAACCGAGTACGGCGTCAAGGCGATACCGCTGGGCGGCTACATCTCCATGGCGGGCATGTATCCGCCGGTTGCTGCCGGCGGCAAAGCCCGGACCTCCAGCACCGGTTTTTTTCAGACTCTGGTGCAGGATGCCCGTAGTGCCAGCGCCGACACCATCGTCGAAGGTCAGGAACAGCGCACCTTCTACCTCCTACCGGTGTGGAAGCGGGTGATCGTGATGCTCGGCGGGCCGCTCATGAACCTCGTTATCGCTGTGGTGCTGTACACCGTCGTGCTTTCAGGTTTTGGAGTGCAGCAGGTGAGTACCACTATCGGCTCGGTTAGCGAATGCCTGCTACCCGCGACCAGTGACCGTCAGGACTGTGAGCCGGGCGACGCTGTTGCGCCAGGCGCTGCAGCCGGCCTTGAGCCGGGTGATGAGCTGGTGAGCGTTAATGGCACTCCGATCACCGAATGGGAGCAAGCAACCGCGTTTATCCGTGAATCGCCAGGTCACGCGCTCAGCCTTGTCGTCGCCCGGGATGGCGAGAGAATCGACCTCAGCGCCACACCCTTCTTGACCGAACGCTACGTTGCCGCCGACGATGGGACGGCGTTGGAGGGCGCCGACGGCAACTTGGTGACGGAAGAGGTCGGCATGCTCGGCATCACTGCGGCATGGGAGCTGGAGCAGCAACCCTTCACGGCCGTCCTTCCTGCGGTGTGGAGTAACGTCACGCAGGTCGGCCACATGATTCTCAATCTGCCCCAACGGCTCATCGACGTGGCGACGGCGGCGTTCGGACCGGGCGAGCGCGACCCGAACGGACCGATCAGTGTCGTTGGTGTGGGCCGTATCGCAGGCGAGATAACGAGCATCGACACAATTCCGGTTGTGGAACGAGCCAGTTACCTCGTTGGCCTGCTGGCCTCAGTGAATGTGGCGCTCTTCGTCTTCAACCTGGTTCCCCTCATGCCTCTCGATGGCGGCCACATAGCCGGGGCGCTGTGGGAAGGCATCCGTCGTTTCTTCGCCAAACTTTTCAACCTGCGCGATCCCGGGCCGGTTGATGCGGCCAAGCTGATACCGCTGACCTTCACGGTCGTCATCCTTCTCGGTGGAATGAGCGCTCTCTTGATCTACGCCGACATCGTCAAACCGATCAGCATCCTGTAGGCAGGCAGTAAAAACATTCGCTACAGGCTGAGCAGCAGCGCATCCCAGGCTGCCGCCCAGAGCGCCGCAGAGCGCCACCGCGGGCTTAGCGCGCCCGCGTTCATCGTGGGCAGCGTCGGGTTGTCGGGTATTCCGGTAGCCCTCATTGCCGCCCTGCTGGACGACCGTGCTTGCGTCGCCGCAGCCGAGCAGAGGAATGGAACCGCACCAACAGCTGGGGCGCAGGGGCGGGTCGTAAACTAAACAGGTGCCTGCTATCAACCTCGGAATGCCATCCGTCCCGCCCGTTCTGGCTCCGCGCCGTAAGACGCGGCAGTTGTCCGTCGGCAAAGTGAAAGTCGGCGGTGACGCGCAAGTAAGCGTGCAGTCGATGACCACCACGCAGACCACAAACATCAACGCAACCCTGCAGCAGATTGCTGAGTTAACGGCAACGGGCTGCGACATCGTGCGGGTAGCCGTTCCGCACCAGGACGACGCGGATGTCCTCCACATCATTGCGGCGAAAAGCCAGATCCCCGTGATTGCGGACATTCACTTTCAGCCCCGCTACGTGTTTTCCGCTATCGACGCCGGTGTGGGCGCGGTTCGCGTGAACCCAGGCAATATCCGAAAGTTCGATGATCAGGTCGGCAAGATCGCGGCTGCTGCGAAAGCGGCAGGGGTTTCCATTCGCATCGGCGTAAACGCAGGATCTTTGGAGCCGAGCATCCTGCAGAAGTACGGCAAGGCAACGCCGGAAGCTCTTGTCGAAAGCGCGGTATGGGAGGCCGGCCTCTTTGAGGAGCACGACTTCCACGACTTCAAGATCTCTGTCAAGCACAACGACCCGGTCGTGATGGTGAAGGCGTACCGTCTCCTCGCAGAGCGCGGCGACTGGCCACTACATCTTGGCGTCACTGAGGCTGGTCCGTCCTTCCAGGGCACCATCAAATCGGCGACGGCCTTCGGAATTTTGCTGTCGGAAGGCATCGGCGACACTATCCGCGTTTCGCTCAGCGCACCGCCCGCCGAGGAAGTTAAAGTCGGTCTGCAAATTTTGCAGTCCCTCAATTTGCGGGAGCGCAAACTTGAGATCGTCTCCTGCCCCAGTTGTGGTCGGGCGCAGGTAGACGTGTACAAGTTGGCGAACGATGTGACGGATGGCCTGGAGGGCATGTCTGTTCCGCTTCGGGTCGCCGTCATGGGTTGCGTCGTAAATGGCCCAGGTGAGGCGCGCGAGGCTGACTTGGGTGTTGCGTCCGGTAACGGCAAGGGTCAAATCTTCGTCAAAGGTGAGGTCATCAAGACCGTTCCTGAGTCGGAGATCGTTGCGACGCTGATCGAGGAGGCCAACCGTATCGCCGCTGAGATGCCGCCCGGCGCGGTGGGTACGCCGCAAGTCGTCACTGCTTAGCAAACGTTCAGCACACTGTCAGCGCACTCCCGCTTAGGCTGGACGTCACGGCGAGTTTAAGGACCCAGTTGAACGGCAATGCGAACTTCCGGCATCGGAACACCTCCCTGTTGGCCATCACCTCGACGACGGCCCCTCTCGTTGTCACGTCCGGTGAGATCGACAAGCGGCTGAGTGCCTCCCTCAAGCGTTTGCACCTGCCCAAGGGCCTGCTCCAGAGGGTTGCCGGTGTCCACGAGCGTCGACAGTGGGACGACACCATGTCGTTCGACGAGGCCGCGACAGATGCGGCCAAGCGCGCCTTGGCGCAGGCAAACGTTGCCCCCGCTGACGTCGGCCTCATGATCAACACCTCCGTGACACGCAAGCATTTAGAGCCATCCGTTGCGGTAAGCATTCACCATGGGCTTGGGTTGCCGTCATCGGCCATGAATTTCGATATCACCAATGCCTGTCTCGGCTTCGTGAACGGTATGACGTTGGCTGCGCAATTGATCGAGTCTGGCCAGATTAGGTACGCCGTCATCGTTGACGGTGAAGATGCCGATGAGCTGCATTCGAACACCATGGAACGGTTGACAGGTCCTCACCTGACCAAGGCGGAGTTCGTCGAGGAGTTCGCAAGCCTGACCCTCGGTTCCGGTGCTGCGGCGGCCGTCCTCGGCCCTGCAGATGCCCACCCCGACGGTCACCGGATCCTTGGGGGAGTAACCCGGGCGGCAACCCAGCATCACGACCTGTGCGTCGGCGACGTGAAAGGGATGTTCACTGACGCGCAACGCCTGCTGGCCAGCGGTATGGAGCTGGTCATTGATGCCTGGGACGAGGCGAAGACGGAATGGGACTGGGCGACGATGGACCGATACATCACCCATCAGGTTTCAGCTGTCCATACTGACGCAATCGTTAAGGCAGCCGGTTTAGATCGCAAACGTGTGCCCATAACGTTCCCTCACCTGGGAAATGTCGGTCCTGCATCCCTCCCCATCACTCTGGCGGCTGAAGCGAGCACTTTGCGTCGCGGCGACCGCGTTTTGTGCATGGGTGTAGGTTCTGGACTGAACACCGCCATGACGGAAATTGCTTGGTGAGCGGCGCAGCCTCTCTTCCTCCGGCGGGCCTTCCTGGGCTGGATCCGCGGTACTCCCGGCTGGTGACGGTGCCGGAGCGAGGCACGGGCGCCCAGCACACCTGGCATGTTCTAGATAACGGTGATGCTTTGGCGCAACTCGGTGTCGAACCCGTCGGCACCATCCTGTGCGTGCACGGCAACCCCACCTGGTCGTATCTGTGGCGTTCACTGCTCTCTGCAGCGACCGATGTGGTAACCGATGCAGCGAGCAAGCACGCCACAATCGGTGTCTGGCGGGTCATTGCCGTCGACCAACTCAACATGGGATTCTCTGATCGCACGGGAACGACCCGGCCGCTGAGTACCCGCATTGCTGACCTGGGTGACCTTACCGAGACGCTTGGCCTGGCCGGGCAAGTAGTCACGTTCGGCCACGACTGGGGTGGCGTCGTCTCGCTGGGTTGGGCAACCCAGCACCCCCATCTCGTCTCCGGGGTGATGGCTCTCAACACCGCCGTGCACCAACCGGCGGATGCGTCAATCCCTGCTCTCCTGCGGTTAGCGTTGCGTCCCATTCTTCTGAAGAGCAGCACGGTGCACACCACCGCGTTTCTGCAAAGCACTCTGGCTCTCGCCTCGGGGCTGCCTGCCCCAGTGCGGGCCGCTTATCTGGCTCCCTACCTCACGGCCGACCGGCGACAGGGCATCGGTGACTTCGTCGCGGATATCCCCGTGGACCAGCACCATGAAAGCTTCGCCGCCTTGACAGCAGTTTCCAGCGGCATCCGAGACCTGCATGTTCCGGCACTGTTTCTCTGGGGGCCGAAAGATCCCATCTTCAGCGACCGTTACCTGGTCGATCTTCTTCAGCGCATGCCGCAGGCCGACGCTCATCGCTTCGAGGGCGCGGGGCATCTCATCGCCGAGGACGTCGACTTTGCCCCCGTCGCGCTCCGCTGGTTGGCCGAGGCTGTGCTCACCGGCCCGCCCCCGCCAGTATCCGAGCCGACGCACGAGGCACCTGCGCTCTGGTCAAACCTTGACAAGTACCGTGACAGCCCGAAGACGGCCCTGGTGGAGATGGCGCCGCCCGGTCGCTCGGCTCCTCGGCACGTGAGCTGGCGCTTACTGGCGACTCGCGTTAAGGAACTGGCCGCCGGGTTAAGAGCTCATGGTGTCCAACCGGGGGATCGCGTATCGGTTCTGGTGCCGCCAGGCGCGGACCTGACCGCCGTGCTCTACGCCTGCCTTCGGATTGGCGCAGTTGTGGTGGTCGCCGACGCGGGACTCGGTATCGGCGGCCTCAGTCGCGCGGTGCGCGGCGCCTGGCCCGACCATGTCATCGGTATCGACCGCGCACTGGTCGCCGCGAAGGCGCTGGGTTGGCCCGGCCAGAAGTTCTCCACTCGCCGGCTGCCTGCTGGGGTTGCCCGAAGCCTGGGGGTGACGGCGAGTCTTGGCGAATTGATGACGGCTGGCCGCACTGGGGCGCCGCTGCCACAGCCTCCGTCGCCCGGTGACCTTGCGGCAGTCCTCTTCACTTCCGGTTCCACCGGGCCGGCGAAGGGTGTCGCCTATACCCATCGGCAGCTGTCCGCGCTCAGCGAGCTGCTGGCCACGCAGTACGACATCACCGTCGGCACGGGACTTGTCGCCGGGTTCGCTCCCTTTGCCTTGCTCGGACCCGCGCTTGGCGCGACCTCCGTAACACCTGACATGGACGTAACCTCCCCGTCCACGCTGACCGCGGCCGCCGTGGCCGATGCTGCTGCAGCCGTCGACGCCCGCATCGTTTTCGCATCTCCTGCAGCCCTCGGCAATGTTCTTGCGACAGCGGACGCCCTTACCGTGCCACAGCGCAATACTCTCTCCGGGGTGCAGGCGCTCCTATCCGCCGGTGCACCCCTGGCCGAACCGTTGCTTGCCCGCGTCTCGCAGTTGCTGCCGTCAGCGACAATCCATACCCCGTACGGTATGACGGAAGGTTTGCTGCTGACCGACATCACGCTCGGAGGAATCCGGGACGCGGCTAAGTCCATACCGGATTCCGGTGGGGTCTGCGTCGGGGTGCCGGCGGCGTCAGTACAAATTCGCATCAGCGCCTTGGACGGCGCAGGTGTGGCCTCAGGACCGCCAAGCAACCAACCCGGCGTGACGGGCGAGATTGTGGCTGCGGCCCCGCACATAAAAGACCACTATGACCGGCTGTGGGTTACTCAGGCTGACAGCGTGCGCGATTCGGATGACGGCACCCGATGGCATCGCACAGGTGATGTCGGGCACCTCGACTCCGAGGGCAGGCTTTGGGTGGAGGGGCGACTTCCCCATGTGATCGTCGCTGCGAGCGGCGTCATCACACCGGTCGGACCGGAGCACCGAGCCGAGCAAGTTTCCGGTGTCGCTCGAGCGGCGGCCGTTGGCGTCGGCCCTTCTGGTACGCAACAGCTCGTACTCGTGATCGAGTTAAGCACGCGTAGGCGCCGACCCGCGATGGCTACGCCGCGCCTCACTGCCGACATCCGCGCAGCCGTCGGACGGCCTGTCGCCGCCGTATTGGTCGTGCCGAAACTTCCGACAGACATCCGCCACAATTCGAAAGTCGACCGCAGTAGGCTTGCCCGCTGGGCAACTGACGTGCTGGCTGGTGGCCGGATGCGGCGGCCATGAATGCGGCGACAAGGAACGTGGCGTGACCATGAGTGAGACGCCGATGAAGGTACTCGTTACCGGCGCGAGCGGCTCCCTCGGACAAGCCGTCGTCGCTGGCCTTATCGCCGCAGGGCACGAGGTGCGAACGCTCCAACGCCGTTCTTCAGCTGTGGCAGGTGCCGAGGACTTCATAGGCACTGTCACCGATGCGGAGGACCTCACCACGGCCACCGCAGGACGCGAAGCCGTTGTCCATCTCGCCGCAAAAGTCTCCATGGCTGGTGCGCTCGCCGAGTTCGAAGCGGTGAACGTAGGCGGCACAGCGGGCATCCTGGCTGCCGCGCGTGCCGCAGGTGTGACCCGGTTCGTGCAGGTATCTTCACCATCCGTCGCCCACAGCGGAACATCCATTATGGGCGCTGGCACCTTGCCGGCAGACCCGAAGCGGGCCCGTGGTGCGTACGCCCGTACTAAAGCGCAGGGTGAGCTGCTCGCCCTGGCAAGTGACACATCAGATTTCCGTGTCGTCGCCGTCCGGCCGCACTTGGTGTGGGGCCCCGGTGACACTCAACTCATCGCGCGCATTGTTGAACGGGCGCGACGCGGCCGCCTCCCACTCCTCAACTCCGGCGCCTGCCTCATCGACACGACTTACCGGGACAATGCGGCGTCCGCCATCGTCGCAGCCCTTCACCGCGCCGACACGGCGCATGGGCACGCCTACGTGGTGAGTAACGGTGAGCCGCGTACCGTGGCGGAACTGATGGATGGTATTTGTCGTGCCGCAGGTGTCACGCCACCGCGATGGCGGGTACCAGCAGCAGTCGCCCGCGCCGCCGGTGGGGCTGTCGAGGCGCTGTGGTCGATGCGGCCCGGCGAAGATGAGCCGCCGATGACGCGGTTTCTTGCGGAGCAATTGTCTACTGCCCATTGGTTCGACCAAAGGCGCACCAGGGAGGCATTGCAGTGGTCGCCGGCCGTGAGCATCGATGAGGGGCTGCATCGCCTCGCGGCGTCTTATCGCTGACGGACGCAAGGCCTCGGTTAGGGCGCGTCTAAACTGGTCCGGTGCCAACACGCCTATCTCGCCTCTTTGTCCGCACCCTTCGTGACGACCCCTCCGACGCTGAGGTGACCAGCCACCGCCTTCTGGTGCGTGCCGGATACATTCGTCGACAGGCTCCCGGCATTTTCGCCTGGCTGCCGCTCGGGCTCAAAGTGCGGCGCAAGATTGAAGCGATCGTGCATGATGAGATGGCGGGAATTGGCGCCCAAGAAGTGCTGTTTCCCGCACTGCTTCCTCGCGAACCCTACGAGGTGACCGGCCGCTGGACGGAGTATGGTGACGGCATCTTCCGCCTCAAGGACCGCAAAGACGCGGACTACCTCCTCGCTCCCACGCACGAGGAAGTCTTCACCCTGCTGGTGAAAGACCTGTACTCCAGCTACAAAGACCTGCCACTGAGCATCTACCAGATCCAGGACAAGTACCGCGACGAGGCTCGCCCCCGCGCCGGACTCCTGCGGGGGCGAGAGTTCTCGATGAAAGACGCATACTCTTTCGACTACACCGACGCCGGCCTCGACATCTCTTACCAGGCCCAGCGGGATGCCTACGAACGCATCTTCGACCGCCTGGGACTCGAATACGTGATTGTTAAGGCGGATGCGGGGGCGATGGGTGGATCGAGGAGCGAAGAGTTTCTGCACCCCACCCCGGTTGGCGAGGACACCTTTGTTCGCACGGACGGCGGTTACGCGGCCAACGTCGAGGCCTACACGACCACAGTGCCAAGCGCGCTGCCCCTTGACGGTCTCCCGGATGCTGTCGTCTTCGACTCACCCCATACGCCAACCATCCAGACACTCGTCGATCTGGTCAACGCCCGGCACCCGCACCCGGATCGAGACTGGACCGCCGCCGACACGTTGAAGAATGTCGTGCTAGCTCTCACGCAACTTGATGGCACCCGCGAACTTGTCGTCGTCGGGCTCCCCGGCGACCGTGACGTCGATCTCAAGCGGGCAGAAGTTGTGTTCGCCCCGGCTACTGTCGAACCCGCTACCGAGGGGGATCTGGCTAAGAACAAAGCGTTGGTCAAAGGGTACATAGGGCCGTGGTCACCTCAAGGGCCAGTACTGGGTACCGACTCTGATGGCGCAGCGCCGACCACAGGCATCCGATACCTGCTCGACCCGCGCGTCGTCGACGGCACGCAGTGGATTACCGGGGCAAACGTTGCCGAGAAGCACGTCCTCGGACTTGTCGCCGGACGCGACTTCATCGCCGATGGTGTTGCGGAAATCTCAGATGTCCGCACCGGCGACCCGGCCCCCGACGGCTCCGGCCCGATCGAGACTGCACGCGGCATGGAGATAGGGCACGTTTTCCAGCTCGGTCGCAAATACGCCGAAGCACTCGGGCTTAAGGTCCTGGATGAAAACGGCAAACTCGTCACCGTGACCATGGGTTCGTACGGAATCGGAGTTACCCGCGTCATGGCGGCCATTGCCGAAAGTAACAATGACGGTCGTGGACTGATCTGGCCGCGCAACGTCGCTCCATTCGACGTGCATGTCGTTGCCGCCACCAAGGAACCCGCAGTGTACGAAGCTGCTGAAAGCGTGGTGAGCGCCCTCGAAGTCGACGGTGCGGATGTGCTCTTCGACGACCGCCTGAAGGTATCTCCCGGCGTCAAATTTGGGGACGCTGAACTTATCGGCGTGCCCATCATCGTGATCGTGGGCAAGGCCATCGCCGACGGCAACGTCGAACTCTGGGATCGCCGCACCGGCGTACGTGAAACCGTTCCCGTGACAGGCGTAGTGGAAGCGTACCGGGCGCTCAGCTAACCCTTCCGGGTGTCTTTACGGGTTCGAGCCGGTCATTGGGCTTACGGGCGCGGAGAACTCGGGTACCGTAGAAGACAACGACTGGCGGGCTGCCATGTCGGAGTTCTTATCTGAATAGTGGAGGCCCTCAGTGGACATCGATCTGAGTGTGCTGCGGCTCATGGAGCGCGAGCGCGAAATTCCCTTCGAGGAGCTTGTGCGAATTATTGAGCAGGCCATTCTCACGGCCTACCTCAAGCACACCTCCCCGACGGAGACACACAAGCACGGCGAGCCCGAGGGTCCGCAGGCGCGGGTGGAGCTGGATCGTAAGACTGGTCACGTCTCGGTCTTCGTTCCTGAGCTTGACGAAGACGGCCACATCATCGGCGAGTCCGAAGACAGCCCCAGTGACTTCGGCCGGATCGCAGCCTTCGCTGCAAAGCAGGTCATCAACCAGCGCCTCCGAGACATCGCCGACGACGCTGTCCTCGGCGAATTTCGAGGCCGTGAAGGTGACATTGTTGCCGGCATGATCCAGCAGGGGCCAAACCCGCGGATGATCCACGTCGACTTAGGGTCCATCGAGGCGATTCTTCCTCCCGAAGAGCAGGTACCGGGCGAGAACTACGCACACGGAACCCGAATCCGCGTGTATGTCACGAGCGTCAGCAAGGGCGTCAAGGGTCCGCAGATTACTGTCTCGCGCACGCATCCATCCCTGGTGCGCAAGCTTTTCGCACTGGAGGTACCCGAAATCGCAAGTGGTGTTGTGGAGATAATCTCCCTGGCCCGCGAAGCCGGTCACCGCACCAAGATCGCGGTGCGCGCCAACGAGCCCGGCGTGAACGCTAAGGGCGCCTGCATCGGTGAACTAGGCCAGCGCGTGCGCGCGGTAACTGCAGAACTCAACAACGAGAAGATCGACATCGTCGATTATTCGGAAGACCTGGCAACATTCGTTTCCAATGCGTTGTCTCCTGCCAAGGTGAGTTCAGCATTTGTTATAGACCAGTCAACCAAAGCCGTTCGCGCCCTGGTTCCCGACTACCAGCTGTCACTGGCCATTGGCAAGGAAGGGCAGAACGCCCGACTCGCCGCCAAACTGACGGGCGCGAGAATCGACATCCAGCCGGACTCGATCCTCGAAGACTGAACTCCCCTCAGCTAGAAGACTGAACGCGCCTAGCCTAGAAGGCTGAACGCGGCTCAGCAAGAAGGCTGAGCTAGCTCTTTTTTGATGGATGTTTCGGCCGTTGCGGTGGCCTCCCGCTATCCGGTAATGTTTCGCTCAGCTTGTCTGCAATCGATTGCACAACGAAGTGGAGTTCTTATGACATTAACGGCACCCGAAACTCAAGTCGCGTCACGCACCACGCGGCAACTGTGGAGTTCGTTCATCGATGGTGAGTTTGTCGAGGCCGGGAGCGCATCGGTTTTCTCCGTGATGGAACCTGCCACCGGCACGGAGATCGCCCAAGTGGCCGCGGCGGACGCGTCTGTGGTCGACCGCGCAGTGGCTTCCTCCCGTCGTGCATTTGAGACGGACTGGCGACACCGCTCTCCGCGCGACCGCGCCGCACTCTTGCGCCAGGTCGCAGAGCGGCTCAAGGCGAACGCGCCAGAACTAGCCGAGCTGGAGGCCCGCGAGGTAGGCAAACCGAAGCGCGACGCCGCTCGCTTCGATGTTGCCTTCAGCCACACCTGCTTTGACTTCTTCGCCGGTATCGCCGACACAATACATGGAGAAATCCTGGACCAGGGCCCGATCGAAGCGCGAATCGTTTACGAGCCTTATGGAGTGGTTGCGGCCATTCTGCCATTCAACTGGCCACCGATTCACTTCGCCAAGAAGGGCGCTCCTGCTTTGGCCGCAGGTAACACCGTGGTCATCAAGCCTGGGGAACAGGCCCCGCTGACTGTCTTGCGAATGGTTGAGATTGCCAACGAGGTACTGCCTCCTGGTGTCCTTAACGCCGTAACGGGGATTGAGGCCGGGCCACACCTGGTCGGGAATAAGCTGGTGGAAAGAATCACCTTCACGGGGGCAACGGCAACCGGTAGGCGCGTGCTCCAGTCCGCTGCCGAGAACCTCACATTCGCCACAATGGAATTGGGCGGCAAGAACGCCCTGATGATTCTTGAGGACGCCGATCTCGACATCGCAATCAACGTTGCGATCGAGGGCATGTTCTATAACCAGGGTGAAGCTTGCACCTCTACGGCGCGGATCCTTGTTCATGACTCGATTCACGATGAGTTCCTTGCCAGGTTCTGCAAGGCGGCCGAAGCGCTCGTGGTAGGTGATGGGCTTGACGACGCAACTGATGTCGGGGCCATGGTCGACGCGCGTCAACGGGACCGTGTGCTCGCCTACCTGGAGACTGCGCTCAAAGAAGGTGCATGGGTTGCCGCCCGGGGAGCCCTTCCCACAGAGGAAAGGCTCCGCAATGGGTATTGGGTAGCCCCGACGGTGCTGGCCGGCGTCACGCCCGACATGACAGTTGCCAAAGAGGAGATCTTCGGCCCTATCGCTTGCGTTATGCGTTTCGCCGACGAGGAAGAAGCGATTCGAATCACGAACGACACGGAATACGGCCTGACAGCAGCCATCGTCACACGGGATGAAACACGAGCCTGGCACATGTCGGCGCGGCTTGATGTGGGAATGGTGTTTGTCAACAATTACATGCGCCGGTCCTTTCTTGGGGCGCCGTTCGGTGGAGTGAAG
>JAODMI010000128.1 GCA_025464755.1 Homoserinimonas sp.
AGGTCGAAGATGCCGACGACTCCGCGCCTCGCAGCAAGCCGAGACGCAGTATCAGCCCAGCAATCAAGCACATCCGGTGCAACCGTGTTAATGCGCCCAGTGATATCGAAAGCCTGTTCTTCACGCAACAGTCCGCTCAGGTGACCGGTATGTCCATAGCTGTCCAGAGCGGCGGAATTCAGCCACACCGAGTGCAGATCCCCGCTGACCAGGACGACCGGATGCCCATAACTAGCCGCGTCCAAATCTTGCAAATTTGGAGCATCCGGCCATAGCCCGTCCCGGAAACCGAAGCCGACGAAGGGAAGTACCCGGCCTCCGTTCGACGCCAACGCCGAACCAACCATGGCCGCGGCTTCACGCGCGGACGTCGCATCGGACAGATTAAGGCGTTGCCGCATCATCGACCATTGGTTGAAGTGCACGTGATTGTCCCACAGCCCGGGGACCAACCACCGGCCGTCGAGGGCGACCTCTTCGCTCGCGATCGAGCCGTAGCTCTTGCTCACGCTGGAGATGACGTCGTCCTCAATCAGGACATCAACGATCTCCTCGCCGAGTCGGGCTTCGCGTAGCAGCAGGCTCATGCCCGGGCCACCCGCCGCATCTCTGCGGCCAGGCGGGGATTGGCGAAAGACCCCGCCTCAAGTTTGTCCACAATACGATCAACAACTTCGGGCGGCTTATTCTGGCTCAACTTGAGACGGGCGTCGAAGCGGGTGACGCGCAGGCGCAAGCCCACCGTCCCCTTGGCGATGCCACGCGCCTGGTTTTCATCGATGGTCAGCTTGACCGGTTGTGGCATGCGCTGCTCGAAGTGGTCAACGAGCTCACCAAGAACGCGAAAGTTATCCTCCTCGTTCAACAGTTCCGGCGTACCGTACAGGTGCGCAGTGACATGGTTCCAGGTGGGAATGAAATCGTCGTTGCCGTACCAGGATGGCGAGATGTAGCCGTGTGGTCCCTGGATAATGACGAGCAATTCATGCTTGCCCAGCTCGTGCAGATGCTCGTCCGGTCGGCCTACATGACTGACAATGCTGATGCCGTCAGCGTCCTCCTCGAGCACCACCGGGTAATGCGAAGCGACCAGTCCCTGCGAGGTGTTCGACACGATGGTCGCCCAAGGGTTCTCGCGAATCAGCCGCTTTACCTCATCCGGGTCTTCGAGCAGGAAATGCGGGGTGCGCCTCATGGCCTAAAGCATGGCATGCGCGCAATACAGCAATGCCCTCAAGCCTGGCACTGTGGGCACCAGTAGAGCTTTCGCCCGCTTGCCATCTCCACGACGATATGGGTGCCACATACTCGACAGGGCAGTCCGGCACGGTGGTAAACCCAGTGCCGGTCATCCCGGGTTGCCAGGGCGGCGACGTACGCCTCACCTTCCAAACCGTCCATTGTCAGCATTTGTCCGGTCCGCACCCCAACGCCCAACAAGTAGGTCCAGTCCCGCCACAATTCACGCGCGGTGTCTTCGGGAACCAGCTTTCCGGGTATGTGCGGGTTCAGCCTCGCCCGATAGAGGAGTTCGGCACGGTAGACGTTGCCGATGCCACTGACCACCGACTGGTCCATGAGCAGCAGCCCAATGGGCGTCTGCTTTTTTCTCACAACCGACACGAAACGCTCTTCGCCTTCCGCCAGAGCGTCGACCAACGGATCCGGGCCTTGTTTTGCGATCACCGCGGCCACCTCTCTCGGGTGGAGAACCTGGCAGGCCGTTGGTCCCCGCAGGTCGGCGCAGGTCGCATCCGTCAGCAGACGAACGCGCACCTGACCCACGGGCTCGGGAGGGAACTCTGTGATGTCTTCACCGGCTTTTTCTTGCTCGGCCATCCGCAGCCGAGCGCGACGGGGCGCGCCGATGCTGTGCAGGGAGTCCTCATGTTCACCGTTCATCACCGTTCCGCGTTGATTCGTGTGGCCCATTCGACCGTTAGCGGATGCGGTGGTGGCGTCGGCCGTGATGTCGCCGGTGAAATCCCAGGCACCGTACATTCCGAGGTGCACCCGCAGCCAGAGCTCGTTGTCGAACTCGAGAAACATTTGCTTGCCGATGGCTTTCGCGTTCACCATGACGTGACCGTCTAACTCTGCGGCGCCGGACGCAAACCGTCCCTGGGGAGACGACGCCCGCACGCGCTCGCCTACGAAGTGCAGCTGGAACTGACGCGTGATGCGGTGTACGGAGTGACCTTCTGGCATATAGCTAGTTGATCTCGTGTCCGGCGATCGCGCCAGTGGTTTCGTATTCGCGCAACTGTGCAATCCGCCTCACGTGACGCTCCTCGGCGGTGAAAGGCGTCGCAATGAATGTGTCGATGAACAGCACCGCCTCTTGCACGGTGTGTTGACGAGCGCCGAGGGATATCACGTTGGCGTTGTTGTGGTCGCGCGCCAGTTGGGCCGTAGCCACATTCCACACCAGCGCAGCACGGGCGCCCATAACTTTGTTGGCGGCAATCTGCTCACCGTTGCCTGAACCTCCGAAGACCACACCGAGTGCTTCCACACCGTTGGCCTGGTCGGCAACCACTGCCCGTGCGGCATTGATACAGAAAGCAGGGTAGTCATCGAGCGCGTCATACAGTTTCGGTCCATGGTCAACGACCTCATGCCCGTTGTCGGCAAGATGCGACTGCAAAAACTGGCTGAACTCGAGACCGGCGTGGTCGGTGGCGATATGGATGCGCATGCGTTCAGTTTACGAGCGGATGAAAGCCGCCAGGCCTTCGAGCAGACGCTCAACGTCCCCGGTCGACGTGTATGGAGCAAGCCCGATACGCAGTCCGCCGAAATCGCCCAGACCTAGGCGACGCGATGCCTCGATGGCATAAAAATGGCTGGCTGGCGCGGCAACCTGTCGGTGCGCCAGGAATGCGTGAGCGTCCGCTGCATTTCGGTTGGTAAAACTCACCAGCATGGTCGGTGTGCGCCGGGCGGCACGCGAGTGGGTTTGTACCCCCGGCAGTTGCGCGATGCCGTTCTCGAGAAGCGTCCGTAGAGCGTCCTCATGG
>JAODMI010000148.1 GCA_025464755.1 Homoserinimonas sp.
AGTTCCGTGTTCCTTTCGAAGGAAGATTGCCAGGCCGTGCCGAGCTACAAAGGCCCCCAGCGGACTGGCTGACAGTGCCCGGCGTTACGTGTGCTCAAGCCGGTAGCTTTCCTGAGGCCTAAGTGTGCCCGGCCGGGCTGTCGCGGCCGGGGCACAACCTGCCACATATACCCTGAAGGTGAAGCTGCCCGGAACCGTCAACAGGTCCTCGCACTGGGAACCAGCATCACCAATGGTGGCCACGTCGGTGACGATCCGAACTGGTGGACCGCCAAGCTCCCCGCAGCAGTCGCCTCGCTTCTCTCCGGCGTGACCATGACAGTGGTCACACCGGGGTTGACGGCAACACCAGCGCCACGATGCTCGATCGGCTTCCCGCTCTACTGACGGACAATCCCACGGCGGGCACGGTGTTAATCGAGACATCCGTGAATGATTTCAGTGTCACCGGCGGGCTCACCATCGCCCAGTCCGAGGCGAACATGCGAGCCATGATCGCCCCCTGCGAACTAGCTGGATACTGCCTCGTCGTCGCCACGTCCGCACCTTTCACGATCGCCACCAACTTCTCTTGGTCCAAGCAGACCGAGGGAAACAAGATGACGACACGAGTAGCCGCCGAACGCAACATCCCCCTCGTGGACCTCTTCAACCCGCTCACCGACCTCGCTGGCTACCAGACCACGGACGGGCTGCACCCCAACGTCTCCGGCCAGCAGGTATGGGCGGACAACATCGCCAAGGTCATCGCCGCAACCCAGACCGGGCCACAGCAGGAGCCGCTGCTGGGCAACCTCATCATCGACAGATTCACCCGCTCTGATAGCACTAACACCCTTGGCACCACCCCCACCGGACACGCATGGACCGCAGGACTTGGTACGTGTGGTATCCATGGACGGCAAGGCTTACCAATCCGCAGGGACCAACGCGGGCTCTGCTCTCTTGAATGTTGGTAAGGCGGATCAGGCTGTTAGTGCGGTGCTGACCGTGGCGGACGGAACCGGCCTCGTGGTCCGATCCGACGCGACCGGGCAAAACGTGTACCTCATCAGCATCGCCGCCGGCGCCATGTACAAAAGGTAGCCGGCGTCTACACGCAGATCAGCGGAAACCCCGGCACGTTCGCCAACGGCGACACCATCGGATTCGAAATCACGATCAACGATCACCGTCAAGAAGAACGGCACCACCGTTTCCACCGGGACAGACAGATCCATCACGACCGGGAATTACGCCGGATTGTGGAGGAACAACTCACCCTTGGACGCTGGGACCGGTTCACCGCGAACTAACTACCTGGCGTGGGCTTGCAGTTCGCATTCCTCAGAGCACGAATCGGACTGCAAGCCAACCAGCGGAACGCCACAACCAGCGCAGCGATTGTTCTGGCGGAAGAAGAAGTCCCGCACGCACTGAATGATGCGCATGCTAGTTGCAGCCCAAATGCTTTAGTCCGCGGGCAGTGTCGTATATGCCGCGAATCCCTTCCACCCACGGTGTTTCGCGGTATTTACGCTCGAACACTTGCCGGCAGTGAGAGCGCATCGACGGAAACGAGGTGTCTGCTGCCTCAAGGGCACCGGCAAGTGATCCACTAACCACCGCACCCGTGCCATCATCGCTGATGAACGACGCCACAACAGAAGGCTTCCAAGCAAGAACCGGCGTACCAGCAGCGAGGGCTTCCATGTATACGAGCCCGAAGCCCTCCAACCCCCGCGACGGGAAGACGACTCCAACAGCGCCGCGCATCAGGTCCATCAGATGGTCACGCATAACAGCACCGAGCATCCTGACGTTCTTACCCTTGGAGGCAGCGGTAACCTCAGCTTCAAGTTCGCCTTGTCCCGCGATCAAGAGGGGACGCTCCGACGGCCACTCTTGAACAAGAGGCAGGATGCCCTTCTCGTGTGAAAGGCGGCCTGCGTAGAGCCAGTAGTCACCACCAGACCCAGCGCCGCCATCCATCGCGTCGGGCAGGAAGTGCGGCAGCACGTGAAGCTTCTCGGAGGGCACGCCGTAGGACGCATAGGTCGAACTCATCTGGTCGCTGAGAGCCACAATCGCAGACGCCTCAGCCAGGAATGGATCGCGCTCAAACTTTTGCCCTAATGCGACGGGAACGGACGCTATCCGGCCCTTGTAGCAGCCGTGCTGAACTGCAGGCAGGGAAGACTTGCGATCCGCACAGTCAGTGCAGACCTTGCCGTCACGGTAAAACGTGCCAGCGGCGCACATCGGCCTGTAATTGTGCAAAGACGAGATGACCGGCGCGATTGAACTTGCGAGCCACTGCTTACCGTAGTTCGGGAACAGGTTGTGTACGTGAATGACGTCGGGGTTGAAATCCCCTAGGCGTCGAGGACGGGGGCCCCTTCCTGTGGCAACAGTCAGTGCTGCCTCTAGCGGGTAGAGCTTACTTCGCTCCCTGTCGTCCGTGCGCTCAGCGAAAACCTCGACGGCGTAACCAGCTCGTCGGAGCGCCTCTGCCTGCTGGTGGACAACTACATTCTCCCCACTCGGCACCCCGGAAGAGTAGAAGCTGTGTACGACAGCCACACGGTAAGAGTTGTTCCGGTCATCAGCAGAGCTAGTCGTCCCCATGCTCCCAATCATAAAGGGCAAATAGGACCGGTTGAGTTCCTCAAACTTCGCCTGCCCACAACATGTCAGCGAGAACCGAGCCAGGTGCCAAGCCCGGAACCTTGGATACCCAGGTGATTTCGCTCGGAACCTCCTGCGTAGCGGTGGCTACCTCGTCGTCGTCAGCGATAAAGACATTGCCTTCGGCGATGGATTCGGAGAGGACGTCGTGTTCGACGGCGGTGGCCAGCGGCTTCTCCTTGAGGAAAAACAGCACCGCCGCGGCGACCACAGCCAGCGGAACCATTCAGATGAAGATGGGGTCGCGCGTTGTTGGAGGAGATGATTATGTCCTTGATCTCCGCTGGCATATGGCTGACCACGGCCGGCGTGAGAGAGTTCGATCCGCCCGGTGTGCCGCCGCCGCGCTGCGGCGTCCCGCCGGCGCTCGGCGAAAACTCCGCGAGACTGTTAGCGAACACGCTTCCCACCACGGCTGAGTCGAGGGTGGCGCCGATCTGTCGGAAGAAGTTGTTGGACGCGGTGGCGATGCCCACCTCACGCATCGGGAAGGAGTTCTGGACAATGAGGACCAGGGTCCGCATGCTCAGGCCCAGTCCGAGGCCCATCACGCCCAGGTAGGCGCACATTTCCCAGAGCGGCTGCCCTGGTTTGAGAGTGGAGAGCAGCACCAGGGCGACGGCCACCAGCACGGAGCCGACGATGGGCATCCACTTGTACC
>JAODMI010000191.1 GCA_025464755.1 Homoserinimonas sp.
TGGAGATTTCGCAACGCACGGCACGCCTCACCGCGGATTTCCTCCAGATTTGGAAGAAACCTTTAACGGTTCTCATCGACGACGACGGACTCACCCCGATCCTCGACGCCAAGCGTCGGCCGGGTTGGCCGCGCGGTTGGCAGCGCGAGTTTGAGTATGTCGAGTTCCGCGGTGAGCATTGGGAGGTCTACGACGTCAAGTCATTGTTCAACCGCATCTTCACACGTTTGTGGGCGGATGCGCGAACGGATGTGGTTGCTTTCAGTTCGCATCGCGGAGGTCCCATTTTTCACGCGCAGGCGTGGAATGGCCATTGGGACCAACTCGACGAGAACAACTTCATCTATATGGGCTGGGACTCCAAGTACATGCTCACTGCGGTGCAGGGCGTGCTCGAGGAGTCCGGGCTTGCCGCCGAAGTGTTCGTGAAGTACTCCTACATCGGTCAAGCCATGTAGCTTTCCTCGAAACTGCGTGGTCGCACGTCCAGCGCTCTGCGCCGGTGCAGAGCGGCACCAACGCTCAACCGCGATAAGTCTCACGATTGAGCTGTCAGCTCGCGACAGATACGTCTGGCTTGTGGGCATCCATGGGAACGGTGACTTCGAGCATCTGCTGGCGCAGGTTCACCCTTCTGCCTCGCGTGTGAACCCGCGCAAACGCAAACTGTTCGTCACAACCAATACCGACGATAACGCCATCGCCGCTCCCGCAAGAAGCGGATTCAGCCAGCCCAGCATCGCCACCGGAATGGCAGCGGTGTTGTACGCGAACGCCCAAAAAAGGTTGCCCTTGATGGTGCCGAGCGTGCGCCGAGCAAGCCGGATCGCGTCCCCTACGACCAGCAGGTCTCCACTCATGACGGTGATGTCACTGGCTGCGATGGCCGCATCCGTGCCCGCACCCATGGCGATACCCAGGTCAGCAGCTGCTAACGCCGCCGCATCGTTGATGCCATCGCCGACCATCGCGACAACGCGGCCCTCGGCTTGCAACGAGCGGATGATCTGCAATTTGCCGGCCGGGCTGACCCCGGAGCGAACATCGCCAATGCCGACGCTGGCCGCGACCGTGGTGGCAGCGCCAGCATTGTCACCGGTCAGCAGAACAGGCGTCAGCCCAAGCTTGCGGAATCGGGAGATCGCCTCCGCGCTCGTTGGCTTGATTGAATCGCCCACAGTCAGCACCCCGCGAACTGCCCCTCCCCAGCTGACGACTACAGCGGTGTGACCTGCTGCCTCGGTGGCGTCGATCGCTGTGCGCAGCCGCGAAGGCACCGTCAGCGACAAATCACGTTCGATCCACGTTGCACTGCCCACGACAACAGCACGTCCATCCACCGTCGCCGCAACGCCCTGTCCCTGATGGGATGTGAAAGACGCCACCCTTGCCAGTGCCTCACCGTTCGCTCCGGCCGCGGTGACGATTGCGCGGGCGATCGGGTGCTCGGACCCATACTCGACGGCGGCCGTCACCTCGAGGAGCTCCGCGGGGTTCTCGCCCTCAGCTATCACCACGCCCAGCAGTTTCATCTGGCCAGTGGTAATTGTGCCTGTCTTGTCCAGCACAATCGTGTCCACGCGCCGCGTCGATTCGAGGGTTTGTGGGCCACGGATCAGAATACCCAGCTGCGAGCCGCGACCGGTACCGACGAGCAGCGCGGTCGGCGTAGCAAGCCCCAAAGCGCACGGGCAGGCGATGATAAGGGTTGCTACCGCCGCGGTGAAGGCGGCCTCAACAGACCCGCCCAGCAGTAGCCAGGTGACCAGGGTTAGCAGGGAGAGCACAATCACGATCGGGACAAAGACCGCCGACACCCGGTCGGCAAGGCGCTGCACCTCAGCTTTGCCGGTCTGCGCGTCCTCCACTAAACGCCCCAGTCTGGCGAGCTCAGTGTCGACCCCAATGCGGGTGACTTCCACGACCAGTCGCCCACCGACGTTGACTGTGGCCCCGACGACACGGCCACCCGGGCCCACCTCGACGGGGATGGACTCGCCCGTGAGCATGCTCATATCAACCGCGGATGCTCCATCCGTCACCATCCCATCGGTGGCGATCTTCTCCCCGGGCCGCACGACAAACTTGTCGCCGATGGTCAGCTCGCCGACGGGAACAGGCGTTTCGATGCCGTCACGCAGCACGATCGCGCTCTTGGCACCGAGCTCGAGGAGCGCACGGATGGCTGCACCAGATTCCTGTTTCGTGCGAGCCTCAATGTAGCGACCACCCAAGATGAACACCGTCACCGCTGCGGCCACTTCCAGGTAGATTTCGCCCGCCCCGGAGCCCGGCTCAGCGAAAAGGCTGAACGTCATATGCATTCCGGGCATTCCCGCAGTGCCGAAGTACAGCGCGTACAGGGACCACATGAACGCGGCGAGAACACCGACGCTGACCAACGTGTCCATCGTGGCGGCGCCGTGCCGGGCGTTTACCAAGGCGGCCCGGTGGAACGGCCAGGCACCCCAGACCACGACCGGGGCAGCGAGGGCCAGGGCGAGCCACTGCCAATTATGGAACTGCAGCGCCGGAATCATCGACACCAGCACGACCGGCACGGCGAGTGCAGCCGAAATGACCAGTCGCTGCCGAAGTTCGTTCACACCGTCGGATGTCGGCGCGGTGACGGAGATTTCGGCGACCGCCGACATCGGTAACTCGGCGGTGTACCCGGCTGACTTAACGGTGGCGATGAGCTGCTCGGTAGTCGTACCCTCCGGAGCGCTCACCTTTGCCTTCTCGGTGGCGTAGTTGACTGTCGCCTCAACACCGGGCAGCTTGTTCAGCTTCCGCTCGATGCGGTTCGCGCAGGAAGCGCAGGTCATCCCGCCAATGTCGAGCTCAACATCCGTAGCGCCCATGTCAGACCTCCACGAGAGCGTACCCGGCTTCGTCGATGGCGACGCGGAGAGCCGCCGGGTCAAGGGGCCCCGAGCTGGAAACGGTAACTGTAGATACGCCGCCGACGTGCAGCTGTACGTCAACCGTCTCTACGCCGTCGACGGCGTTGAGCTCCTCGGTGACGCTTGACACGCAATGGCCGCAGGTCATCCCGGTCACACCGAGTTTGGTGCTGATCAGGCTGGAGGTCTCAGAGCTGATGACATCGGCCGCCTTACCCGATGCATCACAGCACGCGCATCCGCTGTTCTTGTCGCTCAGTCCTAGGTCTTCGCCGGTGTGGGTAGCACTCATGGGTGCGCCTCCTTCTGTCGTGGTGATTGAACGTGGTGTTACGAGCGGACCAGGCGAGCGATGGCGGCCGATGCTTCCCGTATCTTCTCCTGGGCAACTTCACCGCCCTCCTGGACGGCTTCGGCGACGCAATGGCTGAGATGATCATCGAGTAATTGCAAGGCAACAGTTTCGAGCGCCTTGGTGGCTGCTGACACCTGGGTGAGAATGTCGATGCAGTAGACGTCTTCGTCAACCATTCGTTGGATGCCGCGCACTTGCCCTTCGGCACGACGCAGCCGCTTGAGTAGCTCGTCCTTGTTGTTCATATAGCCGTGCGCTGCGTGTTCCACGAAGTCCCTCCTTGACGCGCCACCATACGGGGTGGGGGTACCCAATGTTACCCCCCGGGGGTATGAGCGGTCAAGCGGCGTTCACGTCCACGCGCCCCCGAACAGGTCACCTCACACCCCACGGTGGTGGCTGTGAGCACGGCAACCCAGCCAGCGGCGCAGGCCAGCCCCATAAACGGCCTTTTGCCGCTCATCCTGGCCGGGCGACCAGTAGGGTAAGCACCACGCGGCGGCATTGTTCTTACTTACCCACGCACTTATTCGGACCAGGCAGCCCAGAAGGGACCGCGCCATCAAATCGACAAGCTGTTACCCAGACGCGGTCGCATCATGAGCGCGCAGCTAATGAAGCCAGATCGCACACTGTTGATCATTTTCCTCGTTATTGTCGTTCTCATTGCCGGCGCCGTATCCATCATCTCTTTGCGCGGCGAACCGACGATGCTCGATGCGTCTACACCCGCGGGAACCGTCCAGCGGTACTCCGCCGCAGTGATGACCGGTGATGCGGAGCGGGCAGCCGACTATCTCGCAGACGTCACCGGCGACAACTGCTATCAGGTTGAGCCGGCGGCCACCAACGACGTCAGAATTGTTCTGGTGTCCACCACGGAGCGCGCCGACTCAGCACAGGTCACGGTTTCCATTGTCACGTACTTCAATTCTGGGCCGTTCGGTGACTCCTATGAAGAGGAAGCAGTATTCAACCTCGTCAAAGTGGCTGGTGAGTGGTTAGTAGCCAGCGCTCCCTGGCAACTCACAATGTGTCCGGATGCGGCGATCCTCAAGTGAGCGGGCGCGCTGTGACTGCGGGTTTTGGGGCGGGGAAGGTGCAACCCGCTGTTCGACGCCTGATCGTTTATTCACTCTTGTTCGCCCTGGTGATTGTCGGCTCCGCTGGCTTTAGTGGTTTGCTTGGCCGCGTTCTCACCGTCGGTGAAGTGCTTGTGGGGTCAGACTCCGCCGGACTCGCGCAATCCCTGGCATTCAGCCTCATTGCGGGCCCACTCGCCGCCATTCTCTGGTTGATGCTTTGGCGACGGCTCGACGACGACGACGAGCGGTCATCTTTGTCCTGGGGTCTCTATTGCACTGGCATGTACACCGTCTCACTCATCGTCTTCTCGACTGCCCTGCTGCAGGCGGCGACATCCCTTATCGCTGGCGAATGGCAGCCTCGAAACTTTGCCACCGGCCTCGTCTGGGCTGCTGTCTGGTTGTGGCACAGATGGATGCGGATCAGCGGCAGAGGGCCGGTGCGGATGACCGATGTCCCGGTTGCTCTCGGCGTCGTATTTGGGCTGGTCATCGCTGTCGGCGGGGCGCTATCGGCACTTACGACCCTTTTCGACACGGCGATCACTCTCAGCAGCGCCACTGCGCTTGGGGCCCCCTGGGGGCGGTTTGCTCTGCAATCTCTCACTTGGGCTGTCGGTGGAGCAGTGATCTGGTGGTGGCACTGGCTGCGGCAGGGGGGCAAAGACCTGCCCTCTCGACTATCTGAGTGTGCCCTCATCGTGGTCGGCGTGCTTGGGATGGGAACCATGGCCGTCGCAGGACTCGGGACCTCTGTTTTCGTGGTGCTGCGATTGACATTCGACCGGGCTGATCCCATCGCCGACGTGGTGGACCCACTGGCATTCGCTATCGCAGCAGCCGCCGTGGGATCGTTCGCTTGGACTTACCATCGGGCCGCCGCAAGGAGGCACTCGGGCACCACTCGTGAAGCCGACAAGCTGGTCACCTCCGGGGTCGGTATGGTTACGGCTGTTACGGGCGTGGGCGTGGTGATCAACTCGACGCTTGCGGCTCTTGCCACACCTCTCGCTGGCGAAAACTCGCTCACGCTGTTACTTGCCGGAGTGAGCGCCATCCTTGTTGGTGTCCCCGTATGGTGGCGGGCGTGGAAGGTGACAGATCGGGACTTCGGCGGGCGACGCATCTACCTGATTGTGGTCTTCGGTGTCAGCGCCGTGGTGGCACTCATCACGCTGCTGGTAATCGCCTACCGGCTCTTCGAGTTCTTCATTGACGAGGTGACTGCGGTGAGCCTCATCGAGCGAGTGCGTGCACCGTTCGGTCTGATTGCGGCTACCGTGCTGGCGGCGGGCTATCACTACATCGTGTGGCGACACGACCTTCCGGAACCAGCGAAGGTGGCGCTACGGCCGCCCCGCATTCGGCGGGTGACGCTGGTCATCGATGACGCATCGCGTGACACCGATTATGTTCAGATGGTCAAGCACATCACCGGAGCACAGGTGCAGGTGTGGAGACGAGCACAAGGTGCGCGCCGTGCCAACCAAGCCACAGTTGATCATCCGAGACTTGAACGTGCATTCGAGGGCGTCTCCGCCCAGCATGTGCTGGTGATCGTCGGCGACGAACCGGTGATCCAGGTAATACCCCTAGCGCCGTGACAGTAGACGCTCCCACTGGGGAGGCTCGAACGTTGTCACCCATAAGTCTCGCCTGATGCGAGCAAGATCCGGGTAGGCGCCGAGCCACCCGGGTTTCTGTGACACGCCCCTGTAGACGCGGGGCGGCCAGCGGCGTGTCATCCATGTCAGCGATACAGGTCCGCCGCCCGCGATGGTGACTCCAGTTCAAGCCGCACCAGGGTTCGCGTATGCGGTCTTCTCCTTCTTCGCTTACGGGCTACCGAGAGGGGCGATGCGCTCAATGACCTTCGCGAGTCGCGCGTGCAGCTCGACGAGCTCATCAATGTCGACGCCCAGCGCTGCAACGACCCGGGGCGGTACGCCTTGTGCGGATGCACGCAGTTCACGCCCCGCCGGGGTCAGTTGTACGGCAAGTTGTCGTTCATCGTCCTGAGACCGTTCCCGGGTCACAAAACCCGCAGCCGCGAGCCGTTTCACCAGCGGCGATAGAGTCGCGGGTTCCAGGTACAACACCTCGGCCAGTTCTGATAGTGAGCGAGGTTCGCAGTCCCAGAGCGCAAGCATCACCAGGTATTGGGGGTGCGTCAATCCCATGGGCTCGAGTATGGGCCTATACGCCCCGATGACAGACCGGGAGGCGACGGCCAGCGCGAAGCACAACTGTCGGTCGAGCGACAAAACGTCGGGCGAAAGCGAATCAGCCTCTGACGTGCCTGTCGCACCAGTCACTGCACTCTCCATGATTAGTTAGTAGACTAATCATTATGACACGAAGGAGACGGGGCGCGGATGCTAACGGCCTCAACCCGGAAGCGCCACAAGCGCAGGGAGCTGCTCGCAAACTCAACCCCATGAATCCCTTCGCGGGTAAAGCGGGGTTCTTCAACAGGTTGAACCGGATCGTCTACACGTTCGCGGGTCCAGCGCACGTCGGCATTGGCAGGGCGGAGGAACCATTCGTTCCGAACGCGGACCCACTGTGCCCACTGTGCGGGCAGCCGATGAAAGCGCACGCCATCGACCGCTCCGGAGAGCGCACTCGCCTGCATTGCCCGGTGACGGCAGCGGACCCCTCGTAAACGACACCATAACCATCAGTCGTTAGCGCCACCGTGCCGAACCTGTGCCGTGCCGAACCTGTGCCGCTAACGGTCCCCCCGCCTGGCACCGCTGACGCTGCGGCCACCCACCACCAGCACGAGGAGTGCAAAGGCTGCGACTCCGGCTGCGCCTTTAAGAACATAAGGGAAACGCACCAGGCGCGGCAGACGGCGACTGGAGCGCGTTGACGAGTCCTCGCCGCGGCGCATGACGGGCAGCAATTCGATTCGGTGGGAGAGCCGAGTGAGCACCGAACTCAGCCGAGGCAGGCGTGAATCGGACGGAAGACCCGTCAGCAACCGAGCATCAATCCTGTCGCGCACGCGGTCCACGGCGGTGAGCGGCAGCGCCGCCACGACGTTGCCTGGTGGCCTTCTCGACACAATGGGATGCGCTCGCGTCGGCGCAACCCGCCGCACCCCCTCCCAGGCGAGGCCGAGAGCTTGCAGCTGCCGAGGCCGGAGAACACTCTGTAGCCGCGGGAGAAGGACGTCCTCCTCATCCCGCACATCCTCCCTCAGCACGTCGATGAGCCGATCGAGAATCTCGTCACGCCGCGCGTCCCCGGGCCTGATGTGCTCCAGCTCGGTGACAAGCTCATTCACCTCTTGGTGTTCGCGCTCCACTTCACGCGTGAGGGTGCCACCGTCGGGAAGCATCCGTCGCATCACCGGCCAGAGAACAGATTCCTCCGCGAAAGCATGGGGAAACACCAGTCGATACACCTTGAGGAGTAGGTGCTGCTGCTCGGCGCCTGCGCTCACCTCCAGCCGCCCCAGGAGCTCGTTCAGTCGCACGTGGTCGCGCTTTTGCCGCACGAGCACGCTTGCGCTCCCGCCAAGTTCCCGGTCGGTCTGCACCGCGACGGATCGCATCCTGTCTCCCTTCGTCGGGACACCATTGAATCGCGCAGTGACTGGTCGACAAAACCCCTTGCGCAAGTGCGGCAGCTACTGGCAGAAGCCGCCACGCTGTCACAGGGCACACCGGAGCGCGAGATCCCGGCTGTGACTCACTGCATACGTTGCCGGCGTGAACGCGGACACGGCCGAGCTATGTCTAGCTTTGCTTGGCGAGAAGCCCCGCGACAGCCCAGTCTTGGATCGCCAAGCCGACGGACTTGAACACCGTGCGCCCGGTGGCCGGCTGAGCAACGGTCAGAGCCTGCCCTAATTGCTGAATGCTTGTGGTGGCAACCAATCCAGACGAGATCGCGTCTATGATTTCGCCAGCTTCTTCTTTGGCTGCAGCGAGATCGTCAACGACGATGTGGGCGGTTGCCAAGAGCTCTTGCGGCAACTCGCGCATCGCCGGTGTGTACGAGCCGATGCCGTTCACGTGTACGCGCTCTGGAAGGTCGGCAGCATCAAAGACGGGGCTGCTTGACGAAGTCGCGCAGCAAACAATGTCAGCCTGCCGCAGCGCCGAGGAAGGGTCGACCGTTGCTTCAACTCGCACACGGGGGTACTCGCCACGGACCGACTCGGCAAGCGCACGCGCGCTTGCCAGGGTGCGACTAGACACGGTGACGTGCTCGAGATCCCGAACCGCCATCACCGCCCGCAGCTGGTCCATGGCCTGGCCTCCAGCCCCGATGAGAACGAGGCGGCGACTGTCCTTATCGGCGAGCAGATCCGTCGCAAGACCGGTCACCGCCCCAGTCCTGATGCTGGTGATTTCAGACGCATCGATGACCACTTCGCCGTGGGCATCACTCCACACGACGACGCCAGAGATCGCTGGGCGGCGATTGAGCTGCACATTCAGGGTTTTAATTGCCGCCGCACCGGTGGGCGTGTGAAGCACTGGCATGATGAGAATGGTGCCTGCCGCGAGGGAAGTCCTTACAGGCATTTGAAATTCGCCAGCAGCATAGGCGAGAAACGCGTGGCGTACTGCTTCGATGGCCGTTGGCATGGTGACGTTGGCGCGCACGTCAGCTGCTGAAAACACTCGCATCTATATACCTATTCCTCGGTGAACTCTTTTTGCCCGGCCCAGATTCC
>JAODMI010000103.1 GCA_025464755.1 Homoserinimonas sp.
GGGAGAACATCAAATCTTCCTCTGCGGTGACAATCTGGTTGACGTCGCCGTAACCGGCATCGGCGAGGTCTTCGAGAACCTCTTGCACCAAAACCTCGGGGACAGATGCTCCAGATGTGACGCCCACCGTGCGCACGCCGTCGAGCCACTCCTGCTGAATCTCGCTGGCATAGTCGACCCTATACGCCGCTTTCGCACCGTATTCGAGGGCGACATCCACGAGCCGCACTGTATTGGAGCTGTTAGCCGACCCGACGACTATGACCAGGTCGGCGTCAGAGGCGACCTTTTTGATTGCAACCTGCCGGTTTTGCGTGGCATAGCAAATGTCGTCGCTGGGAGGATCTTGGAGGTTAGGGAAGCGTTCCCGCAGTAGACGCACAGTTTCCATTGTCTCGTCGACGCTGAGCGTGGTCTGCGACAGCCAGACAAGGTTGTTTGGGTCGATTACCTGAATACTGTCGACGTCCCCCGGACCGTTCACCAGCGTGGTGCGCTCTGGGGCATGGCCCATGGTGCCCTCGACTTCTTCGTGACCGGCGTGGCCGATGAGAAGAATTTCGTAATTATCACGGGCGAAGCGCGTCGCCTCACGGTGGACCTTCGTCACAAGTGGGCATGTGGCGTCGATGGCGGCAAGGTTGCGGTCAGCGGCAGCCTGCACGACGGCAGGCGATACTCCGTGCGCGGAAAAGACGACGTGGGATCCTTCCGGCACTTCGGTCACATCGTCGACGAAGATGGCGCCCTGCTTTTCTAGGGTGGAGACCACGTGAATGTTGTGAACAATCTGCTTGCGCACATACACCGGCGACCCGTAGTGCTCAAGCGCTTTCTCGACGGCGATTACTGCGCGGTCGACGCCCGCGCAGTAGCCTCGGGGAGCGGCGAGGAGCACCCGCTTGCCACCGGCAACGGGGTTGTCCCTCAGGCGGTTGCGCAGTTTAGGTACCCGAGGCGTTTCGAGGTGTACCGCAAGACTGCCGTTAGTGATATTGCTCACGGCAACAGTCTACGAGTTAGTGCCTGAACGGATGCTTGGCCGTCCCTGCAGCCACCGCTGCGGCGGCGGCTCCTCACCAATGGGCCGCGGTCAGCGCTGCGCACCGCACCCGGGCACTAACACTCCCCGCTGGCGATATCCCGTAGCCTAACCCTTGGGTCAGCGACCGGTTCTTCGACCTGTGCGACGCCTGCCCTCGACCGCACAGGTCGAGCACCAACGCCGCCACCACCGAGGCCTCGAGAGGAGCACCATGACGATTGTTGATGCGCCACCCACCGTGGATACTCCGTGGCCGGTCAGCGTGCTGTCCAACAAAATCAAGGGTTGGATTGACCGGCTCGGCTCCGTCTGGGTTGAAGGGGAGATCACGCAGTGGGGTGTCTCCGGCAGCAACGTCTACGGAAAGCTCAAAGACCTCGATGAGGACGCCACCGTCGGCTTCACAATCTGGTCGTCGGTACGCGCAAAGATTCCCGCCGACCTGAAGCAGGGCGACCGGGTGATCGCACTGGTCAAACCCAACTACTGGGTCAAGGGCGGCACTCTCACCATGCAGGTCTTCGAAATGCGCCACGTCGGGCTCGGCGACCTCCTCGAACGACTTGAGCGGCTGAGGCAGATGCTGCGCGCCGAGGGGCTTTTCGACCTGGACCGCAAAAAACCTCTTCCCTTCCTTCCCACTGTTGTGGGCCTCATCACCGGCAAAGACTCTGACGCCGAAAAAGACGTGCTGCGCAACGCGCAGCTGCGGTGGCCGGCCGTGCAATTTCGCATTTCTCATGCCGCCGTTCAGGGCGACCGTGCTGCTGCAGAGGTCATCAGCGCCATCCGGCGACTGGATGGTGATCCGGAGGTCGAGGTCATCATCATCGCCAGGGGCGGTGGCGACTTCCAAAACTTGCTGGTCTTCAGCGATGAAGCGCTGGTCCGCGCTGCAGCGGCCTGCGTGACACCACTGGTCAGCGCTATCGGCCACGAAGCCGACCGTCCCCTGCTGGATGACGTCGCCGACCTCCGCGCCTCGACGCCGACGGATGCCGCGAAGCGGGTCATTCCTGACGTCGCTGAAGAGTTGAGCCGCGTCCGCCAAGCCCGCGCTCGCATTGGCACGCGCATGACAGGCCTGCTCTCTCACGAGATCGATCGACTCGAACAGCTCCGATCACGGCCTGTGCTGGCGAATTCCACCTGGCTAGTCGACTCGCGGGCAGAGGAACTTTCCCGTTACGTCGGTCGAAGCCACGAGCTGCTGGAACGCCTCCTCGAACGTGCGGGGACGCGCGTCAGCGACCTGCGATCACAGTTGAGGGCTCTCTCACCTCAACGCACGCTCGATCGCGGTTATGCCATCGCTCAGCTCCCGGACGGCAGTGTGCTGCGCAGCCGTGACGAGGCACCCGACGGCACGCAACTCGTCCTCACCCTCGCCGAGGGCTCTCTTGAAGCAACGGTGTCCTCCAGCGGGCAAAGCCGCAATGCTCGACGATGAACGATCCAGACAAGCACCGAAAGGTACGATGATCCTGTGGCACATAATCCCCATGACGACGTCGCAGAACTGACCTATGAGCAGGCTCGCGACGAGCTGGTGCGGGTTGTCAACGAACTCGAGCAAGGGTCCTCCACTTTGGAACAGGCCCTCGCCTTGTGGGAGCGCGGAGAAGTCCTCGCCAAGCGCTGTGAAGAATGGCTCATCGGCGCCAAAGCCCGCCTAGACGCGGCGCGCACCGCGGCTACGGAGTAACCGTGCCAAAAACACGGCAAGGCACGGCAAGCACAGGGGCGAGGCCGCCTCGCATTGTCGCTGAGCTCGGACGTCCCGAAACCCCAGAAGAGACAGCCGCACGCAAGGCTGAGAACTCCCGCAACCACCGCGCCAACCAGACTGCGCTGAACCTGGTTATCGCCCTGGTCGCGTCGCTGGTCGTCGTCCTCGTTATTGTGCTCGTCGTCGTAAGGCCTGACCCTCCGGCGCGCGAACCGGTCGACTACACAGGTGCAGCAGCGCAGGCGCAGCCCGGGGTAGACGACGCTTTGGCAAGCCCGGCCCTGCCTCCGGGCTGGAGCGCGAACGCCGCCCGGCTGGAACAAGGCGCCGATGACGTCACGAGTTGGTACGTCGGATTCATCACCCCACATGACCAGTTCATCGCTATGCGCCAGGGTGTGGATGCGAACGCAACCTGGTTGTCAGCACAACTTGAGAACGGCCGGCCAACCGGAACGACAGTCATTGATGGCGTGGCGTGGCAAGTTTACGACCAACGCGACTCCAGCGATGCGCCCGGCAATCTCGCCTACGCACTCAGCACGGCAGTTGGGGATAGCACCATAGTGTTGTTCGGCACGGCCGACGACGCAGAATTTGAAGCGCTCGCAACATCAATAACAGCCGACATCACGGCAAGGGGTGGATCTGATGACTGACCTGCAAGACGACGAGCTGCAACTTCGCACACCAGCGAAGGCCTGGCAAGAGATGACACGAGGCAATGAACGCTTCGTCGCCGGAGAGCCGAGCCATCCCCGGCAAGACGTCGAACGTCGTGAAATGCTTGTCGGTCGCCAGAACCCGCATGCCGCACTTTTTGGTTGCAGCGATTCCCGGCTCGCGGCAGAAATCATTTTTGACAAAGGCCTTGGCGACCTCTTCGTCGTGCGCAACGCCGGCCAGATAATCTCAGCATCTGTGATCGGATCGTTGGAGTACGCGGTAGAGGTATTGAAAGTTCCCCTGATTGTCGTATTGGGACACGACGCATGCGGGGCCGTAAGTGCTGCCATTGACTCCCAGCAGCCGGACGCCGCCCCCCTGCCACCCAACATTCGTGTACTGGTCGAAAAAATCGTGCCTGCCGTGCACCGTGTGAAACGCTCACATGCAGGCGCAAGCGCAGATGATCCGCCCGGTGACACCGCACAACGGCCAGATGCCACCGAAGTGGGCCGTGAGCACTTGCGGGACACCGTGGCCGAGCTTTTGCAAGGCTCTGAACTGATCAGCGACGCAATAGCCGCCGGTACGCTGGCAATTGTTGGCGCTAACTACAAACTCGCCGAAGGCACCGCAGTGCCCGACCTCATCATTGGCAATATCGAACGAACCCCCACAGAAAGAGGCGCAAAGCCGTGACCACCAAGCCTGAGTACCGGATCGAACACGACACTATGGGAGAAGTTCGGGTTCCTGTCGATGCGCTTTACAGCGCGCAGACGCAGCGAGCCGTTGAAAACTTCCCCATCTCCGGCTCCGGCCTTGAGCCCGCGCAGATCGTCGCCCTAGCCCGTATCAAGCGCTCCGCCGCGGTCGTCAACGGCCAACTTGGCATTCTGGATCAGGCTATTGCCGATGCCGTTGCCGCAGCAGCAGACAAGCTGATTGCGGGTGAACATCATGACCAGTTCCCGGTGGACACCTACCAGACCGGTAGCGGCACTTCCTCGAACATGAACATGAACGAAGTCTTGGCCACTCTCGCAACGAAAATTGCCGGCAAGAACGTTCACCCCAACGATCATGTCAACGCCTCACAGTCCTCCAACGACGTGTTTCCCACCTCCGTGCACGTCGCTGTCACGGGCGCTCTCATCAACGACCTCATTCCAGCCCTCGACCACTTGGCCACCGCGCTCGAGGTGAAAGCCGAACTATGGAAGACGGTGGTCAAAGCTGGCCGCACACACCTCATGGATGCGACTCCGGTCACCCTCGGGCAGGAGTTCGCCGGATACGCGGCGCAAATCCGTCTCGGCATCGAGCGCGTGCAGTCGACGCTTCCTCGTGTTGCCGAAGTTCCGTTGGGTGGAACCGCTGTCGGAACCGGCATTAACACCCCAGCCGGGTTCTCCCAGGCAGTCATAGCCCTTCTTGCTGAGCACTCAGGACTGCCGATCACCGAAGCCCGCGACCACTTCGAGGCGCAAGGCGCCAGAGACGCCCTCGTCGAAGCATCAGGTGCTCTCCGCGTCATCGCGGTCAGCCTCACGAAAATATGCAATGACTTGCGGTGGATGGGTTCCGGCCCCAACACAGGCCTTGCCGAGCTCAACATTCCTGATCTGCAGCCCGGCTCGTCGATCATGCCCGGCAAGGTGAATCCTGTCGTGCCGGAAGCTGTGCTCATGGTTGGCGCTCGTGTTATCGGAAACGATGCGACCATCGCATGGGCGGGTGCGTCCGGATCATTCGAACTCAACGTCGCCATCCCGGTGATGGGTACGGCGCTTCTAGAGTCGATCCGCCTGCTCACGAACTCAACCCGCGTGCTCGCGGATAAGACGATCGACGGTCTGCAGGCCAACGTTGAGCGAGCGCGTGCGCTGGCCGAGTCTTCGCCATCAATCGTCACTCCCCTGAACCGCACCATCGGTTATGAAGCCGCCGCGAAAGTTGCCAAAAACGCCGTCGCCAAAGGCATCACCGTTCGCGAGTCGGTTGTCGACCTGGGTTTCGTGGAACGTGGAGAAGTAACCGAAGAGCAGCTGGACAAGGCGCTCGATGTGCTGTCGATGACGGTGCCACCCAAGGCCTAGCCCTAGTCCTAGTCCTAGCGTGAGAGGTTAGGCACCTGACGCACTGCTGCCCCGTCGAGGCTCTGCACCGACCGTTCACCGAGCGGCTCCTGCAGGTTGAGGGGCAGCAGTAGCGAGGACCTCACAAAGGATGGTCGGGTACAGGCTGCATGGTCGGGAGCTGATCCATCTGAGCGGTCAGGTAAGCCGAAATAGACGGCCACCTGCACTGCCGTCTCCGACTCAACGACGACCGCCTGGCGCGGGATACAGTCTGGGCTCGACTGAACGTTGACTACCATCTCGGCGCTATCGAGTGCAGCAAATTCCGGGTCGGGCGGAACACCAATGAGGCCCGCGTCACCGAAACCTGACGTCAGGACATAGTGGCGTAGCGTATGCAAATAGCGGGGAGTGTGGGTCTCATTGTCGACGACCTGATACCCCAGAACCTTGTGCACGACTAAGCCCTCAGGCGGCGCGGTAAGCGGTTGCACTATCCGATCTACCACCTGCGGGTCCGGGGAGCGCCCCCACATCTGCTGCACCGCGGTCGGCGGCGGCAGGGCAGCAGGCTGGTCCTCAATGTACTGCGTCAAATTTATTGCTCCGACAGCCCCGAAAAAGAGCATGCCCAGAGCGGAAATCATCCGCTGTACGCCGAATGCTGCGGCGCTCGGCTCCGTGCTGTGCTGATCGCGACGACTCCAGGAAACAAGTACCGCCCATTGGCTGCGTGGCCAAAAAAGGCCC
>JAODMI010000110.1 GCA_025464755.1 Homoserinimonas sp.
AAAACGACTTCTGGTCATACCTTGGTGGGCCCTACCGGGATCGAACCGATGACATCCACGGTGTAAACGTGGCGCTCTACCAGCTGAGCTAAAGGCCCGTCTTCCGGGTAAACCCGGCGACGACTCACAATGATACAGGTAATAGGCTCGGCCCATGACGAGCACCGATATCCGTCGAGCGCAGGCAGAGCACCGTTGGCCCGCCGTTGTCGCTCTTTTTATCGCGCTTGGCCTCTATGCCAGCCTTCCCAACAGCGTTCTGCCACCGGGCTTGCGGTATTCGATCGTGGCCGTCGGCTTGGCATTAGTGGTCCCCGTGCTTTTTCTCAACCCGCACCACCTGACCAGGCAAACAACCTGGTCGCGTTATGCGTCGGTCGGCCAGGCGCTCCTGCTGATGCTGGCCAATCAAGTGGCTCTCGTGCAACTGGTTATGCTCATGGTCGGGTTGCCACCCCAAAACGGTTCATCGCTTCTCGCTTCTGCCCTTCAGGTTTGGGTTACCAACGTCATTGCATTCGCGTTGGTGTCCTGGGAGCTGGACCGAGGTGGGCCGGTCGACAGGCGCCACCAGATACGCTCGGAGCTGCCGTTCGCCGACTTCCGGTTCCCTCAGGACGAAGACGAGGATGCGGTCGAAGAGGTAGCGGCCAGATCATCTGTTCGTCTCGACTGGACGCCATCCTTCGTCGACTATCTTTACTTTTCGGGCACCAATTCGATGGCCTTCAGCCCTACCGACACGATGCCCCTGTCCCACCGCGCCAAGGCGCTCATGTTAGCGGAATCATTCGGCGGGTTTGTGATGTTAGCGCTTGTCATCGCGCATGCCGTGGCCCAATTTGGGTAGCTACGCTGCCACACGCAGCAATGTAAGCGCATCACGGTACGCGTCTACAGATCGGGCTTCACCCGGCGTATTGATGATGCTGGCACGGATGATGCCGGTGCTGTCGATGAGGAATGTCGCCCGCGTCGCGATTCCTTTATCCTCCAAAAAGACGCCGTATTCCTGGGCAACACCGCCGTGCGGCCAGAAATCGGACAGCAGCATGAAGTCGTAACCCTCTTGATCGGCGAACACGCGCAGGCTTGCCTTGTTGTCAACCGAAACGGCGAGCAATTCGACGTCAGAGTCCTTGAAAAGGGACAGGTTGTCGCGCAGTTCACACAATTCGCCCGTGCAGGTACCCGTGAATGCGAGAGGGAAAAAAACCAGTGCAACGGATTTGACGCCGCGGAATTGGGAGAGGCGAACGCTTTCACCGTATTGGTTTGTCAGCTCGAAGTCGGGTGCCTGCGTTGAGATTTCGGCGATGGGCATAGGTAGTCCTTTCGTGCCGGTGTGTACACCGGCGAGCGAGGTTCGCAATAGTTACTAAGCTTGATAAGCCTAGAGAAGTGTGGTGAGCCGTAATCCGACTCGCACCCGATCGGGCACTTTGTCCGTCCGCGAAACTAGAACGAGGTCAAGGGTGACGATTCACGACCAGGACCCATATTCGGTAAACCACACCGATGAGGATCCGCAGGAAACCGCAGAATGGAACGAGTCCCTTGACGGGCTGGTCGCCACACATGGCCGGGTGAGAGCACGCGAAATCATGCTCAGCCTGCTCAAGCGATCCAAAGAGCTTCAGCTCGGCGTACCCATGGTTCCAACCACCGACTACATCAACACCATCCCGGTCGAAAGCGAACCTGATTTTCCCGGAGATGAAGACATCGAGCGGCGCTACCGCGCGTGGATCCGGTGGAATGCCGCCATCACGGTGCACCGCGCCCAGCGCCCAGAAATCGGTGTCGGCGGTCACATCTCGACATACGCCTCGTCGGCTTCGCTATACGAAATCGGCCACAACCATTTCTTCCGTGGCCAGGACCACTCCGGCGGTGGGGACCAGATTTTCTACCAGGGCCACGCCTCCCCTGGCATGTACGCGCGGTCGTTCCTCGAAGGCCGACTCACCACTGACCAGCTCGACGGCTTCCGTCAGGAGAAGTCGCACGCCCCGTACGGTCTTTCGTCGTACCCGCACCCGAGGCTCATGCCCAACTACTGGCAGTTCCCCACGGTGTCGATGGGGCTAGGCCCCATCAACGCGATCTATCAGGCGCAAACCAACCGCTACCTGACCAACCGCGGCATCAAGGACGCCTCCGACAGCCAGGTGTGGGCATTCCTCGGCGACGGTGAGATGGACGAGGTCGAAAGTCGCGGTGCGCTCCAGTTGGCCGCAAACGATGGTCTCGATAATTTGAACTTCGTCATCAACTGCAACCTGCAGCGCTTGGACGGGCCGGTTCGAGGCAACGGCAAAATCATCCAGGAACTTGAGAGCTTCTTCCGCGGAGCCGGCTGGAACGTCATCAAGGTGATCTGGGGCCGCGAATGGGATGATCTTCTCGCTAGAGACACTGAGGGCGCCCTCGTAGACCTGATGAACCGCACACCCGACGGTGACTACCAGACATATAAGGCCGAAGACGGCGCTTACGTCCGCGAGAATTTCTTCGGCCGCGACCCGCGCACCCTAGAACTGGTCAACGATTACACCGACGAGCAGGTGTGGGGACTCAAACGTGGCGGGCACGACTACCGCAAGGTGTACGCGGCCTTCAAGGCGGCTGCCGAGCACAAAGGCCAGCCCACGGTTATCCTCGCGCACACCATCAAGGGTTACGGCCTGGGCAGGTCGTTCGAGGGCCGCAACGCAACGCACCAGATGAAGAAGCTGACCCTTCCCAACCTGAAGCAGTTCCGCGATGAGATGCGCATCCCCATCACCGATGCGCAACTCGAAGAAAACCCGTATATGCCGCCCTACTACCACCCGGGTCACGACGACGAGGCAATTCAGTACATGCACGAGCGACGTCGCGCGCTCGGCGGTTACCTTCCTGAGCGCCGGTCGAAGTACACGCAGCTGAACCTCCCCGAAGAGTCGGCTTACGACGTCGTCAAACGAGGCTCGGGCAAGCAGGAGATCGCAACCACCATGGCGTTCGCTCGCCTGCTGAAAGACCTGTTGCGCGCCAAGGACTTCGGCAACCGAATCGTGCCGATCATTCCTGATGAGGCGCGCACGTTCGGCATGGACGCCTACTTCCCGACAGCCAAAATCTATAACCCGAACGGCATGCACTACACGTCGGTGGACCGGGAACAGCTCTTGGCGTACAAGGAGAGTGTGCAGGGCCAGATTCTGCACACCGGCATCAACGAAGCCGGCGCCTTCGCCGCTTTCACCAACGTGGGAACGTCCTACGCCACGCACGGTCAGCCGCTGATTCCGGTCTACGTCTTTTACTCGATGTTCGGGTTCCAGCGCACCGGCGATGCCATGTGGGCTGCAGGCGACCAGATGGCTCGCGGTTTCATTATCGGCGCGACAGCTGGACGCACCACGCTAACGGGTGAGGGTCTTCAGCACGCTGACGGCCACTCTCCGCTGCTGGCCTCCACAAACCCAGCCGTCATCTCCTACGACCCGGCATATGGCTACGAACTGGGCCATATCGTGCGCTCGGGTCTTGAGCGGATGTACGGTGAGACACACCCTGACCCGAACGTCATGTATTACGTCACCGTGTATAACGAGCCACTGGCGCAACCAGCCGAACCTGAAGACCTAGATATCGACGGACTCCTCCGAGGTATTTACAAGCTGAAGTCGTCTCAGACACAAGGCCCCAAAGCGCAGCTGCTTGCTTCTGGCGTTGCTGTCCCGTGGGCGTTGGAGGCACAGGAGTTGCTGGCCGAGGATTGGGGGGTTTCAGCCGACGTGTGGTCTGTTACCTCGTGGACGGAGCTGCGTCGTGACGGCATTCGCGCCACCGAGCACAACCTGCTCAACCCGGGCCAGGAAAAGCGGGTTCCGTACGTGACACAGGCGTTGTCAACATCCACTGGCCCCTTCATTGCTGTTTCGGACTTTATGCACGCCGTGCCCGACCAGATTCGCCAGTTCGTTCCTGGTGATTATGCGACGCTGGGCGCAGATGGCTTCGGTTTCTCTGATACTCGGGCGGCAGCACGCCGGTTCTTCAAGATCGACGGCCCGTCAATGGTGGTGCAGACTCTGCAATCGCTTGTCAACCGTGGAGAGTTGGATGCTTCTGTGGTCCAGCAGGCGATCGACCGGTACCAGTTGCACGATGTGAATGCAGGAACAACCGGCTCAGCCGGCGGCGAAAGCTAGCGGCGCGGCAACCCGTATGGCGACAGCAAAGACGAAGGAGCAGACGCTCGGCTGGCTGAAGACGGTGTCCGGCGAGCTGGCGACGGCCACCTTAAAGCGGCTGGAAGACACTCTGCCCTGGTATGGAGAGATGCCTCCCGGCCGCCGGTCGGCTGTCGGGATGGTGGCCCAAAACGGCATCACCTCTTTCATCCATTGGTTCGATGACCCCAGCTCGACGCCATGGATTGCGGCTGATGTCTTTGGCGCGGCCCCCCGGGAACTGCTCCGTTCCATCAGCCTCACCCAAACCCTGCAACTGATCAAGGTGACGGTTGAGGTTGTGGAGGAGCGGATGAAGGGGCGCGACGAGTCGTTGCGTGAAGCGATCCTCCTTTACTCGCGCGAGATAGCCTTCGCCGCTGCCGATGTCTATGCCCGCGCAGCGGAGGCACGGGGTTTGTGGGATGCCCGTTTGGAAGCCCTGGTGGTGGATTCCATTCTGAGCGGTGAGTACGACGATGAATTGCCCAGTCGCATCGCAGCGCTCGGCTGGCATGGTCATGGCGAAGTCTCGGTGCTTGTGGGCACCTCCCCGCAAATGCTCGACGTCGACACGTTACGCAGAACGGCCCGCCACCTTGACGCTGATGTTCTCATCGGCGTTCAGGGCAACCGACTGGTGCTCGTCATCGGTCGAGCTCGGCCGACACCGCACGCCGACGACGACGATTCTGGTGCCGATCTGATTCCCTTCGTCGATATCGCGAAAGCGTTGGAACCCGGTTTCGGCGATGGGCACCTTGTTCTCGGCCATCAGGTTGCTTCCCTTGTCGAGGCCTCCCGTAGCGCCAAGGCTGCTCTGGCTGGTTTCGCCGTGGCAAAGTCGTGGCGGAATGCCTCCCGTCCTACGCTGGCCGATGATCTGCTCCCCGAGCGTGCGTTGGCCGGTGACGCGTTGGCAAGAGCAACGCTGATCAACCGAATCTACAAACCGCTGCAGGCACACTCCACCGAACTGCTGTCCACCCTGTGGTGTTACCTCGACAACGGTCGCTCGCTTGAAGCGACCGCTCGCGAGCTCTTCGTGCATCCCAACACGGTTCGGTATCGTCTCAAAAGGGTCTCAGAAGTTATCGGCTGGGATGCCACCGGTGCGCGCGAGTCACTCATTTTGCAGGCAGCACTGATCGTCGGATCGATCGCCGAGCCTGATCAGCCCATTCGCCGCCGCTGAGGATTGCGGCTGAAGCTGTGTGACATAAGACAAGGGTTCGTGTAATTCTTAGTGCGACATCCACAGCCTAAAAACTCGTTCCGTTGGGAGACTAGATAAGTGATCGTCGTCGTATGCCCAGGACAAGGCTCTCAAACCCCTGGATTCCTTGAGCCATGGCTCACAGAACCATCCTTCAAAGAGCATCTCGGTGAGCTGTCGGATGCCGCCGGCCTTGACCTTGTCGCCCACGGCACCACTTCTGATGCCGACACCATTCGCGACACGGCTGTCGCCCAGCCGCTCATCGTTGCCGCGGGCTTGTTGACTTTCAGAGCGCTCACGGGTGGCAACTTAGCTGGCATCGGCGGAGTCGCCGGGCACTCCGTCGGTGAGATCACGGCAGCTGCGGCTGCCGGCGTGCTCAGTGAAGCGGACGCCATGACATTTGTGCGCGAACGCGGCCAGTCAATGGCGGCGGCGGCGGCGCAGGTGGCGACCGGTATGAGCGCTGTCATCGGTGCCGATGAGCACGAGCTGCTTGAACGGCTGCGAGAACTTGATCTGCATCCCGCGAATTTCAACGGCGGCGGCCAGATTGTGGTCGCTGGCGACCTGGCTGCTTTGCAGTCTTTGGCGAATGACCCTCCGGCCAAGGCGCGCGTCATACCGCTTCAGGTCGCCGGGGCATTCCACACTCGGTATATGGCACCGGCGGTTGACCGTATGCGGGTCGTCGCTTCCCGACTGCATCCGAACAGTGCGAGCATTCCGCTGTGGAGCAATCGCGATGGCGGTCTCGTTCACGATGGCGTGACCTTCGTCGACCTCCTGGTCGGTCAGGTCTCCTCCTGCGTTCGCTGGGATATGACCATGACGAGCCTTGCGGACGCCGGCGTTACCGGGATTATTGAACTTGCTCCTGCCGGCGCTCTCGTCGGCCTAGCCAAACGCGGTCTGAAAGGCGTGCCAGCCGTTGCGGTCAAAACCCCCGACGACCTGGCCGCAGCTCGTGCACTGATTGATGGGAACCTATGACAACGCCAACACTTACGCAGTCCACTGGGGCGCAGTTCACTCGCATCTACAGCTACGGTGCCGCTCGCGGCGACCTTATTGTGCCTAACGAGGATCTCGTTGGCCCCATCGACTCCAGCGACGAGTGGATCCAGCAGCGCACGGGTATCGTCACTCGCACCCGGGCCTCGGCTGGCATCCTCGCCGTTGATTTAGCGACGGACGCCGCACGCGAAGCAATTGAGGCGTCGGGAGTCGCCCCTGAACTCATCGACCTGGTCATTGTCGCAACGGTGAGCAATGTGCGTCAAACGCCATCCATTGCCGCTGTGGTCGCCGACCGCGTCGGCGCCAACCCGGCTGCAGCCTACGACTCGAATGCTGCGTGCGCCGGTTTCAGCTATGCGGTTACGCAGGCAGATGCCTTGATCCGAACCGGTGCAGCGCACTACGCCCTGGTCATCGGAGCGGAGAAGCTCTCCGATATGGTCGACCCCGCCGATCGTTCGATCTCGTTCCTTTTGGGTGACGGCGCTGGCGCTGTGGTCATCGGCCCCAGTGCGACCCCCGGCATTGCGGCTCCCGTTTGGGGGTCGGACGGTTCCAAGGCGGATGCTGTCGGCATGAACGCGACACTAGTTGACTTTCGGGATGGGATCGCCGAGTGGCCGACCCTGCGCCAGGAAGGCCAGACGGTGTTCCGTTGGGCGGTCTGGGATATGGCCAAAGTTGCTAAAAGGGCTCTTGAGGTTGCCGGCATCACGGCCGACGATCTGGCAGCGTTCATCCCCCATCAGGCCAACATGCGCATCATCGACGAATTCGCCAAGCAGCTCAAACTTCCGGAGTCGGTGATGATCGCACGTGATATTGCCACAACCGGTAACACGTCGGCCGCCTCCATACCCCTCGCCACTCACCGTCTGCTGAAGGAGCATCCGGAACTCAGCGGTGGCCTCGCCCTGCAGATCGGTTTCGGCGCGGGCCTCGTCTTCGGGGCCCAGGTAGTGGTCCTGCCCTAAACTTGACCTCGGTCATAACGTCACACCCAAGGAGAAAACACAATGGCATTGTCAACCGAAGAAGTTCTGGCCGGCCTCGCCGAGCTGATCAACGATGAGACCGGAATCGCAACCGACACGGTTGAAATGGAAAAGTCGTTCACCGACGACCTCGACATCGACTCCATCTCGATGATGACGATTGTTGTCAACGCAGAAGAGAAGTTCGACGTGAAGATCCCCGACGACGAGGTAAAGAACCTCAAAACTGTCGGCGATGCTGTTTCCTTCATCGTGGGCGCTCAGGCGTAGTCCCTCATTACGAGCGGCCGGCCTTCAACCGTCGGCAGGCCGCTCGTCTTCTTCGTGCAGTGCGATCCACCGGGAGATCAAAGTTATGACCAAAAAGATTGTCGTTACCGGCCTCGGAGCCACCTCACCTCTGGGCGGTAACGTCGCAGATAGCTGGAGTGCGTTGTTGGCCGGGCAATCTGGTATTCGTCCGCTCGACCAGGACTGGGTTACACGGTACGACTTGCCTATCCGTTTCGCTGGCCAGGCCAAGGTGCCTTCTGCGGATGTCCTTGAGCGTATTGAGACCAAGCGACTTGATCCCAGCAGCCAGTTCGCCCTCACCGCAGCACGAGAGGCATGGGCGGATGCCGGAACCCCTGATGTAGACCCGCTGCGCATTGCGGTTGACTTTGCCACCGGTATCGGGGGAATCTGGACACTTGTCGACGCGTGGGAGGCACTGCGCGAACGTGGCCCGCGTCGTGTGCTCCCCATGACTGTCCCCATGCTCATGCCCAACGGCCCCGCCGCGGCGATAAGTATGGACATTTCCGCCCGGGGTGGCGCTCGAACCGTGGTTTCTGCGTGTGCCTCCGGAACAGAATCAATCACTAACGCCTACGACCATTTGCAAGCTGGTCTGGCTGACATCATCGTGGCTGGCGGCAGTGAGGCCGCCATTCACCCGCTACCCATTGCCTCGTTCGCAGCCATGCAGGCTCTCTCTAAGCGCAATGACTCCCCTGAAACAGCCTCGCGTCCTTACGACATCAGTCGTGACGGGTTCGTTCTCGCCGAAGGCGGAGCAGCGATCGTACTCGAAACAGAAGAGCACGCTCTTGCTCGCGGCGCCCGCATCTACGCAGAGCTGGCCGGAGGCTCCGTCACCAGTGACGCGCACCACATCACGGCCCCCGACCCAGAGGGCTCAGCGGCGGCTCGCGCGGTGAAGGCGGCCCTCAGTCAGGCTGGCGCGAGCATTGACGATGTCGCACACATCAACGCCCACGCCACCAGCACACCGGTCGGGGACATCGCAGAGTACAACGCCCTGCTACGGGTTTTCGGGGACCGGCTCGGTTCCATTCCAGTGTCGGCGACGAAAGCCGCGACCGGTCATCTCCTGGGCGGTACCGGAGCATTGGAGGCCATCTTCACCATCCTCGCCCTTCACGAGCGCACAGCACCTCCAACGATCAACCTGACCGAACAGGATCCTGCCATAAAGCTGGATGTTGTCACTTCAGCGCGCGCTCTTGGAAACGGTCCCCTTTTGGCCATCAGCAACTCATTCGGTTTTGGCGGCCACAACGCTGTCGTCGCGTTCCGCAGCGTCTAGGTTCGTCGCCGTATGCGCGTAGCCATCGTCAGTGACTACTTCTTTGACTACGTTGGTGGCGCTCAAACCTCCATGCTGCAGCAGAAACTAGCGCTGGAGCAGGCAGGTCATCACGTGGTATTGGTTGCACCGGTCCGCGGGTTCGGTGCGCGGTATCAACACCATGCTGACGGGCTGCGCATCCGCCCCGCCTTCACCTTGCCGGGACTGTTGCTCGCCGTCGTGCCGAACAACACTCGTACCCGCAAGCGCCTTGATGCCTACTTCCGTCAGGAACGCATCGATGTCGTGCATGTGCAAACCGAATTCGGTCTGGCTCACGCTGCCGCCGATGTGGCTGCCACCCTCGGGCTTCCCGTCGTGCACACCGTCCACACCCTGTATTGGGCGAGCGACGGCTCATGGCATGCACCGCTGGCACCTTTCATTCGATCCGCGCTGGAGCGCATCCTGCGTACCCGGTTTTCTCGGCTGCCATTCACGGCTCGCCCCGTCGACAATGTTCTCCGCAATCTTGCGCTGACCATGGCGCTGCGAGCGGATACCGTCGTATCCCCCTCTGAGCATCAGGCGCGCGATCTCGCTGACGCTGGTGTGACCGGCGTCATCGAGCTTGTGCCGAATCCCATAGCCGCTTCAGCGCGGCCACCCGTGCCACTCACTGCAGAGCTGGCGTCACGTCCGTCATTCCTTTGGGTAGCACGGTGTGAGAGCGTCAAAAGGCCGCTCGTGTTCGCCGAGGCGGCCATCGCGGCTCTGGCGCAAAAACCTGGGTCCTTCACCGTGGACTTTGTTGGTGACGGCACGGAGCTTGCATCGCTGCGGCGCCTCACCGCAGACCAGTCCGAAATTCGTGTCCACGGCTCGCTCCCCCATGGGGAGGTTTTGGAACTGATGGACCGTTGCTCGATGGTCGCCCTTACTTCGCTGGGATTCGACAATCAGCCAATGACCATCGCGGAAGCCGTGAGTCGTGAACGGGGCGTGCTGTACTGCGACCCCAAGCTTAGAGAGGGTCTGCAGAACGCTGGATTTCTTTCGAAATCCGCGGACGTTGCAGGTCTGGCCGAAGCTTTGGCCACCTTGGCTGACGACCCCATGCGCCTGGTGCGGCTTTCCGAGGGCGCTGCACGGGACCACGAGCTGTTCAGCGCAGAAACCTACGTCAAGCGCATTGTCGAAATCTACCGTCGAAGCCGTTCTCAGCCGGCCTAGCGATCGTTACCCTACCTTGTGCAGCCAGACAACCTGATTGGTGTCGCTTGCATGGCGGAAGACCTCGAGTTCGTCGTCCCAAGCCTGGCCGAGTGCCAAACGTAGCTCGCGGTGCAGCTCAAATGCGTCGGACCCGGCGATCTCCATGGCATAGCGAACACGGTCTTCGGGAATGACAATATTGCCTGCGGTGTCGGTTTGGGCGAAAAAGATTCCCAGGTCCGGGGTGTGCAGCCAGCGGCCTCCGTCACTGCCGGAAGTGGGATCCTCTGTCACCTCATACCGAAGGTGCTCCCAGCCGCGCAGAGCGGAAGCGAGCTGAGCGCCAGTACCCTGGTCGCCCTCCCAATAAAACTCGGTGCGCATGGAGCCTTTGAGGACCGGCTGGTTGGCCCAGTCGAAGTTCACGGCGCGATCAAGCGCGCGCCCCGCCGCCCACTCAATATGAGGGCACAGGGCACGAGGAGCGGAGTGCACATAGAGCACCCCGCGTGCAGTTGCTGCAGCCACAATTTCTCCATTCCCTTTGGTGCGACTTCCCCATCGACCAACGGAACGGTGCTGCGACCTATTCAATTTTGCCTTCGAGTTGAATTATGCCTGATAAACCGGGCAAACCACAACGCTGTAAGTCTTAGGGCATCCCTTTTCTCTATACTCGCTATATGTTTTTCTCTACGGATGTTGCTGCGCATGTCCGTTCGTGACGGGCTGCTAGCCATCCTCACCCTTGGGCCGGCTTATGGCCTACAACTGCACACCGAGTTGATGAGTCGCGCGCCGCACCGCAAACCGGTCAACGCAGGGCAGGTATACGGAACGCTGGAGCGGCTCGGAAGACAGGGGCTATTGCACGTGGTCGGCGCGACGATTGATGGCCTACCGCTCTACGCTCTGACCCCTTCGGGGGAAACGGCAGCAGCGGCATGGATGAGCCAGGCGGATGCTCGCTCGCTACCCGAGTGGACCGAAATGCTTGACCAGATTCTCATCACCAGCAGCGTCGACTCACCAGCAGCAACACAGTTGGTGCGCGCTTACAGGCAATGGTGGGAGCACTATCTGGCAGTTTCGCGTGGCCGCACCGTTACCGATGTCGGTCAGAACGCTGGTGTGAAGCTGGCGCTGCGGGCCCGCGAGGCCCAGTCGCTCAGCGCATTGGACTGGCTTGCGGCGGCGGATGCCAGCCTGGCGGAGGGACACACCGGTCGTCCACTTTCCGGTGATCGCCCGAAGCGTGGTCGCAAGCCCGCGCACACCGGCTAGCGCCCACGCCGAATCACCGTTTGCGACAATCAGACCCCGGTGACGGCTATTTGGCTTGCCCATAATCGTCGACAATGGCGACGGTGAGGGGAAACTCGAGCGGCAACCTCCCGAACAGAAGGCGACCAGCATCCGCCGCCGCCTGTCTCATGGCGCCCTCGACGGCCTCCGCTTGTTCCGCCGGGCAGTGCACCACCAGCTCATCGTGCATGAAAAATACGAGGTGCGCGGATTCGGTTATCCATAAATCGCCGGCCAGCAGGTGGAGCGCTTTACGCAACGACGCCATCCAGCACAGGGCCCACTCAGCGGCCGTACCCTGCACAATGAAGTTACGCGTGAAGCGGCCCCACGTTCTCGCCTCGCTGCGGGCTGCCGCACTGATTCCCTCCCTTGATTCGTCGCTGGCGGCTTGTGTTTGCAGGTCCCGCCAACGGGCACTGGGTAACGGCGACCCGCGACCCAACCGTGTTGCCACCTTTTCCCCTCGCTCGCCCGCGCGTGCCGCCGCCTCCACGAGCGCAATCGCTTGAGGATAAGTGCGGGCCAGGGCCGGCATCAGTCTCCCGCTCTCCCCCGACGTCGCCCCGTACATAGCGCCGAGCATGGCACTTTTCGCCTGCTCACGGGTGTGAACTGCTCCCGTGGAAACGATTCCCGCATACAGGTCACCGGCGCTGCCCGCCTCCACCATGCCCCGGTCTGCTGACATGCCAGCCAGTATGCGTGGCTCAAGCTGTGATGCGTCGGCGACAACCAACTTCCACCCTGCGTCGGCGACAACCGCCCCCCGAATTTGCTTCGGTAACTGTAAAGCACCCCCACCGCCTTTGCTGGCCCATCGACCGGTGACCACACCGCCTGGTACGTATTCCGGGTGAAAACGGCCGCCTCGCACGTTGGCATCGAGCCAGTTCCAGCCATTGGCGCTGAGCAACCTAGCCATCTTCTTGTAGCGGAGTATCGGCGGGATGACCGGATGGTCAATCTTCTTAAGCTCCCATGATCGAGTGGATTCCACCGTCAACCCGGCCCGTCGCAGAGCCTTGACCAGTTCACCCGGCGAGTCTGGATTGAGATCGGGTGCCCGTGCGGCGCTTCTCACCTCCGTAAGAACGTGTTCCATAATCGCCGGCCTGCTGCCGGGCACCGGCCGCGGTCCGAGAGTGCGAACCAGTAGAGCGTCATGGACATCGGCCCTCCAGGGCAGGCCGGCAAACATCATCTCGGCTGCGACCAGAGCACCGGCCGACTCGGCTGAAAGCAGTAGAGCCAGCTTCGGCGACGCGGCCTGGCGCTGCAAGAAGAACTCGGCGACCGGGTCAAGGGCCGCATCGACGCCCACCTCGAAAAGGGTGTCTTCGGCCGGAACATCAGCGGCCGGAGAATCCCAGGGATTTACCTCCGCCGTTGCCAGCGCCGACGATGCGCTCAGCGGCGAGTTCCTCAGAATCGCATGACACAACCGCAGGTCCACACACCGTTCAACGCGCACCCCCCGAGCGAGAAGGGAGGGGTACCACCGACTGGTGTCATCCCAGACCCATCGTGGACGGCTGCGTTCTAGCCGTGCAACAGCAGCTGGCAACTCGGCCCTCGACACGCGCTCGGGCACGCCTGAGACTGTGCGCTCGTCACAAGGGGTGATAACGACCCCTTCGGAGTCAGATGCCAACACAACGTACACGCAACCAAGTCTGCCTGTTGCCACAGACATCCGTCGCCACAGGCGACTATCAGCGAGGCGCTAGTGAAGAAGGGTGCCGTCTTTGGCGAGAACGTTCTTCTCGCCGGCCTCGATCGGAACCGTGAACCGGTTCTGCTTCGGTGGCATCGGGCAGTTGAAGGCGTACGAAAATCCGCAGGGAGGAAGCACAGCGTGGTTGAAATCAAGCGTTATGGAGCCGTCGGGGTTGGGAGCGACGAACAAAAAACGGCCAACGCTGTATGTGCTGTCACCATTGGTTGCATCCGCAAAGACAAGCTGAAGCGCGCGTCCCGATTTGAAGGCGGCCAGGTTGTAGTCGATGCCGTCCTTTGTGAACGTTATCTGCCCCGGAACGGTGAGCTCGCGCGTTTTACCGTCATCTTTCAGATGTTCGAAACCCACAGTCGTGCCACCCGGGATTTCCGTGAATGACGCCGTGATGACCCATTCGGGGTTGTACGGGAAGGCGTCAATGCCGCCAAAGTTTTGAATCGCCTCGGAGTTGGCATCCCAAACACGCAACGCGTACATGCCGTCCTCACCCGCGATGACGAAACCGCTCAGCGTATCGCTGAAGTCGATTTTGCTCGGAGTTTCGGCGTCCTTTCCGGCAACGGTGGCTTCACCGTCTACAAGAACGCCGTCGACAACAATGTTGTCGGATGCCGCTGCGGTCACGCGCAATCCGGACTGCCCCACAGGTAATGGAGCCCACACACCAGGCACACCCCAAATGGTCTGCTCCGAGTCAACCCATTGCGTGGTCACCAGGGCAAGGCTGCCAGTCGGCTGCACCACCGACGTATTGCGTCTCTCACGAAAAATTGCGAGCCGGTCTTGGGCAGAGACCGGGGACGGCGAAGTTGACGGGGCTGTGGCGTTGCTCATGAAATCCATCCTTGTCGATTGCACTGTCATCAACGCGCACGGACACGCGAAAAGTCCGCTCACAGCAAATCGTCGTTAAAAAAGGTCGGCCCCCACGTAGTGGGGGCCGACCGAAGTTTTACGAGACTCGCCTGTCACAGGGGACCGGCAGAATCAGGTCTAACTAGAGGGGACGGATGTTCTCCGCCTGAGGACCCTTGGGGCCCTGCGCCAGGTCGAATTCGACCTTCTGGTTCTCGTCGAGCGACTTGTAACCGCTGCTCGCGATGGCCGAGTAGTGTGCGAACACATCCGGGCTGCCGTCTTCGGGGGCGATGAAGCCAAATCCCTTTTCAGCGTTAAACCATTTTACGGTTCCTGTTGCCATTTACTTTTCTCCT
>JAODMI010000115.1 GCA_025464755.1 Homoserinimonas sp.
CCATCGTGCGGGATGGCAGCCATGGATGTCTGCCAAAATGCATCGAGAAATGGAAGTCCGGCAGGCGCAGCCGCAGCGAAGAAACGTGCGCGATGCAGATCGAGTCCGCGAGTGGTTCCCTCGGTTACCAACCACGAATCGGCCGCGAGGACCGCGGGGACTGTCGGGTCGCAAAAATTGAGGGCCACAAGCTTGCCGCCTTGCCAGCGATAGCGTGCGGATCCGGTATTGGTCATAGACCTCAGATTATGTGCTGGAGGGTTACCGCTCGTCACGCCACCTAGTGTGGAGTGGTGACGATGCGATTTGTGGCCCTCGGCGACTCCTTCACTGAAGGCGTCGGCGACCCGGCCCCCACACTGCCCAACGGTGTGCGGGGGTGGGCAGACCGGGTAGCGGAACAGCTGGCTCTCGTCGACCCCCACGCCCTTTATGCCAACCTCGCCGTGCGAGGCAAGAAGCTGGGTCAGGTGATCGCGGAGCAGGTGGAACCGGCAATCGCACTCCAACCGACGCTGGTCACCATCTATGCCGGAGGTAACGACATACTGCGACCGTCAATAGACATTGACCGCCTCGCCGTGGAGTACGACAAAACTGTAGCCAGGATTGCTGCCACCGGTGCCACCGTCGCCCTGTTTACAGGATTCGACACTGCCAAGTCACCGGTTTTCAACAAGACACGTGGTCGCACGGCCATTTACAACGAGTTGCTTCGCGAGATTGCAGACAACCACTCCGCCCTGATCATCGACTACTGGCGATTCGCTGAATACAACGATCCGCGGATGTGGGATGTGGACCGGTTGCATATGTCATCGATCGGCCACAAGCGGATGGCTGTCCGAGTGCTGGAAACGCTGCGATCAGAGCATGTGATCCAGTCGGAAGAGCTGGGTCCGCTGCCTTTAGTAGGTCGACGCAAGGCCTTCCGCTCGAATGTGGCGTGGGCGAAAGAATACGTTGGTCCGTGGATCGGCAGGCGGATACGGGGCACATCATCCGGAGACAGTTTGACCGCTCGCTGGCCAGAGCTCCGGCCGGTCCTCAGCACCCTTCCGTGAGCGTTAATAAGCGGGGCCGCGGCACACCCCTCCTATTGAGTATTCTGGTGGGCGGACCGCTCGCCGTCATTTCGACGCGCACTGTGACAGCGAGTCCACTTCCTCGGTAAGAATTGAGATTTCCCTTGGCATACGAGCACGCAGACGACGACGCGAACGAATACAACATCGGTCGTATCCAGAACAAGTGGCAGGCCGTCTGGGATGAACTCAAGCCGTTCAGCACGGGCAACCTCGAGGACAAGCGTCCGCGCAAGTATGTGCTCGACATGTTTCCCTACCCGTCGGGCGATCTTCACATGGGTCACGCGGAGGCCTACGCCTTGGGCGACGTTGTCGCGCGCTACTGGCGGCAACAGGGTTTTAATGTCCTTCACCCCATCGGGTGGGACTCGTTCGGGCTCCCGGCAGAAAACGCCGCGATCAAACGCGGTATTGACCCGCGCGCGTGGACGTACGCGAACATCGAACAGCAAAAGCGCAGCATGAAGCTTTACGCGGCGTCTTTTGACTGGGACCGCGTCCTTCACACCAGCGACCCCGAGTACTACAAGTGGAACCAGTGGCTGTTTCTCAAAATGTATGAAAAGGGCCTCGCCTACCGCAAGGCAAGTTGGGTCAACTGGTGCCCGAACGATCAGACTGTGCTCGCCAATGAACAGGTTGTTGACGGCACCTGTGACCGTTGCGGCGCTACCGTCGAGAAGAAGAAGCTCACACAGTGGTACTTCAAGATCACCGATTACGCCGATCGCCTGCTCGATGACCTGAACCAGCTCGAGGGCTCGTGGCCTGCCAAGGTGCTCACCATGCAGCGCAACTGGATCGGCCGTTCCGTCGGCGCGGACGTCGACTTTGAGATTGAGGGCCGGGACGAAGCTGTCACCGTCTTTACCACCCGCCCAGACACCCTCTACGGCGTGACCTTCATGGTCGTTGCCCCTGATTCAGATTTGGCGGCGGAGCTGGTTTCCAATGCTGACGCAGAAGCTCGGGCGAATTTTCAGGAATACCTGACGCTGGTGCAGAAGAAGTCGGAAATAGACCGGCAGGATGCGACCCGCGAGAAGACAGGAGTCTTCCTCGGGCGTTACGCGATCAATCCCGTCAACGGCGAGCGACTGCAGATCTGGGCAGCAGACTACGTGCTGGCCGATTACGGTCATGGCGCGATCATGGCTGTGCCAGCCCACGACCAGCGGGACCTCGATTTTGCCAAAAAATTTGGGCTGCCGGTGCGCGTTGTTGTAGACGTGAATGCACCCATCACCGGGGGACTCCCGGTGCTCGACATCGACCCAGAAACTGGCGAAGCGATTCTGCCGGATGACCTCCCGCCCCTGGACCCAGCCGAGACCGGTGTGGCCCTCATCGGGGAAGGTCGGATGCTGAACTCGGGCCCGCTGGATGGTTTGAGTAAAAGCACCGCCATCAAACGAGTCGTCGAGCAGCTCACCGCTTCAGGTAAAGGACGCTCCTCAAAGAACTACCGTCTTCGAGACTGGCTGATCTCACGCCAGCGTTATTGGGGCACTCCGATCCCAATCATCCATGGTGACAACGGCGAGCTGATCCCCGTGCCTGAAGATCAACTGCCGGTCGTGTTGCCGTCGAGTGAAGGGCTCGACCTCAAGCCAAAGGGTTCCTCACCGCTCGGCGCGGCCGCAGAGTGGGTGAACGTAGCCAACCCGATCGACGGAACACCGGCCAAACGCGATGCCGACACCATGGATACCTTCGTGGATAGTTCCTGGTACTTCTTGCGCTTCCTCAATCCCACGGACGACACCCAGGCCTTCGACCCTCGGGAGGCCGAGAAGTGGGCGCCCGTCGACCAATATGTGGGTGGGGTGACACACGCGATCCTGCACCTGCTGTACGCGCGTTTCATCACCAAAGTGCTCTTCGACCTCGGCTATGTCAGCTTCACGGAACCGTTTAGCGCACTGTTGAACCAGGGCATGGTGCTCATGGATGGCACCGCGATGAGCAAGTCAAAAGGCAACATCGTGCAGCTTACAGATCAGTTGGACGAGCACGGTGTAGACGCAGTGCGTCTCACCATGGCGTTCGCTGGCCCGCCGGAAGACGACATCGATTGGGCGGATGTCTCTCCGGCCGCCTCTGCGAAGTTTCTGGCTCGAGCCTGGCGCCTTGCCAGCGACGTGACAAGCAAGCCAGAGATCGAGTGGAAGACCGGCGATCAGGCACTGCGTCGGGTCACGCACCGTTTTCTGGCCGACGCACCCGCCCTCACCGAGTCATTCAAGTTCAACGTTGTGGTAGCGCGCATCATGGAGCTGGTCAACGTGACTCGTAAGGCCATCGACACCGGGGTGGGTGGCGGCGATGCTGCGGTGCGCGAGGCGACCGAAACCGTTGCCTTGGCACTCAGTTTGTTCGCACCGTACACGGCGGAGGAGATGTGGGAGAAGCTCGGGTACCCGGCACCCGTCGCCCTTTTCGGTTGGCGCAAGGCAGATCCGCTTCTTCTTGTAGAGACCTCAGTCACAGCGGTCGTGCAGGTGAACGGTAAAGTGCGGGATCGCCTCGAGGTCAGCCCCAGTATCGACCCGGATGAGCTGGAGCGTCTGGCCCGTGGCTCGGCTGCCGTCATCCGTGCTGTCGGCGACAAGGAGATTGTTAACGTCGTTGTGCGCGCACCGCGGGTGGTCAGCATCGCCACCCGCTGACGGTCCGCACTGTCTGAACCCGGTTGCGGTGTGAGCGGCCGTTCCGGTGGAGTGTGCCTCGGGCCGCGCACCCAACGACCACTCCTCCCCGCGTGCTCAAAGTGTTCGGAATTAACAGGTTCGGGCGTTCAGGTTACCGAATGATTCGAGCGTCCTAGCCTTTCCCGATGGATGCGTCGGACCGAGTGGTCGTGTCGCCGACCAGCCGAGTGAAAATTCGGTTGGGAGCGGCAGTGGTGCTTTTCTTTGTGGCTGTGGCTATAGCCGTTGCGATTTCTGCACTGGGCCCGCACGGGACGACGAAGATGGTTGCGCCCGCGCCCGAGTCGACCACCGCCGCAGCCCCCACCGCGGTGACAATCTTCGTACACGTTCTCGGAGCTGTGACCCAGCCGGGCCTGTACGAGCTTGGCGAAAACGCCCGAACTGTCGACGCAATAGCCGCTGCTGGCGGTTTCACCGACACCGCAGACGAGTCGCAGCTCAACCTGGCAAGGTTCGTTAGCGACGGGGAACAAATCGCCATACCTGAGGTGGGTGAGGTAACCCAGATGCCCCCCACAGCGCCCGGGACGGGCGGGGGCAAGGTCAACCTCAACACTGCAGATGCTGCGACGCTGGAAACTCTTCCTCGTGTCGGTCCGACGATGTCGGCCCGAATCATCGACTGGCGTACCGCCAATGGGCGCTTCACTGCCATAGACGATTTGACAAGCATCACCGGAATTGGTGAGAAGACGTACGTCGCGCTGAAAGATCTGGTCACAGTATGAGGGCAGACCTGAGATTAGCCGTCCCGGTTGGGGTTGCCTGGGCGTTCACTGCCGTGTTGATCGCGGTTCCCTCAGCCCTGCCGTTGAGTTCCGCGGTGTGCTGGGCGCTGGCAGGGATCGCGACGTGTGTCGCGGCGCGAATAAACGCCACAAGACCACGTGCGGAAAGGATCCCTGCCGTGAACGCGGTCGCTTTGTGCCTTACTCTTTGCGGACTTCTCCTCTCCTCGGCAACCGTTCACGCCGCATGGCGCCAACCGCAGGTTCTCGTCGAAGCGGCAGAAGCCGGCCGATCTATCAGCGCGACCGGGGTTACTACGCAACCGGTGCACGAAGGCCAGCCGCGTTTTCGGGCGCTGCTTCATACGGTTGACATTGGCGGAATATCAACCGAGGTGTCGTTGCCTGTTCTCGTTTTCGGCTCCTTTGAAGATTCCGCGGACATCGGCATCGGTACCCGCGTTCAGCTCACCGGGAGGCTGGCCGCTACTGCACCGCAAGATGCTGCGGCGTTCCTGATCTTCACGGACGGGAGCCCAGTCGTGACAAGTCCCCCTCCCGGCTACCTGGATTGGGCCAATGACCTTCGTAGGACGTTCCTTGACGCAGCAATGGGCCTGCCAGGCGACGGGGGAGCGTTGCTACCCGGGCTAGCAATTGGCGACACGACGGCGGTCAGTGATTCCCTTGACGAGTCGATGAAGGCGTCATCGTTGAGCCACCTCACCGCCGTTTCCGGTGCCAACTGTGCCGTCGTCATTGGGTTGGTCCTCTTGTGCGGCCGCGCCTTGGGGCTACCGCGTGGCTGGCGCATCGGGGCATCCCTATTTATCCTGCTCGCCTTTGTCACCCTTGTGACTCCGGAGCCGAGTGTGTTGCGCGCCGCCGTCATGGCAGCACTTGTCCTTCTCGCGATGGCAGTTGGCAGGCCGGTAAGCGGGGTACCGGTTCTCGCCCTCGCCGCCGTCGGCTTGCTGGCTTTCGACCCTTGGCTAGCGCGCAGTTACGGGTTCACGCTATCGGTGCTCGCCACCGCCGGCCTCCTGACACTTGCGGGTCCGCTTGCCCGCAAACTTGGTCGCTGGCTGCCGTACCCGATCGCGGTCGCCATCTCAGTGCCCCTTGCCGCTCAGTTGGCGTGCCAGCCTGTGCTGATTTTGCTGAACCCGTCCCTCCCGACGTACGGTGTGATCGCGAACGTCCTTGCGGGGCCGGCAGCTCCGGTTGCGACCATAGCCGGACTCATTGCCTGTCTGATCCTCCCGGCGCTTCCCATGGCCGGAATGATGATCGCCCATATCGCCTGGCTGCCATCGGCATGGATTGCCGGTGTTGCTACCTTTTTCAGCCGCCTGCCCGGCGCGAGCCTTCCGTGGCCTGGCGGTGGGGCCGGGGTAATGCTCCTGCTGACAGCCGCCACCATAATGCTGCTTGTCGTTCTGCGTCCTGCTTTTCTGTCACACAGCATGCGCCGTGTGGCCGCGTTTGTGTTGGCCGCCGGGTGCGCCGTCTACTTCGGATCCGTGGGTGGCGAGCAGTTACGCCGACGCCTGTCGCCGCCAACCGATTGGAACATCGCATCCTGTGACGTTGGTCAGGGCGACGCCATTCTGGTGCGCAGCGCCGGTGCTGTTGCCCTCATAGACACGGGCCCAGATCCCGAACTGCTGTCTTACTGTCTCAGCACCTTGGGCGTCAACCACCTCGATCTGCTCGTGTTGACCCACTTCGATGCCGATCATGTTGGCGGAGCATCTGCCGTTCTTGGGCAGCCAGCCCATGTTCTTGCCGGGCCCAGCAGCGAGCCGGCAGACGAACTCTTGCTCAGCACATTTGCGCAGGCTGGCGCACTCATTGACCGGCCCTCGCGTGGACACAGTGGTGAGCTGGGCGAGCTGCGTTGGCGCGTTCTGTGGCCGCCTGCAAAGCTCATCGGGGTTGTGCCCGGCAATCAGGCGAGCGTCGCCATGTCGTTTCGGGGCGTGGAAGGGTGCGGTAACGCGTGCATCGGATCGGTGTTTTTAGGTGACTTGGGTGAGCAGTCCCAGTCGATGCTGCTTGCCACCAATCCGCTCGGCGCAGTCGACGTTGTCCACGTCTCGCATCACGGCTCGGCCGATCAGGACGCACGGCTTTACACGCGACTGGATGCCGCAATCGGCCTCATCGGCGTCGGGGCAGAAAACCGTTATGGCCATCCGAGCGCCGATATCCTGCACACCCTTGCCGGGATCGGAACCACGGTCGCCCGCACCGACCATAACGGTATGGCCTTGGTATCGTCCACAGTCCGCGGCGTAGAGCTGTGGACGGAGCGCAACGCTGCTACCCCACCCGATTAGGCTTGTGAGGTTCCCGTGTCGCTCAAGACCTTGGAATGCGAACGTGAGGAGAGCCGTGGCCGTCAGGTCCAAAGCCGGGAGCAGCCCGGCTAAAGCATCGGCGATTCCGCAATTGAGCTGGTCCAAGATTCGACCCGCTCGCGTGGTTCTGGTTTCCGGACCCGAGGACTTCCTCGCCGATCGCGCCATACGCGTTCTACGCGACACTCTGCGACTGGAAGATCCCAGCCTTGAAGTGCATGATTTGGAGGCGGACACCTACGCACCCGGTGAGCTCATCACGCTGGCGAGCCCGTCGCTGTTCGGCGAACCTCGCCTGATTCGCGTCACGCGAGTTGAGAAGTGCAGTGATGCCTTCCTGAGCGAAGTCATGCAATATTTGGAGCATCCTGCCGATGACACGTACCTCGTGTTGCGACACGGAGGGGGAGTGCGCGGCAAAAAACTTCTGGATGCCATCCGTGGGGGGCTTGGCAACGGCATCGAGGTGCCCTGCACTGAGCTGAAGAAAGAGACAGACAAGCTCGATTTCGCCACAGCGGAATTCGCTACGGCAGGCCGACGCGTCAGTGGCGGGGCGCTGCGGGCGTTGGTGGCTGCCTTCTCCGACGATCTTGCTGAGCTGGCTGCTGCCTGCCAGCAATTGATCTCCGACGCGACGGCAGAAATTTCCGAAGCCACTGTGGAGAAATATTATTCCGGCCGGGTCGAGACCAACGCCTTCAAGGTGGCCGACATAGCAATTGCAGGACGCCACGGTGAGGCTCTGATTCTGTTACGTCATGCTTTGGCTTCCGGTGCGGATCCCGTGCCTATCGTGGCCGCCTTCGCGATGAAGATACGCACAATGGCGAAACTGTCTGGCCGGCGGGAAAACTCGGGACAGCTTGCCCAGCAGTTCGGCCTTGCCCCGTGGCAGGTCGACCGAGCGAAACGAGATCTGCAGGGATGGAACGATGCGGGCCTCGGGCGGTGCATCGAAATTCTGGCTGAGACGGACGCGGCGGTAAAGGGGGCCCAGCGCGATCCTGTGTTCGCACTCGAACGTCTTGTTTCTGTGATCAGTTCCCGCGGCGAATAAAATCGCACAGACAGTACCAAGTCACGACTACAGCCAAAAAAAGAACCCCGTCTCACCGAGACGGGGTTCTTCTTATGCGCTTGAGGTTAGAGCGAGCCAACCTGCTTGGCAATGGACGACTTCTTGTTAGCGGCCTGGTTCTTGTGGATGACGCCCTTGCTGGCAGCCTTGTCCAGCTTCTTGGAAGCTACGACCAGAGCAGCGGCGGCCTTGTCTTTGTCACCAGCGGCAATTGCCTCGCGGGTGGCGCGAACGGCGGTCTTAACCTCGCTCCGAACTGCCTTGTTACGGTCAGTTGCCTTCTTGTTGGTAAGGATGCGCTTGATCTGCGACTTGATATTTGCCACGTGTAATAACCTTCTATGTATTTCGAACAATGTTTGGCAGCCGTGACAATCTCCAGGAGATGAACATCACGAGAGCTGGATCGCGGCTGCAGTTCGCACTGCGATTCGAGAAGCCAAACCGTGTGCGCAAGCCAACACACAACAATACCAGTGATCGACCCGTTCTGGCAATCGACGCCGATCCGGCCCGCCTTGAGGTCAGCGTCGACGGCAACGCTTCCAGCAGAGTGGAACGGGGGCAGCAATCCGGGCAAAACCTGCGCAGGCCCAACAGCTGGTCACGGTGCACATTTCGGGGTGGGGCCGCCCGCGACATCCATGAAAATTCAGGAATGTGGCGCCGCGCTGTGGGCAAAAGGCCCCGTGCTCGCGTAATGCAGCTGAAAGAGGCACAACGTTCCTGAGTTTTCGGGGATGCGGTCGTCACAGCGCCATATGGGGTGGGCGTTCGGCGGCCCGCGAAAAGCCCCAGTGAGCGAACAATGACCGATGGGACGGCATACGCGCCAGCCGTGGGACAATTGGTGCATTCCATTTTCAGTACCAGTAAGAGGATCGCGTGAGCCCCAGAGCACTGAAAGCGCTTGAGCCGGCGTCGACCGACCCCGCATTCATCCGTAATTTCTGCATCATCGCCCATATCGACCACGGCAAGTCGACTCTGGCAGACCGCATGCTGCAGATCACCGGTGTCGTCAGCGACCGCGATATGCGCGCGCAATACCTCGACCGCATGGACATTGAGCGTGAGCGCGGCATCACAATCAAAAGCCAGGCCGTTCGGATGCCGTGGGAACTCGATGGCCAAACTTATGCGCTGAACATGATCGATACACCCGGGCACGTCGACTTCACCTACGAGGTGTCGCGAAGCCTGGCCGCTTGTGAGGGCGCCATCTTGTTGGTTGACGCGGCGCAAGGCATCGAAGCGCAGACGCTCGCCAATCTCTACCTTGCGCTCGACAACGACCTCACAATCATCCCGGTGCTCAACAAAATTGACTTACCCGCGGCCGACCCAGAGAAGTACACCAAAGAAATTGTCGGACTCATCGGCTGTAAGCCCGAAGATATCTTGCAAGTTTCCGGTAAGACAGGTGTGGGGGTGCCGGAGCTGCTCGACCGGGCCACCCAGTTAATTCCCGCTCCGGTCGGGGATCCGGATGCGGCGGCCCGCGCCATGATTTTTGACTCCGTGTATGACGCCTACCGTGGCGTCATCACCTACGTTCGCATGATCGACGGGCACCTCAAGCCGCGCGAGAAAATCATGATGATGAGCACCAAGAGCGCACACGAAGTGCTCGAGATCGGCGTGAGCTCCCCGGAACCGACCCAGACCAAAGGCCTCGGCGTTGGCGAAGTGGGCTACCTCATCACCGGTGTGAAAGATGTGCGGCTCAGCAAAGTTGGTGACACCGTAACCAGTTTCATGAAGCCTGCAACGGTGGCTTTAGCCGGATACACGGAGCCGAAGCCCATGGTTTTTTCGGGCCTTTACCCCATTGACGGCTCCGATTACCCGGTACTGCGCGAAGCCCTGGACAAGCTGAAGCTTTCGGATGCTGCTCTGGTTTACGAACCGGAAACTTCCGTTGCCCTCGGGTTTGGGTTTCGCTGCGGGTTCCTCGGCCTCCTGCACCTGGAGATTGTCACCGAACGGTTGGAGCGCGAATTCGGGCTCGACCTGATCGCGACGGCGCCATCCGTTATCTACGAGGTGAAGACCGACGATAAAAAAACCACCATCGTTACCAACCCGAGTGAGTTCCCCGGCGGCAAGATCGCCAGCGTGCGTGAACCGATCGTGAAAGCTTCCATCCTGACGCCGAAGGACTATGTCGGTACCGTGATGGAGCTCTGCCAGGGCCGCAGGGGCACCATGCAGGGGATGGAGTACGTCGGAGAGGATCGTGTTGAACTGCACTACACGATGCCGCTCGGGGAGATCGTCTTCGACTTCTTTGACCATCTGAAGAGCCGCACCGCGGGTTACGCCTCGCTCGACTATGAGCCCATCGGCGACCAGGAAGCGGACCTCGTGAAGGTCGACATTCTGTTGCAGGGTGAGGCGGTTGACGCGTTCAGTGCCATTGTCCACCGCGACAAGGCCTACGCCTACGGTGTTCTGATGACCGAGCGGCTGAAGAAGCTGATCCCGCGCCAACAGTTCGAAGTTCCCATTCAGGCTGCCATTGGTGCCCGCATCATCGCCCGCGAAAGCATCAGTGCGATGCGCAAAGACGTTCTTGCTAAATGCTACGGCGGTGATATCACGCGTAAGCGCAAGCTCCTCGAGAAGCAGAAAGAGGGCAAGAAGCGGATGAAGATGGTCGGACGCGTCGAGGTGCCCCAGGAGGCTTTTATCGCTGCCCTAAGCGGGGACACCGAAACGAAGAAGGAAAAGAACTAATGACCAGGCCGGCTCTATGGAAACTGCCGGTCAGTTATGCCGCCATCGGCGCGACGCAAGCGGCCGATCTAATGGCTTACCCGCCACCCGGTTACCGGCCGTACGAGAAACGCGTCCGAATCGGTCACGGGCCGGTGAGGTGGGACTTCGCTTGGCATGCGACCCTGTCATGGGGCATCAAGTTGCGCAGCGGTTTTACCGTTGACGTCGAAAATTCGCCCTCGGAAGTCACCGACGCGACATACACTCCCGTCTCCTTTGACGACGCGGGTACACCCGTGAGTCCCGCGGCGACGGGTCCGAGTGCTGAGGCTGTGTACGGCCCTGACGGTATGCCGTTCATCGCCCCCGGTGATTCGGCTTGGCTCGTCGCCCATTTCGGGCCTTTCCACATCGGAGAGCCTGTTCGTGTTGTCTATGTAATCGACGAACCCAACCGCAAGGGTTACGCGTACGGGACACTGCCAGGGCATCCGTTCAGCGGTGAGGAAGCTTTCATCGTCGAGCGTTCCCCGGACGGTTCCGTCTGGCTAACCATCCGCTCTCTTTCGCGTCCGGCTACCGGTTTGTGGCGGGCAGCATATCCGATCCTCCGCCTCGTTCAGGGTGCCTACCGTCGCCGATACTTCACGGCGCTGACCGGCCCAACCGACTAAGTCGTCATGCCTTCCGCCTTGCCCCTCGCCGATCCGGCGCCTCTCAATGGTCTACTTCCCTCTTCAGTGGCGGATGACGCGGCCACCCGCAACTTCGGTGTGTATGTGCACGTTCCCTTCTGCCGCGTCCGCTGCGGCTACTGCGACTTCAACACGTACACGTCTGAGGAGTTGCGTGGCAGTAAGCGCAGCGACTACGCCGGTCAGGCGATGGAGGAGATCGCACTTGCTGCGACGGTCCTCTCCGCGGCGGGACTACCGCAGCGCGCGGCTTCCACCATTTTCTTTGGTGGGGGAACACCGACGCTGCTTCCCTCTGGCGATCTGGCGGCGATGCTCGCTGCGATCATTGACACGTTTGGGTTGCAACCTGGTGCGGAAATCACGACGGAAGCCAATCCTGACTCCGTTGACCTTGAGTACCTGTCGACGCTGAAGGACGCAGGGTTCACCCGTGTTTCATTCGGCATGCAGTCGGCTGTTCCCGAAGTGCTTGCCACTCTCGAGCGCACGCATGACCCCGCCCGTATACCGCTCGTAGTGCAGTGGGCCAGGCAGGTGGGGCTCGATGTCAGCCTCGACCTCATTTATGGTACGCCGGGGGAGACGCTTGAAGACTGGAGACGGTCTTTGGAGCATGCGATTGCGCAGCAACCGGATCATCTTTCCGCATATGCGCTCATCGTTGAGGACGGCACAAAACTGGCGAGGCAGATTCGCCGTGGCGAGGTCGCCCAGCCCGACGACGACCTTCAGGCTGATATGTATGAGCTCGCCGATCAGCTGCTGGCACAAGCAGGATTCGAGTGGTACGAGGTCAGCAACTGGGCCCATCGAGGCGGGCACGGGGTTCCCGCTTTGGCGCACACGCTTGATCGTCGCTCGCGACACAACCTCGCCTATTGGCAGGGCCATGACTGGTGGGGGATTGGCCCGGGCGCCCACAGCCACATCGGAGGGGTCCGGTGGTGGAACGTTAAGCACCCGGCAGCGTATGCCGACCGTATCCGCGCCGGACATTCGCCCGCAGCCGGTCGGGAAACGCTGAATGGTGAAACCCGCAGGGTTGAGCGAGTGCTGTTGTTGACGCGCATCCGTGACGGTCTCACCATCGCTGAGCTCGCACCGTCCGGTCGGACGGCGGTTGCCGGCCTCATCGCGGACGAGCTGGTGGACGCCAGAGCCGCCCTGCGCGGGTCAATCGAGTTGACCCTGCGAGGACGGCTGCTGGCCGATGCTGTAGTTCGTCGGCTATTGGAGTAACTACTTGATGAACTCGATCGTCATGGGGTACTTGTAGTACTGCCCATTGTTGGCCTTGACGGCCGCGATGATGCTGAAAACGATGATCACAATGCCAACGGCGGCCAGGATCAGGAATCCCACAAGAACGATCGTGAGGAGAGCGCCCACCACGCTGACGATAACCATGGTGATTTGGAAGTTGAGCGCGGTACGCGTGTGGTCGCGCACGAACGGTCCACGATCTTTCAATACGAGGTATCCGATGAGCGCCGGCAGGAAACCGAAAAGGATGCCACCGATGTGAACCAGTGTTGCCCAGAGCTTCTCATCGCTTGGGCGCATCGGCTGTACCGGCTGGTAGTCGGCGGGGGGCGGGGGCGCTGAGTATGTCATGGGCTCATTAAAGCAACACGGTGGGTTTTGTGTTTAACTGCTATTTAATCCAGCGGATGTTAACCGGGTAGCGGTAACTGCCGCCACCGCTGACCTTGACGCCACCCATAATCGCAAAGATCAGGTTGACGATGAGGACTGCCCAGAGCAGCGCCGTCAGGATAAGACCCATGACCCAGCCGATGATGGGGATGAAGCTGAGGATCGAGTTGACGATGCTCACCACCACAGCCAGCCCGGTGACGTTGATTGTCCAGTTCAGGGCTTCCTTGCTTTCCTGCCGCACGAGGTTGCCTCGGTCCTTGAATACAAGGTAGATGATGAGCGCAGGAACGACCAGGATGATGTTGCCGAAGTGGGCGAAAGACGCCCACTGCCTGTCGTCGGCTGCGGACAGTGGGGCAGCGGATGATGGTCCTTGCGTGGTCATGGGGTGCCTTCCAGTTGTGCGAGAAAGAAGCGGTCTTGCCTGCGGTGAGACGGCAAGCGCTGCTCCGAGTGGGTCACCTCGGTAGCCCCTAAAGGTAGCCCGGCACAAGCAGCGCATGCAACGCCTCGGACGTGACCTAGGCGGTACAATTGGCAGTCATAGGTCGGGAGTGCCAATAGCGGAAGGCTGGTATCGCATGGTGTCTGAGCGCAGCCTCGAGGTCCTGCGAGTGATTGTTCAGGACTATGTCGCATCGCGTGAGCCTGTCGGCTCGAGGTCGATAGTGGACCGGCACGCCTTCGGTGTATCTGCCGCGACAATCCGAAGCGACATGGCTCTGCTCGAAGAGGAAGAACTCATTGCAGCGCCGCACACATCATCCGGTCGCATTCCGACCGATAAGGGTTACCGCGTTTTCGTAGACCAGCTCGCCGATCTGCGACCGCTTACTCAGGCCCAACGGCATGCCATCGAAGCTTTCCTCGGCCAGTCAAGTGACCTGGATGAGGTGCTCGCGCGCACCGTTCGACTGTTGTCGCAGTTGACGCACCAAGTCGCGCTCGTGCAATACCCCTCGTTGTCGCGCGCGCGCGTTCGGCACATCGAGCTGGTATCGCTGAGCGCCACGCGAGTGATGTCAGTGCTCATCACAGACAGCGGTCACGTTGAGCAGCGCATCATCGAGGTGCAGGAGCCAGTCGCCGATGAGGTACTCGCCGGTGTGAGAGCTAAGCTCAATTCCACCCTTGGGGGGCTTGGGTTGGTTGAGGCGGCAGAGTCCCTCGCTAGCTTTCCGACGCAGTTTCCGGCTGAGAGTCGCCGAATAGTTGACCTCGTCTCCGCCACGCTGGCCGAACAGGTCGCAGCGAACCGTCACGACAAGCTGGTCATGGCGGGCGCGGCAAACCTTGTGCGCACCGAGGAAGACTTCAGCGGGAGCATCTATCCTGTACTGGAAGCGATTGAGGAGCAAGTGACATTGCTACGGCTCTTCAGCGAAATGGAGCCAGATCAACACGGCATTTCGGTTCGGATAGGCAGCGAGAACGCCTCGTTCGGGCTTGGCGAGACTTCCATCCTCGCCACCGGCTACGCGTCATCCGGAACAGAACTAGCCAGGCTGGGCGTGCTTGGACCCACCCGAATGGACTATTCGAACAACATGGCCGCCGTACGGGCGGTCGCCCGATACCTCACAAAATTGCTGGGCGAGAACTGACAATCACGCTAACAACCTCGGTGAAACGGGGCCACCGCGCGTGTGCGTGCACGATGAATCAAAGGATATGGATTGGCTGACCACTACGAAGTACTCGGTGTCGAACGAAGCGCGACACCTGAGGAAATCAAGAAGGCGTACCGTCGCCTCGCACGCGAATTGCACCCCGACGTAAACTCTGGGCCGGACGCCTCAGAGCGTTTCAAGCTAGTGACACACGCCTACGACGTGCTCTCAGACCCGAAACAAAAGCAGCAATACGATCTGGGCGGGCAAGGTGGTAGTTTCGGCGGCGACTTCGGTGGCTTCGGGGACATCTTCGAGACGTTCTTCGGGGGAGGCGGAGGCCGCGGCGGCTCCCGCCCGCCACGCTCACGCAGCGAACGTGGGCAAGACGCCTTGGTTCGGATCGAAGTCGAGTTGGAAGATGTCATCTTCGGAACGCAGCACGAGTTCGAGGTCGACACTGCGGTGCTGTGCAAGACCTGCCAGGGCAGCTGCTGCCAACCGGGAACCGAGCCTGTCACCTGCGACATCTGCCACGGAACAGGGCTCATTCAGCGCGCCGTTCGCAGCTTGCTCGGCAACGTAATGACATCAAGCCCCTGTGGAACCTGTCGTGGGTTCGGCACGGTTATCCCCAACCCTTGCCCCACCTGCCAGGGGCAGGGTCGGGTGCGAGCGCGCCGCAAAATTCCCGTCGAAATCCCGGCCGGCGTGGACACAGGCATCCGCCTTCAAATGCCTGGCCAAGGCGAAGTCGGTCCGGCCGGAGGGCCCAACGGGGACCTTTACCTCGAAATCAAGGTACGTCATCACGACGTTTTCAGCCGTAACGGGGATGACCTTCTTGCGACGCTTGAAATTCAAATGACTGACGCCATCCTTGGCACGTCCGCAGTCTTAAGCGCCCTCGACGGTGACATCTCTGTGGACATCCGACCGGGCATCCAGAGCGCTGAAGTGATCACAATCAAGGACCGTGGCGTTACGCATTTGCGCGGCTCGGGACGGGGAGACCTGAAAATTGGCGTTCAGGTTCTCACCCCGACGAAACTTTCCGGGAAGGCTCAGGACCTTGTGCGCGAACTCGCTCGCGTGCAAAAAGCGGTCCCGCCGCATCTGGCGCAATTCCAGCAGGGGTTGTTCCAAAAATTACGCGACCGCTTCTTGAACCTTTAACGTGGCCCATTTCTACCTCGCTGAAACCCTTGAGGCGGCACAAACCGGCTCAGAAGTTTCCCTTGTTGGCTCCGAAGCCCGGCATGCCGTGAGTGTCAGCCGTATTCGCGTCGGAGAGCGACTGACCATAGGCAACGGCTCCGGACTGATGGTGACCGGCACGGTTGTCTCGGCAGAACCGCACGAGTTGCGAATCAGCGCAGAAGAGGTGCTGCACGTACCGGCGGCCAACCCGGCGATATGGCTGGCACAAGCGCTAGCCAAGGGTGACCGCGATGAATATGCCGTGCAGGCAGCAACAGAACTGGGTGTGGACGGTGTCATCCCTTGGGCGGCTCAACGCTCGATCGTGAAATGGGAAGGCAACAAAGTTCGCAAGGGGCACGAGCGTTGGAGCGCGATCGTTCGGGAGGCAACCAAGCAGTCAATACGGCCGTGGATTCCCGAAGTGGCCGACTTGGCGTCGACCCGAGTGCTTGCTGCGCTTGCAGGTGACACACGGATGCTTGTGCTCGACCCAACGGCGGAAGTGGCCCTGTCATCGCTAAGGCCAGATGGTCGCGACATCGTGGTGGTGGTGGGGCCGGAGGGTGGTGTGTCGCCGGTTGAAAGGGAAATCCTGAGGGCGGGGGGCGCCAACCCGGTGCGTTTGGGGGACACGGTGCTGAGAACTTCGACGGCCGGTCCGGCGGCAATCGCCGTGCTGAATGCCGCAATGGGCCGTTGGTGACACGGTGCAGAGCTTAAGCTGGGTACATGTCTGTAACTGATGACCGCTCCGTGTTCACGAGAATCGTCGAGCGTGAAATTCCGGCTGACATCGTCTTCGAAAATGAGACCCTGATCGCGTTCCGCGACATTGCCCCGCAAGCGCCGACGCACATTCTCGTCGTGCCGAAGGTGAGCCACTACCGCAATGTCACAGAACTTGCGGGGGCAGATCCGGCCCTTCTCGCTGAACTCGTCACCACCGCGCAGGCTCTAGCAAACGCGCACTGCGGCGGAGAGTTTCGACTCGTCTTCAACACGGGATCAACGGTGGGCCAAACCGTCTTCCATGTACACGCTCATGTCCTGGGGGGCACCATTCCGGAAGGTTCTCTTGCCCCGTAAAGACAGTGACACCAGCGGTAAGCAGCGCGGAAACGACCGCGAGATCAACCGCGTCGAGATGAGCGTCGAAGGCGTGGCGATGGTCCGGCTGCTCGGCCCACACGATCGCCTGCTCAAAACCATCGAGAAACAGTTTCCCCTCGTGCAGGTAATGGTCCGAGGAAACGAAATCGTCCTGACAGGCGATGTAAGCCAGGTGAGTGCTGCAAAGCGCTTGGTAGAGGAGTTGATCCAAATGGTACGCAACGACCAGGACCCCGGCATTGACGACGTCACCGAGTCGGCGCGCATGCTCGCCAATGACCCGTCTATCAGTCCCGCCGATGTGCTCAGCCAGGCAATCCTCACAAACCGTGGCAAGAGCATCCGTGCGAAAACCGAGGGTCAGAAAAACTACGTCGACGCGATTGACGAGAACACGATAGTTTTCGGCATCGGCCCGGCCGGTACGGGCAAGACCTACTTGGCGATGGCGAAGGCGGTGCAAGCCCTGCAGCGTAAGGAAGTCACCCGCATCATCCTCACCCGCCCCGCCGTTGAAGCAGGTGAGCGACTGGGGTTCCTCCCTGGTACTTTGACCGACAAAATCGACCCCTACCTGCGCCCGCTCTACGATGCGCTCAACGAGATGATGGACCCAGATGTTGTCATCAAGCTTCTCGCCATCGGAACCATCGAGGTTGCACCATTGGCCTACATGCGCGGGCGCACCCTCAACGATTCATTCGTTGTTCTCGATGAGGCGCAAAACACCACACCCGAGCAGATGAAGATGTTCCTCACCAGGCTCGGCTTCGGATCCAAGATGGTCGTCACCGGTGACATCACGCAAGTGGACCTTCCCACCGGGTCCAGCGGACTCCGACTGGTAACGCGCGTGCTGAACGACATCGAGGAAATTCACTTCAGCACCCTCACAAGCGCGGACGTGGTTCGACACACCTTGGTTGGGCGCATCGTTGACGCCTACACGAAGTACGACGAAGAACGTCAAGCAAAAACGTTTGAGCGTGGTCAGTGACGCTGCAGTATCGACACATTCAGCCCGTATTACCGAAGAAACCGCAGGCAGGGGAACAGCAATGAGCATCGAGGTCAATAACGAGTCGGTCGTGGACGTCGATGAGAGCGCGCTCCAGCGCCTCGCCATCTATGCCCTTGACCAACTACATGTTCACCCAGACGCCGACTTGTCAATCGTTTTAGTTGATGAGGCAGCAATGGAGCAATTGCACGTGCAGTGGATGGACGAGCCAGGGCCCACCGACGTCCTCAGTTTCCCCATGGATGAACTGCGCCCGGGGACCGATGACGCCATCACACCCGCCGGGCTTCTCGGAGACGTTGTGGTCTGCCCGCAGGTTGCAATCGCGCAAGCCGAGACTGCCGGCCACAGCCCGCTCGAAGAAATGCTGATGCTCACGACTCACGGGATTCTGCACCTGCTGGGATTCGACCATGCGGAGCCGGCGGAAGAAAAAGAGATGTTCGGAATCCAGCGCGACATCCTAATTAACTTCACGATGGAAGAGCGCCGTGGCAGGCACTAACGCACGAGCAACCTTGACGCCGAAATTGGCAACCGACATATGACGCCGATCCCAATTCTGGTCACCGTCGCCGTTCTCCTCGTTGCATTCGGCGGACTGATGGCGGCTACCGATGCTGCGCTCTCAGTCGTGTCCCGTGCAGAGCTGATTGAGCTGGCCGCCAAGGCGAGGGCTAAAAGATCGCTAACGGCTATCGCCGAAGACGTGAATGCGCACGTAAACGCCGCCAATTTTGTGAGAGTCGCTGCCGAAATGACGGCTGCCGTGCTGATCACGTTGTCCCTGGCTAGCCTCCTTGACCAGTGGTGGCTGGCACTGCTGTGCTCGGCTTTCATCATGATCGTGGCATCGTTCGTGCTGGTGGGTTCCAGCCCGCGTAGCGTCGGGCGGGAACATTCCCGTCCGATCATCCGCTCCACCGCACTCATCGTGCACGCCATACGGGTGCTGCTCGGCCCTGTGGCTGCAGCGCTGGTGGCCATTGGGAACCGGGTGACTCCTGGCCGCCCCAAGACCACGACATTCTCCTCAGAAGAGCAGCTGTTGAGCATGGTTGATGAGGCCACAGCGCTGGACGTACTCGAAGAAGACGACCGAGCGCTCATCCATTCCATCTTCGAGTTCAACGACACCGTCGTTCGGGAAGTGATGATCCCGCGCACCGATATGGTGACCGTTGAGGGCACCGACTCCTTAAGCATGGCAATGAGCCTGTTCCTCAGTAAGGGCGTGTCACGGATACCGGTCATCGGCAGTGACGTCGACGAAGTTCTGGGAGTCGTCTACCTCCGTGATGCCGCCCGCCTCACCCATGAGCAGCCGATCGACGCAGACGGAATCACAGTGGGGGAGTTGGCACGCCCCGCGCTCTTCGTACCAGAGTCCAAGAAGGTCGACAATTTGTTGCGGCAGATGCAGTTGGAATCGAACCATCTGGCGATGGTCGTTGACGAGTACGGCGGCATTGCAGGGCTCGTCACACTTGAAGACCTCATCGAGGAACTGGTTGGCGACATCTCCGACGAATACGACCGCGCGGTCGAGGAGATTCGCGATCTCGGTGACGGGAGGTTCCGCGTTGCCGCACGGCTACCTATCGATGAACTTGGGGAACTTTTCGGGATCGAGCTCGACGATGACGACGTCGATTCGGTGGGGGGACTCCTGGCTAAAGCACTGGGCAGACTTCCAGAAGCAGGCTCGGTCGCCACATACTCGGGCCTGACCATGACAGCCGACCGCACGGAAGGTCGGCGCAAGCGCCTCAGCACCGTGCTGGTTGAGCGTGATGAAGCACTCATTGATGCGCAAAGCGCATTTTTCAACGAAAAGAACGGTGACCAGTCGTGAGCGATGACCCAGGCAAGAGCGATTTCCGGGCGGGTTTTGTGTCCTTCGTCGGGCGACCCAACGTGGGTAAATCCACACTGACCAACGCCCTCGTCGGCGAGAAGGTCGCGATCACCAGTAGCAAGCCCCAGACCACCAGGCGCGCCATCCGAGGAATCGTGCACAAGCATGACGGGCAGCTCATCCTCGTCGACACCCCCGGGATGCACCGACCTCGCACCCTGCTGGGAGAGCGGCTGAACACTATCGTGCAGGACACACTCGGGGAGGTCGATGTCATCGGCTTTTGTGTTCCCGCTAACGAGAAGATCGGTCCCGGCGATCGATTCATCAACGAACAGCTGGACGCCTTCCCGAGGGCAAAAAAAGTCGCAATTGTGACCAAGCTCGACGCAACTTCAAGACCTGCTGTCGCAGAGCAACTGCAGGCCGTTGCAGAGCTTCGCAACTGGGACACGATTGTCCCCGTCTCAGCTCTCACGAGCGTTCAGTTGGACACCCTCGCTAGTGAACTGATCAAGTTGTTGCCAGTATCCGAACCGCTGTATCCGACCGGAACGGTCACCGAAGAAGGTCTCGAAGCCCGGATCAGTGAACTCATCCGGGAAGCGGTTCTGGAGGGCGTCGAAGATGAGCTGCCGCATTCAATCGCGATCACAATCGACGACATCATTCCGCGTGAAGATAAAGACTTGATCGAAATTTTCGCCAACCTGTTCGTGGAGCGTGACAGCCAAAAAGGCATCATCATCGGACATCAGGGCAAGCGTCTGGCCGAGGTCGGAGCGCGTGCACGGGCGCAAATCGAGCCGCTAATCGGGAGCCAAGTGTTTCTCTCGCTGCGTGTGAAGGTCGCCAAAGAATGGCAGCGGGATGCGAAGCAGCTGGGCCGTCTCGGGTTCTAGCGGGGACCGCCCCTCCCGCGGGGTCGCGCCGCACTGGTCTACGGGTTTCGCTCGCTGCTGGTCGCGCTCGGCCTGCCCGTCAAGCTCAGCCTGCCCGTCCCGTTACTGAAATTCAGGAACATCCAGCCGCAGATGGCTTACACGGCATCTCTCCGCCCAACGCGCGGCCGTATTCCTGAAATGTGCTCGCCACGGTCAACGGTTTTGAACGCCTCGCGCCGTCGCACGGACAGCGGCCTAACGCCAGTTGCCAGCGTCGCGCAGCGCGGAAATTCAGGAATGTGTCGCGGCTGAGCTGTTGATGTTGGTGCGGGGGTGACCGGAAACGGCTCCGTTCCTGAATTTTCGTGGATGGGCTCCGGGAGACACTCCACGAACACGCGCCCGAAGGGGCGGTACGAACGCACCCAGCGCATACCCGCTGCCTGTACAGGCTCCGTGTCAACGCGGCACATCGATTTAGTTGAAATTGCCACATCCTCACAGCAGCGGGACACTGGCGAATCACGGTCGGCGGCGTGAACGGATCATGACGGCAGGATGCGCACAAAGGGAACCCCCACGGCATCCCTGCTCGCTCTGGCTTGCGGGTCAGGAGGCGACATCCGTTCGACAGTGGTAATCTTGGCCCGTGCTGTTCGGCCTGCTTCTCCTTAGCTGCCGCGACGAGTCCTAGTTCCAGGCCTCTCTCGTCGCGGAGTTTGTCGTTGGCTGACCAAACCAAGCGAGAGAGACCCATCATGAAGAACACACAATCTCCGTCGGACATGCCGATCCACAAGTACCGTTCGTACCACGATACGTTTGCTGTAGACCTGCCAGATCGCACCTGGCCAAGCAAACGTATAACGCAGGCACCCCGGTGGTGCGCGGTTGATCTGCGCGACGGCAACCAGGCTCTCATCGACCCGATGAGCCCTGAACGCAAGCGGATAATGTTCGACCTTCTTGTGCGCATGGGTTACAAGGAGATTGAGGTCGGATTTCCTTCAGCAAGCCAGACTGACTTCGACTTCGTCCGTAGCCTGATCGAGGGCGATCTGATTCCTGATGACGTCACGATCCAGGTGCTCACCCAGGCACGCGAGACACTGATCAATCGCACCTACGAGTCGATCCGCGGCGCCGCGCGGGTGATCGTGCACCTTTACAACTCAACGAGCGTGCTCCAGCGCGACGTGGTCTTCCGCACCGACAAGCAGGGTGTCATCGACATCGCCTTGGAAGGGGCGCGCCTTTGCCGCGCCGCCGAAAAGCTGGCCCCAGGCACCGAGATTTACTACGAGTACTCACCTGAAAGCTACACCGGCACGGAACTGCCGTTCGCTTTGGAGGTCTGCAACCAGGTGCTCGAGGTTTTTGAGCCGACCCCTGATCGCAAAGTCATCATCAACCTGCCGGCGACGGTAGAGATGGCTATGCCAAATGTTTACGCAGATTCGATTGAATGGATGTCGCTGCGGTTGAATCACCGAGATAATGTGATTCTCAGCCTCCACCCGCACAACGACCGCGGTACCGCGGTGGCTGCGGCGGAACTGGGGTATCTGGCGGGGGCAGACCGCATCGAGGGGTGCCTGTTTGGCAACGGGGAACGTACCGGCAACGTCGACCTCGTGGCTCTGGGGATAAATCTCTTCACACAGGGAATCGACCCGCAAATCGATTTCAGCGATCTCGACGGTATCAAGCGCACCGCCGAATATTGCACCCAGCTCCCTGTGCCGGAACGTAGCCCCTGGGCCGGCGACCTGGTGTACACGGCCTTCAGTGGTTCGCATCAGGATGCCATCAAGAAGGGCTTCGAAGCCATGGAGGCGGAAGCCGTGGCGAAGGGTGTCACTGTCGATGATTTGCTGTGGGGAGTGCCTTACCTTCCTGTCGACCCGAAAGACTTGGGTCGCAGCTACGAGGCGGTGATCCGCGTGAACTCGCAGTCTGGCAAGGGCGGAGTCGCGTACCTGCTGAAGACCGATCATGCACTGGAGCTTCCTCGCAAGTTGCAGATCGAGTTCAGCGGTGTGGTTCAGGCAAAGACGGATGCTGAGGGCGGCGAGGTCACGAGCGACGAGATCTGGACGGTTTTCCACGACGAATACCTTCCGGCCGCGGCCATTGACGAGAAGTGGGGTCACTTCGAACTCAAGCGCACCAGCACGTCAAGCGATATGTCGGGTAGCGTCTCCCTCAACGCCAAGTTGCGCGTCGGAGCCGAGGACATCGACGTTGAGGCCACCGGCAATGGTCCGATCGCCGCGTTCCTCAGTGTGCTCGAAGCGCAGGGTCTCGAAGTGAAGTTGTACGACTATGTGGAGCATGCCTTGAGCGCTGGCGGGGACGCTTTGGCCGCCGCGTATGTTGAGCTCAGCGTCAACGGCAAAACCTTGTGGGGTGTGGGAATCGATGCAGACATTTCGACTGCCTCGCTGAAGGCTGTTGTGTCGGCCGTGAATCGCGCCATTCGAACGCAGTCTGGTGACCGCGAGCACGAGCTGGCAAGCGTCTAACTTTTAGGGCCGGGCGCGTGGCCAGCGCGGCAGCCGCGGGAGCCGGCTGAGGGCACGTTGCTCGGGAAGGCTCCACCCAAACTTGATGGCGAGCAGGCGAACAGCCGTCGTGGCGATCACGCAGCCGATCGCTGCGACGGTGATGTTCGCTCCGAGGGAGACCGCCACCACGAGCAGCGTCGAACCGCCTACCGCGGCGATGGCGTAAAGCGACCCCACGTGCATGAGTGCTATGGGCAGGTTCAGCAGGATGTCCCGAGCGATCGAACCGCCCACCCCGCCGATAACCCCAATAAATACGGCTGGTACGGCCGGTACTCCCAGGGCCAGCGCTTTGGACGCTCCGATGGCGGCGAATAGCCCGATGGTGAGCGCGTCAAGGATGGCGATAGCTATATTGACTCGCGTGAACAGGCGGTTGAGCAGCATGCCGAGGAGGGCGGAGAGCACGGCCGCCGGCAGATACCAATTGGTTTGGAATGCAACCGGACTTACGTTGAGAAAGATATCCCTAAAGAGACCACCTCCAAGACCGGTGGCGGTGCCGATGATCGCGATTCCGAGGAGGTCGAGCCTGCGGTCGCGGAAGCCGGAAGCGAACATGGCTCCCTGCAGGCTGCCGATCGTTACGGCGACGATGTCGATCCAGAGCGGTATGGTGAAAAGCACGTCGTTCACACTTGTTTGTATCATGCCAAGGACGGGCTCATGGCTGCGTGCGCGCGGCAAGGAAGTCCTCGAATGTGACGGTCCCGCGGTTCTGCTCGGCCAGGTGGTGGCCCTCCCGGTATGCGCGAAAAAGGCGGCCAGGTAGCACGAATGGCTGAATCCGGTTACCTGCACGGTTAGCCGTTTTCCACGTATGTGCGAATTCGACGAAAGGGCGGATGTCTGGACCACCTATGTCTGATACTCGGCCGGCAGCAGCATCCGCCAGAGACAGGTCGACCAGCCGAGCGGCCACCTCAGAGACATCGATTGGTTGCAGCGGGATGCGGGGGACGAGCATCAGCGGCAGTTTGCGCTGCGCATCAATGATGCGTAGCGCGAAATCATGGAACTGTGTGGAACGAAGGATTGTGACCGGTAGCCCACTCTGATGCAGAAGGTGTTCCACCTCCAGCTTTGCCTTGTAGTAGCCGAGCGGTATTTCATCGATGCCGACGATGGAGATGTATACGATGTGAGGCGACCCGCTGGCCTGTGCTGCGCGTATCAGGGTGCCGGCGGCCGCCACGTCTTTTGCGCTCCCGCCGGTTGCGCAGTGAATCACCGTGGACACGCCGCTGAAGGCTTCCTGAACTCCCACGCCGGTAAGCAGATCTCCTGTGTGGCCGGTTCCGTTGGTGCGACTGAGAACTCGTGCCTCGCTGTTTTCGTTCCGCAGCGCAGAGATGACGGCGCGGCCCAGCGTGCCTGTACCGCCTGTTACCAGGATTCTGTTCTTCACGCAGTCATTCTGGCGGATGCGCGGGCCGCAGGGTACGAGCCTTTCAGGAAAGGATGGCGCAACAGGCGATAATCGTAAGGTGCCCCTTTACCGTGACGAAGTTGTTGTGCTGCGCACCCACAAATTGGGTGAAGCCGACCGCATTGTGACAATGCTCTCTCGCGAGCACGGCAAAATCCGTGCCGTCGCCAAGGGTGTACGCCGCACCGCATCAAAGTTCGGCGCCCGACTGGAACCGTTCATGGTCGCTGACGCACAGTTTTTTGAAGGCCGATCGCTCGACATCATCACCCAAGCCGAGTCGATCGCCTCATATGGGGCAGCCATCACCACCGATTACGCCAGTTACACGGCGGCCAGCGCGATGGTGGAGACCACGGACAAACTTACCGAAGGTGAAGGTAGCCTGCAGCAGTACCTGCTGCTTGTGGGTGCGCTGCGTTCCCTTTCCAGGCGCGAGCACGGCGCCAGTCTCACCCTCGATTCATTCCTTCTGCGCTCTTTCGCTATCGCCGGCTGGTCGCCCAGTTTCTATGACTGTGCCATGACGGGGGCCCCCGGCCCCCATTCCGCGTTCGTTGTGCAACTGGGTGGGGTGGTGGCTGACGATGTCGCACCGCCGGGGGCACCGCGACTTGACGCGGCAACACTGTTGCTGCTCTCATCTCTCCTGGCTGGCGACTGGACAACAGCGGAATTGGCTGACGAACGCACATGCGCCCAGGCCAGTGGCATCGTCGCGGCTTACGCCCAGTTCCATCTTGAGCGTAAGTTGCGCTCCCTGGAACACGTCGATAGAACTTTTGGCGATCCGCTGGAAAGGTCCATCCGTTGACCCCCGTGCGTAAGACGCACCGTGACGCCGTTGCTTTCAAGCCCCTGGACTGGACGGGTATTCACCCTCCCCAGCTTCCGTTGAGCGCTGTGCCCCAGCATGTCGCCATCGTCATGGACGGCAACGGACGCTGGGCTAACGGTCGTGGCCTCACGCGTGTGGAGGGCCACAAGGCGGGTGAAGCGTCACTGCTCGACGTTGTCGCCGGGGCCATCCAGATCGGCGTCAAGCACCTCAGCGTTTACGCCTTTTCGACCGAAAACTGGAAGCGGTCACCTGATGAGGTTCGTTTCCTGATGGGTTTCAATCGGGATGTCCTGCACCGCCGGCGTGACCAACTCAATGAGTGGGGTGTGCGGGTGCGTTGGGCTGGTCGAAAGCCGAAATTGTGGGCTTCCGTCATCAAGGAACTGCAATACGCCGAAACGCTCACCGAAAACAACAGCGTTCTCACGCTCACCATGTGCGTCAACTACGGCGGGCGGACGGAGATAACGGATGCCGTTCGGGCTCTCGCAGAAGAGGTTGCGGCCGGGCGGTTGAAGCCTTCAAGCATCAGCGAGAAGTCGATTCAGAAACACCTGTACACCGCCGAACTTCCCGACGTGGATTTGTTCGTTCGCAGCTCAGGGGAGCAACGCACCAGCAACTTTCTTCTGTGGCAGAGCGCGTACGCGGAAATGGTTTTTCTCGACACGTTGTGGCCCGACTTCACACGGGCAGACTTGTGGGAGGCCATAACCGTCTATGGGCAGCGGGCCCGACGCTTCGGTGGAGCAGTCGACACACCCACCCCATGAGGGCCATGCTGGTCTTATGACGAACACCCAGTCGGCCATAAGCCGCACACATTCCCTCGCCCTACAAAAGGCGATCGAGCAGTACGACTTTGATGCCGCGCGAGGGTATCTCGCTGTTGCATCGATCGGTTTGCCGACGCATGAGACTGTCAAAGCCCAGCATGAAGATCTCGACCTATGGCGGTCCGCGCGCCGTGACCCCACAGCGTATGACGGCATCGTCGAAAACACTCGAGCGCACTACGCGAGGTTGGTAGGCGTCAGTGTCGATCGCGTTGCCATGGGCTCGCAGACATCCGTAATGACCAGCCTGATCGCCGCAGCCGTGCCGGCCGGCGCTGAAGTGGTGTGCGTCGATGGCGACTTCAGCTCGATTGTCTTCCCATTTTTGCAGCGCGCAGACATTCGTGTGCGAAACGTGCCGCTGGCCGGATTGGCCGATGCGGTAACGGACGACACCTGGCTGGTGGTTTTCTCGCTTGCCCAGTCGGCGACGGGGGCAATCGCCGACGTACCCGCAGTGGTGGCCGCTGCTGCACGGCACGGCAGCTACACATACTGTGACACGACTCAGGCGGCCGGCGTTTACCCGGTGGATGCGTCTCTCTTCGACCTCACCGTCTGCCACGCATACAAATGGCTGAGTTCGCCTCGCGGAGTGGCCTTCCTCACAGTCAGCGAACGCTTCGATGCCGCACTTATCCCGCTCCAGGCCGGTTGGTATGCAGGAGACCACGTCTGGCAGTCCTGCTACGGGCCGGCGATGCACCTTGCACCGAGCGCACGCCGCTTCGACGTGTCACCTGCTTGGCCGGCATGGGTGGGAGCCGAGCCTGCAATTCGGATGTTTGCGGGCCTCGACATCGCAGAAGTTTGGGCGCGAGCATCCGGACTCGGCGACCAGCTGTGCGACGCGCTTGAAATCCCGCAACAGCACCAGGCGATAGTGACGTGGAAGGACCCTGAAGGTGTTGACCTAGAACGCCTCATCGCTGCGGGACTGAAAGTTTCTGGTCGCGCCGGCCGCCTGCGCGCCTCTTTTCACCTGTGGAATGACGAGAGCGATGTGGCAGCAGTCGTGCAGGCGCTTCGGAGGTAAACGGGCAAGTAGGCTGGGTAGTTGTTCGCTCGCCGGGCACCCAGCACGGTAAGACTTTAGGAGTTTCCTTGGCCAACGCCTCATCCCTCGACCCTGTCATCAACCTGGCGAAGCGCCGCGGTTTCGTTTTCCAGGCCGGTGATATCTACGGCGGATCACGGTCGGCGTGGGATTACGGCCCCCTTGGTGTCGCCCTTAAGGAGAACATCAAGAAGCAGTGGTGGCAGTTCATGGTCAACGGCCGTGATGATGTTGTCGGGCTCGATTCATCCGTGATTTTGCCGAAGAAGGTGTGGGAAGCATCCGGACATGTCGAAGTGTTCAGCGACCCGCTTGTTGAATGCCTCAGTTGCCATAAGCGTTACCGCGCGGACCACCTTGAGGAAGAGTACGAAGAGAAGAAGGGTCGCGCGCCCGAAAATGGGATTGCCGATATCGCGTGCGCGAATTGCGGTACCCGTGGTCAGTGGACGGAGCCGCGTGCATTTTCGGGCCTGCTGAAGACTTACCTCGGCCCAGTCGATGACGAAGCCGGCATGCATTACCTGCGGCCCGAGACGGCGCAGGGCATTTTCGTAAACTTCGCCAACGTGTTGAACGTATCGCGGCAGAAGCCCCCGTTCGGCATCGGCCAGATCGGAAAAAGCTTCCGCAACGAGATCACGCCAGGTAACTTCATCTTCCGTACGCGTGAGTTCGAGCAGATGGAGATGGAGTTTTTTGTTGAGCCGGGTACCGACGAAGATTGGCATCAGTACTGGATTGACCAGCGGATGTCCTGGTACACCGGATTGGGGATCAAGCCAGAAAACCTTCGGCTCTTCGAGCACCCGGCCGAGAAACTATCGCACTACTCGAAGCGCACCGTTGACATTGAGTACCGCTTCGGATTCCAGGGCAGCGAGTTCGGTGAGCTGGAAGGCATCGCGAACCGCACAGACTTCGATCTGAGGACGCATTCGGTCGCATCCGGTGTCGACCTTTCCTTCTTCGACCAGGCCAAGAATGAGCGCTGGATTCCGTACGTGATCGAGCCCGCCGCCGGTCTCACCAGGTCGCTGATGGCGTTTCTCGTCGACGCGTACGCCGAAGATGAAGCGCCTAACACTAAAGGCGGTGTGGACAAACGCACAGTCCTGCGACTTGACCGCCGCCTGTCACCCGTGAAAGCCGCCGTGCTGCCGCTATCCCGCAACGAGCAGCTGTCGCCGGTTGCGCGCGAGCTGGCGGCGGACTTGCGTAAGTTCTGGAACATTGACTTTGACGACGCCGGAGCGATCGGTCGCCGTTACCGTCGCCAAGACGAGATCGGAACCCCGTTCTGCATCACCGTCGACTTCGACACGCTTGACGATAAGGCTGTCACTGTTCGGGAGCGCGACACCATGGCCCAGGAGCGCATCTCGCTCGACCGGCTGCGCGGTTATCTGGCGGAGCAACTGCTGGGCGCTTAGCGCGCGGCGGTGCAGGTGTCACCACACGCGAGGTATCCGTTGTGCACCCTCTGCTCACAGTGCACTCGGTGAAATCTGCGAAAATTCAGGAACTTGCGCTGGTGCGGCTGCAGTGTGGGGCGTTAATCCATCGCGCCGCTGTGGTTTCCTGAATTTTCGTGGTGCATCGGCACGCGACTCCTCCACAGGTATGTGCAGATCTCGTTGCGCGCCAGTGCGGTGACTGCTTCGTTGCTGCTCTCTTGACCGTGCAGGCTACGTACGTGAACGCTGTGGAGAAGTGGGTTCGGCAACTCGGTGGTTACGCGCAGAAGCAAGAACTCGTTGCGCTGGGGGCGACGGATTATGCGCTCACGCGTGCGGTGAAGAACGGCAGCGTCGTTAGAGCGCGGCAGGGATGGTATTCGGTCGCTGTTCCAACGGACCCTGCATTCCGCGCGGTGCGTACCGGCGGGCGCCTAACCGGGCTATCGGCTGTGCGCGCCTCGGGCGGTTGGGTGCTGGGGCGGAGTGGGCCGCTGCATGTGTCGGTTCCCCGCAACGGGGCACGCCTGAGATCACCGCTGAATCGTCAAATCGCGCTAACCCGGGGCAACAAGCATGGGGTACGGCTGCACTGGGACGAGCAGGCTGTCATAGGTCGTGGCACTAAAACTGTGGTGGAACTACGCGACGCCCTTTCACGCGTTGTTCGGGATGAGAACCTTGAAACCGCTGTCGCGGCGATCGATTGGGCCCTGCATAGCAACCGTCTTGACGCGCACACCTTTGAGAAGATGTTGTCCTCGATCCCGCCACGGCTTCGGTGGATCGGTGACTGGGTGGATGCCCGGTGTGAGAGTCTCCCGGAAAGCTTGGCTCGCACTCGGTTGCGTTTGGCCGGACACCGGGTACGGCTGCAGGTGAAACTTGGTGACGGTGCGCGAATCGATTTGGTTGTGGACGACATAGTTGGTTTGGAGACTGATGGGGAGGAGTTCCACAGAGATCGTTTTCTGGATGACCGTCGCAAAGACATTCAGATTGTTTTCGCGAATTATCATCCGTTCCGAGCGCCAGCCGTGATGGTGTTCCGCGAGTGGCCGGTTGTGCTCGCCGGTATCGAGCAGGCGATTCTCGACCGCCGAAGGGCAACTGGCGTGCAGAACAGACAAGCGTAGGGTGCAACGCCGTCATGCAGCGTTGGCACGGCTTCCGAACCTACGGAAATTCAGGAACTTGTGGGATACAACGGTTCGCATGGCCCCCGGTGGGACCAGATAGGCGGTGGCCCGCGCTGCGTTCCTGAATTTGCGTAATTGCGGGGGAGTCTGGTGGCAGGGGCTGATGGCAATGGACGAGGAGTTTTCCCTGTCGTTGCAGGAATGATCCCGTGCCGGCATGAGTTAGAGCTTTCATGAGCGAAAGAATCAAGGTCGACATTTGGTCTGATGTGCAGTGCCCGTGGTGTTATATCGGCAAGCGCAAGTTCGAGGCTGGGGCCGTCGAGTTCGGCGAGGATGTGGACGTCGAATACCACTCGTACGAGTTGGCACCCGACACGCCGGTCGACTTCGTGGGCGGGCCAGTCGAATACCTGAGCGAGCGCAAGGGTCTTCCACGCGACCAGGTCAAGCAGATGCTTGCAAATGTGACCGAGGTCGCCGAGAGTGTTGGTCTGCACTACGCCTACGATGACGTCAAGCAGACGAACACAATTAAAGCTCATGAGCTCATTCACTATGCCAAGAACAAGGGTCGACAACTTGAGATGAAGGAGCGTCTGCTCGCAGCCTATTTTGTCGAGGGTCGTCACATTGGCCGGATCGATGACCTGGCGGATCTCGCAGCCGAGCTTGCTTTCGACCGTGCTGATGTTGTTCGGTCGCTGACCGAGGCGGAATTTTTGCCCGATGTGAAAGCCGATCAGGCCCAGGCGAACGAATATGGCATTCGGGGTGTGCCGTTCTTCGTCATCGACGGCAAGTACGGAGTTTCGGGTGCGCAGGAGGCGGCGACTTTCGCACAGATTCTGCAACAGGTTCGGGATGAGAGAGCCGCGTGACCGGCGGAACGGATCTGTCCCAATCTGCCTTGATGCCCTTGGGTGACATCGACGCTGTCGTGTGTGAGGGTGACGCCTGTCTCCTGCCTGAATAGGACACACGCAAAGAAGACGGGCACCAGCAGATTGCTGGTGCCCGTCTTCTTCGCCTGAGACCTACTTGTCGGTGCCGTCTCGGGCGAGCAACCGCTCTTCGACGGCTCCTCCGTATCCCTCGCTTTGCGGATCGCCATGAAGGCCGCCGGACACGGCGTACTCTTCTTCCGGCGACATCACCAGCCGGTGGCGTCCCCATACGGCGAAGGCCACGAGCATGACCGCGTAAACGGCGACGATGGCGATGATTGCTGGCTGGAACGTGGGGTTGAGCAGGAAGCCGAAGAAGATCATCGCGGACAGCAGCGCCGCGATGATGGCGCCGGGCAAGCCCCATGGGCTCACGTAGGGTCGATTCACGTTCGGAAATTTCTTGCGCAGTATGACGAATGAAATCATCTGCAGTAGGTAGGCAAGGACGGCGCCCCAGACGGCGATGTTGAGAACGATCGCTCCGGCAACAGCTCCGGCTCCTTCTTCATCCAGGCTGCTGAGAACGTCAACGACGATCAGAGCTATGAAGCCGATAATTGCGCCGGCAAGGAGGGCTACCCACGGTGTCTGACGCTTACCGGTCAGGGAAAGAAACTTCGGGTAGTACCCCGCCCGTGACAGGGAATACATGTTGCGTCCGTAAGCGAACATGATGCCTTGAAGCGAGGCGAACAGGCCAACCAGGGCGAAGAGGGCCAGAACCGCAGCCAGGCTGTCGCCGACCATAGCGCGGAATCCGTCGAGTAGTGGTTCCTCGGAAACCCCGGTCGCTTCCGCTCCGATGATGCCGGTGTTGAAGAAGAGTACGAGAAGGCCGGTGACGATCAGCGTTCCGCGCGCCCACAGCCCCGCCCGCGGAATGTCGCGCACAGGGTTGTGCGCTTCCTCTGCGGCGAGTGGTAGCTCCTCGATGCCGAGGAAGAACCACATGGCGAAGGGAAGTGCGAAGAGGATGGGCAGGATGCCGTGGGGAAGGAATGCGCTTTGACCCGGATCCGGCACGATGTTGAACAAGTTGTCCCAAGAGAACAACCCGGAGAAGGCCGCCATAGCGGAGAACACGAGAAGGATTCCGATCGAAATGATGGATACCACGATGGCGAATTTGAACGAAATGTTGGCTCCGGCGGTGTTTAGCAAGATGAAGATCGCATACAGAATCGCCCACCATACCCATCCCGGCATTGAGAATCCGAGTAGCTCAGACGTGATGCCGTCGGCGTAGGACGCTGAGAAGTAGACGATCACGGCGGTCGTCGCCACGTATTCGATTGTTTCGGCAAGTCCGGTGATGAATCCTCCCCACGGCCCCATTGCCGCTCGGGAAAAGGAGTAGGCGCCGCCGGTGTGCGGCATGGCGGAGGCCATCTCTCCAATGGAGAAAATCATGCCGTAGTACATGACCACCAAGAGGGCGAATGCGATGAGCATCCCACCGAAGCCGGCGAATTCGATTCCGAAGTTCCAGCCGGAGAAGTCACCGGATATCACCGCTCCAACGGCTAGGCCCCACAGCCCCCAGACTCCGGCGGCTCGTTTGAGCTTGCGTTTTTCGAAGTAGCCGTCGGCGGCGGTCGTATATTTCACGCCGGAGACTCGCAGAGTATCTTTGGTCATCCCGATTTCCTTTGCGCTCGTGGCGGGCACACCGACTACGGTCGAAGTACGCAGCACTGTGAGTATTTCTTGGCTTGACTATAGGGGCGTATTGGTCGTGTGACTACCTTTGCCACAATTCCTTTGTCCTGCCCTCCACTCACTCTCACCATTTCTTGTGGTGTAATGGTCTGAATATCGCCCATTGCAGGATCTCGATGAGGAGTAATGGATGTCGGCTGGTGCAGGGAACCTAACCATTGACGATTTGGCAGCAGGAGTCGCTGACGGCGAGTTCGACACGGTCATCGTGGCATTCACCGACATGCAGGGGCGCCTGATAGGTAAACGTGTTGCGGCCCGATACTTCCTGGAAGATGTGAAAGAACACGGCGCTGACTGCTGCAACTATCTTCTCGCTGTGGACGTCGAAATGAATACGGTGGCCGGCTACTCAATGTCGAGTTGGGAGCGTGGCTACGGGGATATGGCCATGATGCCCGACCTGTCCACTCTCAGACGTGCTCCATGGCTGCCCGGCTCTGTCATTGTCACTGCCGACCTGCACTGGCTGAACCAGTCGCCCGTAGTACAGTCGCCGCGGCAGATCCTGTCCTCTCAGCTCGACAGGTTGCGCGAACATGGATGGGAATCTTTCGCCGCGACAGAGCTTGAATTTCTCGTGTTCGAAGACACGTTCCGGGAAGCGTGGGCGAAAGGCTACCGCCAGCTCACCCCCGCAAGTGACTACAACATCGACTACGCCCTCCTTGCTTCGACCCGCATGGAACCGCTGCTCCGCGATATCCGTAACGCGATGGACGGTGCCGGGATGTACTGCGAAGGGGTTAAGGGGGAATGCAATCTGGGGCAGCAGGAGATCGGGTTCCGATATGCCGACGCCCTCACCACGTGTGACAACCATTCGATCTACAAGAATGGTGCCAAAGAAATTGCGGATGCGCACGGTAAAAGTTTGACGTTCATGGCCAAGTTCAACGAGCGTGAGGGCAACAGCTGCCACATTCATATTTCCTTGCGGGGGGCAGATGGGAGCCCCGTATTCGCTGACGAGGGCGACGAGCTCGGCATGTCCCCAATGTTCCGTCACTTCATCGCAGGTCAGCTCGCTGCGATGCGTGAGCTGACTTTGTTCTTCGCGCCCAACATCAACTCGTATAAGCGTTTCGTCGATGGGAGTTTCGCCCCCACGGCGGTTGCGTGGGGTCTCGATAATCGCACCTGTGCTCTGCGTGTTGTGGGGAGGGGTCATGCCATGCGAGTTGAAAATCGTGTTCCAGGCGGCGATGTGAACCAGTATCTGGCCGTTGCCGCGTTGATCGCAGCCGGTTTACACGGAATCGAGAACAAGCTTGAGTTGGAGGAACCAGTTTCTGGTAACGCCTACACAGGAGCTGCGGCGCGGGTACCGACATCGCTTCGCGAGGCGGCAGAGCTTTTCGCCTCCTCAACTATTGCCCGGGAGGCCTTCGGCGATGAAGTCGTCGACCACTACCTGAATAATGCGCGGATCGAACTCGCCGCGTACGATGCAGCCGTGACTGACTGGGAGCGGGTGCGAGGCTTTGTACGACTCTGATCCGCCACGCAGCGATTCGCCTGTGATCGGCATCACCACCTACCTGGAGCAGGCTCAATCAGGGATTTGGGATGTGCGAGCTGCATTCTTGCCCAAGGTCTATATCGATGGGGTAACCGCAGCGGGTGGAATTGCCGTTCTTTTGCCCCCGCAGCCAACAACGCCAGCTTCGGCGCGGCGAGTTCTGGCTAGCGTGGATGGGCTCATTATTTCGGGTGGTTCCGATATAGATCCTGCGCGTTACGGGCAGGACGCGCACCCCCGCACGGGTGCTCCACGCACGGACCGGGATGAGTGGGAAGATGCCCTGTTAACGGCGGCCATTGACGCTGATCTGCCTTTCCTCGGCATCTGCCGGGGGGCTCAGATGCTCAACGTGGCTCTCGGAGGTACACTCATCCAACACCTCCCAGATGTGGTCGGATCCGACCACTATCAGCCGGCTCCTGGTGTCTTCGGCCCGATGGATGTGACGGTGGACCGCGGGTCGAGACTTGCCGAGTTGCTGCAACAGGGTGACGAACCGTTAACCGTGCACGTGTATCACCACCAAGCGCTTGACCGCGTGGCTGACGGTCTCGTTGTGACAGCACGTTCTGCGGACGGGGTCATTCAGGGAGTCGAACTGACTGGCCGTTCCTTCGGTCTCGGCGTGCAGTGGCATCCGGAGCAGAACACCGAAGACCGCCGACTGTTTGCCGGGGTCGTTGACGCTGCCAGCGCCTATCGAGACGGCAAACGCAGCGCAAAAAAGAGTGGCACCACAACCGTCGGTGGCACCGAAACGATCCGGAGCAACGCATGAGTTACACAGTCATCAACCCGGCAGACGAGACCATCGTTGAGACTGTCGACCATTTGAGTGTTGCCGAGACAGATGAAGCCATCCACCGTGCCTCCATGGCGCAACGCAACTGGGCAAACGTTTCACCGGCTGACAAAGCCGCCGCATTGCGCCGCTTTGCCGCGGCTGTCGACGGCGACATTGAGAACCTGGCGCAAATCGAAGTGCGAAACTCCGGGCATCCCATCTCGCAGGCACGGTGGGAGGCCGGACATGTGCGTGATGTTCTCGAGTATTACGGTGCAGCTCCGGAGCGGATGTTCGGTAAGCAGATTCCCGTTTCCGGGGGCATTGATGTGACGTTCAACGAGCCTCTCGGGGTAGTTGGCATCATCACCCCGTGGAATTTCCCGATGACGATTGCAGCGTGGGGCTTTGCGCCAGCGCTGGCGGCGGGGAACGCTGTCGTACTGAAACCGGCCGAATGGACTCCACTTAGCAGCATGCGGCTTGCGGAGCTAGCTCGTGCGTCGGGGCTGCCTGACGGCCTTTTCCAGGTGCTCCCTGGTAGAGGATCCGTTGTTGGCGAGAGGTTCGTCACGAACCCGACCGTAAGGAAAGTGGTTTTCACCGGCTCCACAGCGGTTGGTAAGCGAATCATGGCGGGCTGCGCCGACCAGGTTAAACGTGTCACTCTCGAACTCGGCGGCAAAAGCGCCAATATCGTTTTTGCGGACGCGGACCTCGAAAAAGCAGCAGCCACCGCTCCGTACGGAGTGTTCGAGAATGCTGGACAGGATTGTTGTGCACGCAGCCGCATCCTTGTCGAAAGGAGCGCGTACGAGCGCTTCATGGAACTGCTGGAACCGGCTGTCAAGGGTGTGCGGGTTGGTGACCCGGCGCTGGAGTCGACCGAGATGGGCCCGCTGGTCTCCCGGCAACACCACGACTCGGTGAGCGGGTACCTGCCAGATGGTGTCCCCATTGCGTTTCAGGGGAGTGCCCCGACTGGCCCAGGGTTCTGGTTTGCACCCACTGTTTTGACTCCCGAGCGTGGCGACCGAACCGTTCGCGAAGAGATTTTCGGGCCAGTGGTGACCGTGCTTCCTTTTGACGGCGAAGCTGACGCGCTCACTCTGGCCAACGACACGGAGTACGGGCTTTCCGGTTCTATCTGGACGCGGGATGTCGGCCGGGCCATCCGCGTCGCGCGTGGTGTCGAGGCCGGTAACCTTTCGGTCAATTCGCACTCATCCGTTCGCTACAGCACACCTTTTGGCGGATTTAAGCAGTCCGGGTTGGGGCGGGAATTGGGTCCGGATGCCCCGCTCCACTTCACTGAAACCAAAAACGTTTTTATTGCCGTTGACTAAGGAGAGTCATGACCAACATTCAGAAACTTGATCTGACCCAGCGGCTGGCTGGGCGTGTCGCGGTTGTTACGGGTGGTGCGAGCGGAATCGGGCTGGCAACGGCGCAGCGTTTCGCAGCGGAAGGCGCGGTCGTCGTCATCGGCGACATGGATGAGGTTGCGGGCGCTCGAGCCGCTGAGCAAGTCGGTGGAATGTTCATAAAGGTGAATGTTGCCGACGAAGGGGAGGTGGACAACCTTTTCGACACCGCGCAGACGACCTATGGTTCGGTGGATATCGCCTTCAACAACGCGGGGATCTCTCCGGCGGATGACGACTCGATCGAAACGACGGAGCTTCCTGCCTGGCAGAAGGTGCAAGACGTCAACCTGAAGTCTGTGTACTTGTGCTCGCGGGCCGCCCTTCGACACATGGTGAAACAGGGAAAAGGGTCCATCATCAATACGGCGTCGTTCGTGGCTGTGCTCGGATCTGCAACGTCGCAGATTTCCTATACGGCATCCAAGGGCGGTGTCTTGGCGATGAGCAGGGAATTGGGTGTGCAGTTCGCTCGTCAGGGGATCCGTGTCAACGCACTGTGCCCCGGACCGGTCAACACGCCACTGCTGCAGGAACTTTTCGCGAAAGACCCTGAGCGGGCGCAGCGCCGACTGGTTCATATTCCGGTAGGTCGTTTCGCGGAGCCGGAGGAGTTGGCCGCTGCCGTTGCTTTTCTTGCCAGCGATGACTCGTCGTTCATCACCGGGTCAACTTTTTTGGTTGATGGCGGTATCAGCTCGGCGTACGTCACGCCGGTGTAGCAGCGCACATTCTATGATCGAGTTGATAACAATGACCGAGGAGCCTGACGCCGCGTCAACGCCACCGCGCGTCGGTGTCGAATTTCTGCTTCTGCGTCAGGGCAGAGTGGTCAACGCCTTTGAAGAGACCGTGCAGCGGCTGCTGCAGTCTGTGCGGCTCGGCTTGGTCGGCCCGGGTGAGCGACTACCGGCCGAGCGTGAACTGGCCGGAATGCTGGGGGTCAGCCGCGATACTCTTCGAGACGCAATCGGTGCCCTAACGGAAGCCGGTTATCTCGTATCTCGACGCGGCCGATACGGGGGAACTTTCGTCGTTGACCAGTTGCCGAAGGACAACCCGGCCATCGATGGCGCGGGAGGGGTCGCCCCACGCCGAACCATTCCCCGTGACGAAATCGAAGACATACTACGTTTGCGCAATATTCTCGAGGTCGGAGCGGCTCGGCAGGCTGCGATCAGTGAACTTTCCGGGCAGGACCGAGAGCGGCTTTGGCAAGCGCTTCTGGACACAAACGCGGCCACAGCAGACAGCTATCGGCGACAAGATTCCCGACTACATCTTCTGGTGGCTGAACTCGCCGGTACGCGCAGCTTGGTGCCCCTCATAGCGGACCTGCGCATGCGGGTGAACGACCTTTTGGATGGGATTCCTTTGCTGGCGCCGAACATCGTGCACTCAGATAAACAGCATGAGGCCATCGTGATGGCCATTCTTCAGGGAAGCCCTGATGAAGCTGCGCGCGCAATGGAGGAACATATCGCCGGATCAGCGTCGCTCTTGCGCGGATTTCTGGCATAGTGCTTCAGTGGTCGACGAGCGGTTCTGTAATGTCGGCAACTGTGGCTCCCAGTGTGGCAAGGAGCGCGTCGGCATCAACAAAAGCGCTGTACCCGGGGTCTCCTGCGCCGAGTGAGACGCGCTTGCCGGTCATGTGCGAGTCGGCATAGACCGGCCAAGGTGTCGTACTGCCAAGCGGCGTGATCGCACCACGGGGATATCCGGTCGCCGCCAGCGCGACCGACGCGTCGGGCAACGACAACTTGTTCACGCCGACGATGTCGCGAAGCTTCGGCCAAGAAATTTGCCGATCGCCGGGGATAAGGGCAAAGAGGAAGGTGCCGTCCTTGTGTTTCACGACGAGAGTTTTTACGATGTCGGCCGGGGCGATTCCGAGCAGTTCGGCAGCGTGCTTCAGGTTGGTCGCATCCATCCGCTCGGCGAAATCAATGTGCAGGCCGCGGGCCAAAGCATCCGCCGCAACCCGCACTCTCCCCTCTAAACCAGGCATACCGGTTGGCTTCGTCATGATGTGCCGCGCTTTCTGGGAGAATCAAGGGGTGACTGTTACCGACGCTACCGCTGTCGAGCACGATTTGCTCCGCGCTCCGCGGTTGAATATCGGGCCGATCGAGCTCGACGTTCCGGTCGTTCTTGCGCCCATGGCGGGTATCACCAACACGGCCTTCCGCCGCCTATGCCGCGAGTTCGGCGCCGGGCTGTATGTCAGCGAAATGATTACCAGCCGCGCACTTGTTGAACGCACACCAGCATCGATGCGTCTTATCCAGCATCACGAATCTGAGACGCCTCGAAGCATCCAGCTGTATGGAGTGGATCCGAAGACAGTCTCTGAAGCCGTCACCATGCTTGTTGCCGAGGATCGCGCCGACCATATCGACCTGAACTTCGGATGCCCGGTACCGAAGGTCACCCGCAAGGGCGGGGGAGCGGCCCTCCCCTGGAAGTTGCAGCACTTTCGCAACATTGTCGAGGGGGCCGTGAAGGCTGCAGGTGATATCCCTCTCACCATCAAAATGCGCAAAGGCATCGACTCCGACCATCTCACGTACCTCGAAGCGGGGCGCGCGGCGGAAGGTGCAGGCGTGGCGAGTATCGCCCTGCATGCACGCACCGCAGCCGAGTTCTACAGCGGCACAGCGGACTGGTCAGCAATCGCCGCGTTGAAGAACGCGATCTCAAGTGTGCCGGTTCTTGGGAACGGCGATATTTGGTCCGGTGCGGATGCCATCAGGATGGTAAACGAGACAGGATGTGACGGGGTCGTTGTCGGGCGCGGATGCCTGGGGCGTCCGTGGCTCTTCGGTGACCTCGTTGCCGCTTTCCGCGGACAGACCGAGATCGCCCAGCCGTCGCTGGGTACTGTTGCGGCAACATTGCGACGGCACACCGAGCTCTTAGTCGAGTTTTTCGGTAGCGAAGAGCGCGCCTGCCGCGACATCCGCAAACACATCACCTGGTACTTCAAGGGTTACCCGGTTGGAGGCGACGTGCGGGCCAGTCTCGGCATGGTTGAAAGCCTCCAGCAGATGGATGACCTACTGGGAACGTTGGATTGGGGAATGCCTTATCCGGGTGAGGACGCGGAAGGTCCACGTGGTCGGGCCGGCACGCCTAAGCGACCAGCGCTTCCCGACCGCTGGCTTGACAGTCAAACCATGGACGAGGCGGCAAGCTGTGAACTTGCGGGAGCAGAGCTGAGCCACAGTGGCGGCTGATGGTGATGCGGCCTACGGCGAACATGACACAGCCCGCTTCCTTCCCGAAGAGCACTACAGTCGCCGCAGCGATTTTGCGCGCGACCGTGCCCGGCTGTTGCACTCAAGCGCTCTGCGCAGGCTTGCGGCGAAAACGCAGGTGCTCAGCCCAACCCAGGGACTCGACTTTGCTCGCAACCGTTTGACCCACTCGCTTGAGGTAGCCCAGGTCGGCCGTGAACTGGCCACCAGCCTGGGGCTCGACCCCGACATTGTGGACACCGCCTGTCTCGCCCACGACCTCGGGCATCCGCCGTTTGGACACAACGGTGAGAAGGCGCTGAACGGGTGGGCCAGCGGTATAGGTGGGTTTGAAGGTAATGCGCAAACTTTGCGCCTGTTGACCCGCATTGAGCCTAAAGTTTTCGGTGATGAGGGGACGTCGTACGGACTGAACTTAACGCGCGCCAGCCTGGATGCCAGCTGCAAGTACCCCTGGCCAGACACCAGGTCGGTGGAGGACCCCAGCGGGCGTGCGAAATTTGGCTTCTACCGCGACGACATCGCAGCATTTGAATGGTTGCGCCAAGGGGCGCCCGATGGTCGGCTGTGCGTGGAGGCTCAAGTCATGGACCTCTCCGACGATATTGCTTACTCGGTACATGATTTCGAGGACGCAATTTTCAGTGGTTACGTGGATGTGGCTGCGCTGGGGGCGCGGGTCAATCATGAGGAACTTGTGGATTCGATGTTCGCCTGGATCGGCGGTGAGCACGACCATGCTGAGTTGGTTGCCGCATTCGATCGTCTTGACAGTCTCGACGTGTGGATTGACCGGTGGGATGGTAGCCGTGCGTCACAGGGGCAGCTGAAGAACTTGACAAGCCAACTGATCGGACGCTTTGCCGGCGCCGCGGTGCAAGCGACTCGCGAGGCGAACGGGGATGGAATTCTCAGTCGTTTTCGGGCAGATATCGTCGTGCCGAGGGATATTCAGGCGGAGATCGCTGTGCTTAAAGGGATCGTGGCAGCATTTGTCATGTCGAAGAATACGCGACAGCCCATATACACCCAGCAGCGTGAGATTTTGGTGGAACTTGCGGACGCGCTTGTCGCTCACGGGCCGGACGAGCTGGACCCCGGATTCGCGGCTGACTGGCACGCCGCCTCTAACGACGCTGAGCGTAAGCGGGCAGTCGTCGATCAGGTGGCTAGCCTTACCGACCAGTCGGCGATGAGCTGGCATGAGAGGCTCGCGCGCTTTTAAGAGCACCTGCTACAGCGTGAGGCCTGTCGTCATCCCGCGCCCGAGCATTTCGTAAAATTCAGGTATATGCAGTCCCGGTGCTGCACAGTCGCCGCTTATGTCGCGGAGCTGGGCGCACTTCCTGAATTTCCACGTTTTCGATGAATGGGATGACCCGGTCGGACGCGTTTGCTACGTCCGACCGGGTCACTTGGTTAGAACGGGTAGCGCTGTATCTCGCCTTGGGCGGTGACCCATTGGGTTTCGGTGAAGGCGTCGATGTTGGCCTCGTGGCCGCCGAAGCGTGCCCCAGTCCCGGATGCGCCCACGCCACCGAACGGCGCGACCGATTCGTCGTCCACTGTCTGGTCATTGATATGGACGATACCGCTTGGGATGCGGTCGGCTATGGCCAGCCCCCGCATGACGTCTTTGGTGAGGATGGCCAGCGACAGTCCGTATTCGCTCTGGTTGACGATGTCGATGACGTCGTCGATGTTCGAGAACGACATCACGGGCGCGACCGGTCCGAAAATCTCGTTCTTGAATGCGGGATGGTCGGGGGTTGAGTCGGCCAGAACGGTGGGGCGGTAGAACAAGTTCTCGTATGTGCCACCTGCGGCCAGCCGCGCCCCGGCGTCTACCGATGAGGTGACTAGGGTGTGAACTTTGCCTAGCTGGCCAGCGTCGATGATTGGGCCGAGTGGCGCGCCGGTGGAGGGGTCGCCGACGGCGAGAGCGTCAGCCTTGGCTGACAGCGTCTCGACGTACTGGTCGTAGACACGTTCGTGCACTAGGTGTCGCCCGGTGGTCATGCAGATTTGTCCTTGGTGAAGGAAGGAGCCCCAGGCACCGGCGGATGCGGCAGCCGTAACATCCACGTCGTCAAGTACCAGCATGGCGTTGTTGCCGCCAAGCTCCAGATGGGCCCGCTTGAGTTGGCGTCCTGCAGCCTCACCGATGATGCGACCGGCGCCGGTGGATCCGGTGAAGGAGATTACCCGGATCGATGGTTCATCGACGACAGCTTTTCCAGCATCCGCACCGCCGGGCAGAACATGGAATAGGCCTTCAGGTAGACCCGCCTCCCGTAGGATCGCGGCGATGAACAGGCCACCGGATATGGCGGTTCGCGGGTCTGGTTTCAGAATCACGGCATTGCCGAGCGCGAGGGCCGGTGCGATGGATCGGCTGGCCAGAATCTGGGGAAAGTTGAATGGTGAGATGACACCGACTGTTCCCACAGGCAGGCGGCGGGCGAAGCTTAGGCGGGGTTTTGCCGAGCGCAGAAGTTGGCCGTATGGCGCCATGGCGGTTCCGGCGGCGAGATGATATTCACCTGAGACTAGGTGGGATTCGAAGGCGGCCTTGCCATGGCCGGCCCCACCTTCGCGTACAAGCCAGTCGGCGAGCACCTCGGCGTGCTGTTCGATGAGGGCTCCGGCGCGGCGCATGACGGCGGCACGCTCCTCAAACGATGCGGCGGCCCAGGAAGTTTGTGCCGTACGCGCAACTGCGGCGGCAGCATGAACATCTTCGGGCGTGGCTACTGCGAAGGTCGCTATTTCTTCGCCTGTTGCAGGGTTCACTGCAGCTTGGGTGCCGCCACCGCCGGTGGTCCATCCGTTGCTGTAGAACCGACCGTCCCATTCCTGCGGATCAAAAAATGTCACGTTCACTCCCTAGTGTTTGATGCAACTGGCGTTTGGGCGTGAACAAGGGGGGCGCTGATGGACCAACGCCCCGCTCGCTCGCGTTACGAAAAGGCTACGGGAGTATTTTGTCGAGGTCGGGCGCTTCTTTGAGGGTGCCGAATTTGACAGCGGCCTCGCCGAGCAGGGCTGCAGCGTCGCGGTCGAAATCGGTGCGGAAGCGGGGCAGGGTGATTGTCTCAAGGACCTCTGGGGTCATCTTGGTGTAGGTGCCGACGATTCTGCGGACCTCGTCCGGGTTTTCTCCTGCGTACTCCAATGAGCGGTTCATCGCTTCTTGGAAGCGTGAGACCAGGTTTTCGTCCGTGTCGATTCGCTCACCGGAGGTGAAGTATCCGGCGATATCGAGTTCGGGGTCGAAGTCTTGGAAGTTGTATGAGATGACTTCTGCACCGCTGGCGACGGCGGAGGTGAGGAACGGGTCCAAAATCCAGGCAGCATCGACTTGGCCGCTCTCAAGTGCCGCGGGAGCGTCAGGAAAAGCGACCTCCACGAACTGGATAGTGGAAGCATCCCCGCCGTCTTCTTCGACAATGTAGCGGATGGTTGTGTCACCGATGTTGGCTAGGTTGTTGACAGAGACGCGCTTTCCGGCCAAGTCGGCCGGTGATGTGATATCTGAGCCGGCTGGGACAACGACTGCCCCGAAGTCTTTGTCAGGGTTGTCGGATGTTGTGGTGCCGTTGGAGACAAATCGAAGGTCCAGCCCTTGGTCGGCCGCAACATAGACGGAGATGAAGTTGCCGAATGCGAAGTCGAAGTCGCCACTGACGACACCGGGTACTGCGGCAGCGCCTCCGGTCGTGGTTTCTATGGTGAGGTCTATCCCCACTTCGTCGAAGAAGCCTTGGTCTTCACCAAGCCAAATGGCAGCGGTGTCCACAATGGGGATCACGCCAACGGTCACCGGTGTGATCTCGTTCTCGTTGCCTGTGTCGCTTCCAGCATTGGGAGTGTCGGCGGTGTCGCCGGCGCATCCTGTCACGGCGAGGGACGCGATTGCTAGCATTCCAATTACCATGGACTTTTTCATCGTCACTCCTTTGTGATTGCGCCACCGGCGCGAGGTCCCGGATCGGGTTCCGAGCTAGCGTTCGCTGTACGAACGACCGTTCTACCAAGAAAGCTATTCTGCGAAACGTCGATCGTCAAGGTTGTGGTGAGCCCCCGCTTCGGCTAGCGGTAATCACTTGAGTTGACTATTGTGGCGGCTCGCCTGGGTGGGACAGCTTATGCCCAGATCATTCCGGTCAGTTTTGGAGCTCGTTGTCGCGCCTTAGACTGGCGAGATGGCTGGCCTCATTCGACGTAACGATATCGATGAGGTGCGGGCCAGGGTGAATATCGCAGACATCATCGGTGACTATGTCACGCTGAAAGGTGCTGGCGTGGGCTCCCTTAAAGGGTTGTGCCCTTTCCATGATGAGCGCAGTCCGAGCTTTCACGTGCGTTCACAGGTGGGTAGGTACCACTGCTTCGGTTGCGGCGAAGACGGTGACGTTTTCGCTTTCCTCCAGCGCATGGACCACGTTTCGTTCACGGAAGCGGTCGAGCGGATGGCAGCACGTGCTGGGCTGGAACTCCACTATGAAGATGGTGGTCAAGCCAACAGTGACCACGGAAACCGCGCGCGGATCCTCGCCGCCAACAAAGCTGCCGGAGACTATTTCACTGCGCAATTGATCACACCTGACGCCGAGCCGGCCCGGCAGTTTTTGGGTGAGAGAGGATTCGACCCCTCTGCGGCTGAACGTTTCGGGGTCGGCTATGCGCCGAAAAGTTATGACGCTCTTAGCAAGCACCTGAAAACGCTGGGGTTCACAGAGCCGGAGCTGATCTCTTCTGGCCTAGTCGGCGAAGGTGATCGCGGAATCTATGACCGGTTCCGCGGCAGACTGGTGTGGCCCATCCGTGACGTGACGGGGCAGACTCTCGGTTTCGGCGCCCGGAGATTGCTCGACGACGATAAGGGCCCCAAATATCTGAACACCCCGGAGACACCGGTTTATCACAAGTCGCAAGTTCTTTACGGGCTCGATTTGGCTAAACGTGACATTGCGCGTGGCAAACAGGTTGTCGTCGTCGAAGGATACACCGACGTCATGGCCTGTCATCTGGCGGGGGTGACGACAGCTGTGGCGACGTGCGGCACAGCGTTCGGCGTCGAGCACATCAAGGTCGTGCGCCGGGTGCTGGGCGACGTTGATAATGCGGATGCCACCGGTCTGGGTGAGGTTGTCTTTACCTTCGATCCCGATGAAGCTGGCCAAAAGGCGGCCAGTCGCGCGTTTGGTGAGGAGCAACGTTTTGCGGCTCAGACCTTCGTTGCGGTAGCGCCGGAAGGTCTTGACCCGTGCGACTTGCGACTGAAGCGCGGTGACGACGCCGTGCGCCGCCTCGTGCAGAACAAAAAACCGATGTTTGAGTTCATGGTGCGGCGGGTGCTCACCGGGCACAACCTTGACACTGTCGAGGGCCGGGTTGCAGCGTTGAGAGCTTCGGCCCCGGTCGTAGCAGGCATCCGCGACCAGGCTTTGAGTATTGGTTATGTGCGCAACTTGGCCGGCTGGCTCGGCATGGACATCGCTGAGGTGGGACGGGCAGTTAGCGCCGCGAAGAAGCGCAGCGCCGTTGAGGGTGCGCCTGTCACCGACGAAGGCGGGCGCTCTCGTTCGGCGAGACCAGATCTTGACAGACATGATCAGCGGGGGGAGCCCGATCAGCGGTCAGCACCGGATGAAAACGGGAAACTCAACCAGCGGCGGGAGCAGGGACCGTCCTTAACGCTGTTGCCTTCTGACCCAGCGACACGACTTGAACGTGATGCCGTCATGGCGATGCTCCAACTGCCGAGTGAAGTGGGCCGAGACCTCGCCTTGCGCGCCAGCCAGGCCAGTTTCACCAACGCATCGCTCGCTGTGGTGCGAGACGGCATTGCGGCCAGTTTCGATGATTTTGATTCCCCACAGTGGCTTGACCGCGTGATTGCAGCGGTGCCTGAACCATTCGCCATGCTGGTAAAGGAACTCGGGGTGGCACCGATTCCAGAGCGGGGCGGCCGGGAACTTGCAGGCTACTGCCACGGCATCACCATCTCCCTCATCGACAGGGACTTGCTGCGCAAAAAGGCGGAACTCCTGGGTCGTCTGCAACGAACTGATGCGTCCGCGGAGCGTGAAAAGTATTTAGAGATTCAGCGGGGACTGGTACGGCTCGAGGCGGACCGGCGTGCTCTTACTGAAGATTGAGCTTTCCGCTCTGCGGCAATCCCATTGCAGCTCACTCAACACTGCGCTTCGCTTCCCACTCGAATCCAAGGTGCTGGTTGCATGTGTGTTACCTATGAGTCTTACGCTATGAGGCCCGCCCTTCGCATATTGTTCTGCCGTGGAGCCGTATCGGTGCGCACACCACAGAAGAGAGGTAGACGGATATGACATCCTCATCCACTGCTGGACTGACGGCCGGTGCCCGACTCGATCGAACAGGAGTCCCGTCGGGCATTGTGCCGGTGGTTTCGGCGCACGACCTGTCGGTCCACTACCGCACCCGGGACGCAGCGTCGTATGTGAAGGCTATCGACGGCGCCACCTTCGATATTGCGCCGGGTGAGGTGCTCGGGGTGATTGGCGAGTCCGGGTCGGGAAAGTCCACGCTGGCACTCGCTGTCGCCGGGCGCAGCGGCCGCGGACTCAGCGACGATGGGATCCCCGAAATCTGCGGTGGGTCAATCTACGTTCACGGAATTGCGGTGCGCGGAATTGCTGGCCACGCCCGTGATCAGTTGACGCTGCGGACCGGATATCTCGCCCAAGACGGCGCAGTACGGCTGAACCCTAGACTCACCGTCGCCGAGAATGTCGCGGAACCCATCTTTCAACGGGATCGCCGTTTCAATCCCCAAGAAGCTGCGCAGGCTGTCGCCTCAATGGTGGATTCGGTGCACCTGTCCTTGGGCACCATGAACCGGTTGCCGCACGAACTAAGTAGCGGACAACGTCAGCGTGTGGCCTTGGCGAGGGCGCTGATCCTGGAACCCAGCCTGCTTGTAGCGGATGAGCCGACACGGGGGGTGGACGCCACTGTGCGGGCCGGCGTGACGGACGTGATCCGCCACCTGCAAACTGAGCGCGGATTCTCGGCCCTTGTCGTGAGCAGTGACATCGACGTTGTTTCTCGCCTCGCCGATCGCGTTGCCGTGCTGGACCGCGGCATCATCGTGGGTCTCGGGTCGCTCGATTCCTTACTGGCCGAGCCGTCGCATCCGTATCTTGAGGCGATCGCCGTGGCCAGGAAAGTTCACGCTAGCAAGGCCCGCTAAGGGGAGTGCCCGTGTCCACAAGCAAGCCACAGCAGCCGGGCACCGCCCGGCAGGCGCCCGGACCGTTGCAAACCGGCACTGAGCGTGATGCTCGGGGCGTTCCGACACCGGGGCCGATTGCCGTGCTGCCTGAGTCTTCTGAGGCCCTCACTGATGTCGTCCGCATGGCCGGGGGAACAGTGGAGCAGCTTTCTGCAGAAACGCGCGGAATCATGTGGGTTTCAGCAAACCGTGCCGATGAACTTGCCGACATCCTTGAGGCTTATCCCGGCGTGGAGTGGGTGCAACTTCCGTGGGCCGGTGTTGATGCGTTCTCGGAGCTGTTCGCCTCCTACGCCAGCATGGACCGGCCCCTGTGGACGAGCGCTAAGGGTTCCTACGCCCAGCCTGTCGCCGAACATGCGCTCACCCTCATGCTGGCTCTCCTGCGCGTACTTCCGTACCGGATTCGCGCCACCACCTGGTCCAACGTAAAGGCAGGCAGGTCGCTGTACGGGCGGCACGTCGTGATCGTGGGGGCCGGGGGTATCGCGGTCGAACTGGCACGGTTGTTGCAGCCATTTGGCGTCAGGCTGACGGTGGTGCGCCGTCGCGAGGAAGATTTCGCGGGTGCTGACCGCACCGTGACCGTCGATCGTCTCCATGAAGTTTTGCCGGATGCAGACGTTCTCGTGATTGCAGCGGCTCTCACCGCGGCGACCAGAAGTCTTATCGGTACTGAAGAGCTCCGGCTCCTGCCGGCAACCGCCGTGCTCATCAATATTGCGCGGGGAGGGCTGATCGACACGGACGCTCTGGTCGACGCTGTCCGTGATGGCCACATCGCGGGGGCAGGGCTCGACGTGACGGATCCGGAGCCGCTACCGGACGGGCATCCGTTGTGGGCTGAAGGTCGCGTCATCATTACCCCACACAGTGCTGATACACCGGAGATGACAGCCCCGTTGTTGGCTGAACGTTTGGGCGCTAATGTGAGTGCGTTCCTGGGGCGGGGAGACTTCATCGGAGTGGTGGATACCGAGGCGGGCTATTGAGTTTCGAGTTTTTTTGGTGTGGAGGTTATACCGAGACGATGGATGGCATCGCCGCGGGTATCGGCATGCTGCAGGTGCAGCCGAATGGCGGCGCTGTTAATTATGCGGGCCCGGTCGCGGAAACTTCTTCTCCTTCGTTCCTCGCGCAGCGAGGGGATGTGCTTTATGCGGCGGATGAGGGCAATGGTGCCGTTAATGCATTCCGTGTAGCCGGCGACACTCTTATTCCGCTCGGCGGGCAACCGACCAGCGGCGCGCACCCCTGCCATCTGACGGTGACAGACGAGTGGATATTTGCATCCAATTACGGATCCGGCTCGGTTGACGTCTTCGGGGTCGCGCCGACCGGTGCGCTGCTGCCCGTCAGTCACACCTTTCAGGGCAGTGGCTCCGGGCCTCGAGACGAGCAGGAAGGCCCGCACGCTCACTCGACCCTGGCGGTAGGCAAGACCATTTTCAGCACTGATTTGGGCGCAGACCGGGTTCACCTCCACTCTTTCAGGGACGGTGAGTTCCAGGCGACAGGCTCGATTGCCTTCCCTCCGGGAACGGGACCTCGAGATCTGACGATGGTTGGCCATCGTGTGCTGGTTCTCGGAGAGTTCTCACAGAGCATTTTCGACATTACGGATGGGACCGCAGGTGAAAGTTTCCCTGTGGTGAGGCGGTCGGCTCACGGTGACCAGTCCGCTGCACTGGTTGCGGATGTGCGAAACAGGTTTTTGTACACGGCTCTGCGCGGCTCCAACCGCATCGCTGTCCTTGATGCGGCCACGTTGGAGCCCATTTTTGACCTCGCTTGTGGAGGTGACTGGCCCCGCCATTTAGCGTTCGGCTCACACCTGCTGTATTCGGCCAATCAACGCTCAAACGATGTTGCAAGCTTCACTGTTGATGCATTAACGGGAATATTGGCTCCGGTTGGGGCCCCTGAACCGGTGCCAACGCCAACCTGTTTGCTCGCCGCGCGGTGACTCGATTTTGTCCAGAGCGAATCCTTGGTAAAGTAAGCAAGCTGTTTCAGCAATCCTCGATAGCTCAATTGGCAGAGCAGCCGGCTGTTAACCGGCAGGTTCTTGGTTCGAGTCCAAGTCGGGGAGCTTGTCTCCCCAGCACGTAGTAGTTCGTATTTTGTAGGTGTTGTGCTGTTGTCCCCATGTTTCCGGTAGGAGTCTCACGTGGACCTCTGGCTCAAAAGTAGTTTCAGCGTCGTGTCAACGGATTTGTCCGTTGTACCGGCGCTGTTGCTTTTGGGTGACGCGTGAGGAATTCTGGGGTGCGCGCGGTCCGGTCCACAAATGACACCGCCGCTATCCGTCAAGGTGTCAGCGTCAGCCTTGCCGTATCTGCTTACGGGGTCTCGTTCGGTGCCCTTGCTGTCACAGCGGGCCTGGACATTTGGCAAGCGTGCGTGCTGAGCCTGTTGATGTTCTCGGGCGGGTCACAGTTCGCTTTGATCGGTGTCGTAGCATCGGGCGGCGTGGCGGCCGGCCCAGCCGCCATAGCCAGCGCTGTGCTCTTAGGCAGCCGCAACAGCCTGTATGCGATGCGGATGGCACCCGTCCTCGGGGGCGGGTGGCTGCGTAGGGCTGCTGCCAGTCATCTGACGATCGACGAGAGCACCGCCGTGGCGACGGCGCAGCCGACCCTCCGCAGCCAGAAGGTCGGTTTTTGGGTCACCGGTATTCTGATTTATGTCGGTTGGAACATCACCACGCTGGTTGGTGCCATAGTCGGGGACGCCCTCGGCGACGTTAGCCGGTTCGGTCTTGATGCTGCAGCTGCAGCAGCTTTCCTCGGTTTGCTTTGGCCGCGGCTGAGCCAGCTACAGCCGGTGGTGGTGGCTATTGCCGCAGCTTTTGTCGCGGCTTTGCTGACGCCCTGGGTTCCGGCGGGCATTCCGGTACTGGCGGCGGCGGCTGTCGCTCTGCTTGTCGGGTTGACCAACTGGTGGGGGATGAAGCCTGAAGAGGCTGCTGATGTGGACGTATCCGCGGCTGCCGCTGGGAAGGCGCAGTCGTGAACCTTTGGGCAATTATCATTGTGGCATCACTGGGATGCTTGGCCCTCAAGGTGTCGGGCTACCTGGTGCCGACATCTTTTCTTGAGAAGCCGCGCCCATCTCGTATTGCCAACCTGCTCACGGTCGCTTTGCTGGCCGCGCTCGTGGCGACGCAGACTCTTGCTATTGGTGAGGCTGTGGTCATCGACGCGCGGGTTCCCGCGCTGCTGGTTGCGGCGGCGCTTTTCGCGCTGCGCGTTCCCTTTGTGCTCGTCATCGTTGCGGCAGCGGCGACTGCGGCTTTGTTACGGATGACCTTCGGTTAGCAGCGAATCGCTGGTAACACCTGCACGCGCAGGCCCAGATATACCGGCGCACCCGATATCAGTCGTCGAGGTTGTCCACTCCTGGTAGCCAGGTTTTGCCGGGCACACCCCAACTGTTTTTCCGTATTGCTTTCACCGCTGCTTTCGCATACGAATGTTCGAGACGGTCGACATACAGGATGCCGTCGAGATGGTCGAACTCGTGCTGGAAAATGCGGGCGAGCCACCCTTCGGCTTTGATCTCGAACGGTTTCTGATCCAGATCAACGGCACGCAAAATGGCCAACTCAGAACGGCGCAACGGAAAACGCTCCCCGGGTACAGACAGGCACCCCTCAGATTCATCATCTTCATCGGGAGCCCCCACCGTAGCCGGGCTCAGCCACAACTCGGGATTGATTGCAACACCACGCCAGAGTGTCTCATCATCATCCGCCCAGTTGAAGACGAATAGCCGCAGACCGACACCCACCTGAGGCGCCGCCAGGCCGACGCCTGGTGCCGCCTCCATCGTCTCGAACATGTCATCTACGAGTCCACGCAGTTGCGAATCGAACACGGTGACGTCAGTAGCGGGGGAGTGGAGCACGGGTGCGCCAGTGATTTGAATGGGGAGTACGGCCATTCGCCAAGAATATCGGCAGACCAGCCGATAAGGTTCTTGCGTGTTGCCCGATCTCAACGTATTCGCGGAGTCGTTGACTCCTTTCAAGGAACTCGGTATTCCGGTGGCTCTCGTCGGAGCTGTTTTCCTTGCTGTTGGCGCGCAGCTGCAGCACCGGGGTGTGGGCGTGGTTGAGGCGCTCGAACCGCCTGCCAGGACTGCAGGGTTGAGTATCAAACAGCTCGTAGCGCTGGCGGCCCGGCCGTCATGGCTGCTCGGCACCGTGATGCTCGGACTTGCCATCGTGTTCCAGCTGACCAGCCTTGCACTTTCGCCTATCACTGTCGTGCAGCCACTTGGTGCCGTCGCCCTCGTTGTCACGGCAATAGTGAATGCGCGCGTCTCGCGCGTGCGGTTGGACCCTGGATCGATCAGGGCTATTGCCCTGTGCGTTGGCGGCGTAGCAATTTTTGTGACCGTCGCATCGTTCACCACCACGTCGCATCCGGTTTCCGACACCCAGCTTCTGGTCATCTTGGCCATCCTTGGGGTGGTCACCGCCACTTTCGCTGTACTTTTTGGCGTGTACCGCCGCAGGTTCAAAGCGATTATGTACATTATCGGCGCCGGCGTGCTCTACGGCTTTGTTGCCACGTTGGCGAAGGTGGTCATCGACCGCATCAAAACGGGTGACTTTGAGTGGCTGACTATCTTGTGCGTTGTGGCTTTG
>JAODMI010000122.1 GCA_025464755.1 Homoserinimonas sp.
CACCGACCGACAGCTCGCACTTCGTGCGTCCGGCACCGCGGCCGGCATACTCGGTGCTCAGCCACCATGCCTGGCTTGTCGCAGGCATCGCACCGATGCGCCCCTGGGACGAAGCTTTGGCAGAGGCAGCACGTGAGGGAGTTTTGGAGCAGGAATGACGACGACACTGCGCGTGGTTGTCGACTCCATCGTTTCGCAGCCACCGAGCGGCATCGGCCGCTACACGGAAGAGCTCACTCGACAGCTGATCGAGGTCGCACCACCCGGCTGTGAGGTGGCGGGCATCGTGTCAGCCTCGCCCGAAGAAGACTACGACCGCCTGCAGTTGCTTCTGCCGGGCATGACAGACCTCTTCAAAAGCGTTCTAGCCCGCAAGGAACTGCGCAAATCGTGGCGATATGGCCTCACCCCCCTGCCCGGCAAAGGCATGGTCCACTCCCCCGACCTAATGGCACCGCTCACCCGACACGACCGGCTAAACGATGCGGGCACCCAGACCGTCGTGACCATTCACGATGTTGTCGCGTGGACGAACCCGGACACCCTCAACCCCCGTAGCATGGCCTGGACGAAGGCCATGGCAAAGAGGGCACACCGCTTTGCCGATGCCGTGGTGGTTCCCACCCACACGGTTGCGTCGCAGCTGAACGACATCATGGATTTCGGTGACCGCATCCGGGTCATCGGCGGAGCGGTGAGCTCCAAACTGACACTGCCGGTCGACGCAGAAGTGCGGGCTCGCGAACTGCAACTTCCCGCCCGCTACATCTTGAGCGTCGGAACCCTGGAACCGCGGAAAGGGCTGACGGCTCTCATCCAGTCCCTCGCGCATCCGGACGCTGCAGACCTGCCGCTACTCATAGTGGGACCCACCGGATGGGGCGATGTAGACGTAGCTGCCGTCGCTGCCGAAGCCGGCCTCGCAGAAGATCGTGTGCGCAAGCTCGGGTTCCTGCCAGACGCTGACCTTGCCGTCACGCTTGACCGCGCCACCGTCTTCGCTTTCCCCAGCATCGCTGAAGGATTTGGCCTGCCGATGATCGAAGCATTCAGCTTCGGCACGCCAGTAGTGCACTCCGACGCACCGGCGGTCGTTGAGGTTGCCTACGGCGCGGGTGTAAGCGTGGAACGTGAGGATGCTGAAAGCTACCCTGAGCGGCTTGCGCAAGCTATTGCACGGGTGGCCTCAGATGCGGCGCTGGCCGAGCGGTTGAAGTATCTGGGCCTTGACAGGGCAAAAGCATTCAGCTGGAAAGATTCCGCCGAAAAAGTGTGGCAGCTGCACGCCGATCTGTAGCCTGCCGGTGAGTCTCGCCCGGTAGCCGCAGCCCAGATTTGACGAGCACACGACCAGCGAAACAGTATCGCTACTGTGGCCTGACCAGGCTGTCGCGCACGGCTTGGTGAATGCGGTCGTAGTCGGGGTTCGACGTATCGAAATCCGGCGGCACCAGATCCAGCTGCGCCAGCGGAAGCGCACGCGACTTGTCGGCAAGATCAACGAAAATGCCCAGCATGACACCGGGGATATCCGTCCTCACCACCTGTGCGCCGGCCTCAGCCACAGCCTGGAACTTGCTCAGCACGTTCGCCGGCTCGAACTGCTTGAGCATCGCCTCCTGCACCTGTCGCTGGCGCGCCATCCGCTCAAAATCGTTACTGTCGAAACGCGAGCGCGCATACCAGAGCGCGTTAGCCCCATCAAGGTGCTGCGGCCCCGCCTCAATGAAACCGATGGGCTTGGAACTGGTTATCGGGCCGATGGCTGTGCGTGTCGGCACCTCAACGTCGACGCCGCCCAGTGCATCCACGAGATTTGCGAAGCCCTGCATATCGATAAGCACGTAATACTGAAGTTCCAGACCAAGCACGCCTGAGGCGGCGTCGCGCATCGCCTCAATACCAGCGTTGCTCCCGTTCGCCTCCGCATCAGGGTACAGCTCCGGATTGTCGATCCCGTAGGTGTACAGGTAACTAATCAGGCACTGGTCGCCGCAGTCATACCCGTTCGGGAACTCCTGCCACAGCGGGGAGTCATCCGCAAAACGGATGTACTCCATGTTGCGCGGAATACCGATGATCGTGGTGGCACCGGTGCTCGCGTCGACGCTGGCCACGGAGATGCTATCCGGCCGCAGGCCCATCCGATCAGCCCCCGCATCGCCACCGAGGAGCAAAATGTTGTACCGTCCATCCACCGGGGCTGCATATTGGCCACTGTCGAAAACGGACTGGATGGTTGACCGCGTGACATCGGCCAGATGCACGGTGTACAACGCACCGCCGGCAGTGGCCAGCAGGGCAAGCGCGGTCAACGCGCCGATGAAAGGCCGAGCAACAGGCCCGGTGCGAATGAGTTTGACCAGGCGAAGGGTGTCGAGGGTCAGAATAACCCAGAGTGCGGCGTAAGCGGCAAGCACCAGTTCGGCGACAGCCAGCGCCCAAACGTTTGTTGCCAGCGTGTAGAGCACCGTCGGAACGGTGAAGAAGACGATTGCGGCCACGCTTGCCAGCGCCCAGAGCGTGAAAGTGGTGGCGACGCCGAAACGTCCCAACTTACGGTTGCCTGCGAGCAACTGCACCGAACCTGGGATCACGATGTTAAGAATCACAAGCCACCAGGCTCGTTTCGTCATCGTGACCTGCGACCGAAGGTCCGGGTTACGAATGGGGGAGGTTGCGCTCACAGGCGGGACTGCAGTGCAGTGTTCTTCTCCGCCACCATGACCTCCAGCGAACGGGCGTAATCGGCCAGCTTGGCGGTGAGAGCGGCATCGGAAGTACTCAGCATCCGGATAGCGAGCAAGGCAGCGTTCGTGGCCCCGCCAATCGACACGGTTGCAACGGGAACTCCGGCGGGCATTTGCACGATCGACAAGAGCGAGTCCAAACCGTCCAGTTTCGCCAGCGGCACAGGCACGCCAATCACCGGAAGGGTGGTGACGGATGCCAGCATGCCAGGCAAATGCGCGGCACCACCGGCACCAGCGATGATCGCCTTAAGACCGCGGCCAGCAGCCTCCTTGCCGAAAGCAATCATGCGTTCGGGAGTGCGATGCGCCGACACGACCTCAACCTCGTGACTGACGCCGAAAACGCGCAGCACTTCCGCAGAATCTTTCATGACGGACCAATCGGAATCCGACCCCATCACAATGGCGACAAGGGGCTCAGACTGTTCGGGCATGGGATCGATAGTACTGCCCGCAGCTGGTCGAGAGCGCCGAGACCCGCCGCCTCGTCGGTCTCGTGCGCTTCGTTCGACGAGCGTGTCGAGACCGCCGCGCTACTCGAAGTGCGCCGCAGCCGCCCTTGCCACGAAGCATGCATCATCAAGGTCGTCACCGATCACCGTCACATGCCCGACCTTCCGGCCCGGCAGCGACTCTTTGCCGTAATTGTGAATCTTCGCGGTCGGAAAATCGCCCATCGCCCCGACGTATCGGGTCTCCATCGGCTGCCCGACCGGACCGCCGAGAATGTTGACCATGACCGACCATGGCTGATGCACACCGGTGGCCCCTAACGGCAGGTCGAGCGCCGCACGCAAGTGTTGCTCAAATTGGCTGGTGGTTGAACCATCGATAGTCCAATGCCCGGTGTTGTGCGGACGCATCGCAAGTTCATTGACCAGAAGCCGGGCATCCGTCGTCTCAAAAAGCTCAACAGCCAGCACCCCCGTCACACCCAATCCTTCAGCGATGGTGCGTGCGATGTCGTCGGCAACATCGGCGATCTTGCCGGCAGAGTGAGGAGCGGGCGCAATCACCTCGGCACACACGCCATCGCGCTGAACACTTTCAACAAGCGGCCACGCGACGATCTCCCCCGAGGGGTTGCGGGCAACCGACTGCGCCAGTTCTCGGCGGAAGTCGACAAGCTCCTCCACCAGAAGCGCGCCGACATGCTCGAACCAGTCGGCGACATCCTCGCCGCTGCGCACGATGCGCACTCCTTTTCCGTCGTATCCGCCCCGAGGAGTCTTGACCACGGCTACGCCGCCGTTAGTGGAAAGAAACATGTCCAGCTCGCCGACACTGTCAACCCGCGCCCATTCGGGTATGGGAACGCCCAGCTCGCTTAGCTTCTGCCGCATCACAAGCTTGTCCTGCGCGTACAGCAGCGCATCCGGCCCCGGATGCAGGGCGACACCCTGAGCCACCAGCTCGCGCAGCACCTCCTGCGGAACATGCTCATGGTCGAAGGTGACAACGTCGACCTCTCTCGCAAAACGCAGCACGTCTTCGATGTTCCGGTAATCTCCGACCGCTGTCGCGGCCAAAGCTGAAGGACTTCCCGCGTTTTCGGCAAACACGCGGATGTCCAGGCCCAGGTTCACCGCGGCCGGGATCATCATGCGAGCTAACTGCCCACCACCGATTACGCCAACTTTGACAGACATGATTTCTCCGAGAACTTGAGGATGACACGAGTACAGGTTCGATAAATCATCGACGTTTAGAATTATCTCTACTGTTCTATCTTTGCTCATCCGACCAGGTGGTTTTCTTGCGCACTCTGCTCACACAACTCACGCGCTTTGGGCTTGTGGGCGCTGTCGGCTTTGTCGTCGATGTCACCGTGTTCAACATGCTCTGGTTGACCGTCCTCGCCCCCGGCACAGTCGAGGGCGGTCCCGTCATCGCGAAAGTCATCTCAACATCACTGGCCATCGCGGTCAACTGGGTGGGTAATCGGTACTGGGCGTTCGAGCAGAGCAGCCACGGCCATCCACTCCGGGAAGCGTTTCAATTCACACTCGTCAGCATCGGCGGGATGGCCATCGGCCTGGCCTGCCTGTGGATCTCGCGATACGCCATCGGCTTCGATTCTCTGCTGGCAGACAACATCGCTGGCAACGGAATCGGTCTCGCCCTCGGCACAGTGTTCCGCTTCTGGCTGTACCGCGTCTGGGTATTCAACCCAGCGGCGCGCCGCCGAGCCGCCCGAATCGTCCACGACCCGGAGCGCGTTCGAGAGTACGACGCTGCCTAGCTAGCGCGTACCCCATCGGGTCGTCTCACCCGGATGCGATGCCTCCGCCTGGCGACGCGCGGCAATCGGGTTCATGCTCTGCTCCATCAGGTCGTGGAGGGCACCCTGCACGAGGTCGGCGCTAGGGACATCCCGCAGCGTCACAGGATGGTCCAGGCCGGTGTTGATGAGCACGTCGCCGCTACCGAAAAGAGACTGAACCGAACGTTTACGCACAATGACGTCATAACCGCGGCTGTGCAGCAGCTCCTGACGCATGCGAGTGAAAGTGCCGCTGCGTATGATGATCCGCCGTGTCGTGATGATGTAACGCTGGGCAAGCCAGCGAAACAGCGGAAGCAGCCACGTCAGTAGCAGAACGCTGATGCCACCCACCAGTAGCGCCACGTTTTGCCACTCCTCAGCGAAAGACCCAGCGAAGTACGCCAACGCCCCAACTCCAGCAATCAGCAGCAGAGACGGCCAAAACAGCGCGCGGGCGTGGGGCCTGAGGCGTGCAACAACTCGTTCGCCCTCGGTCCCCTGATCGTCATCCTCGCCTGACATGTCTTATTCATACCGCACATGCGTCACATCACCGGCGGCGACAGCCTGAAGGCTGCCATCCGGTTCCCGCTGGTACAACAATCTACCGATGTCATCGATGCCGGTCGCATGTCCGTACTCGGTTGACCCATCGGGAAGCTCCACGCGCACTCTCTGCCCGATGGTGCCGCAACCTTTCAGCAATTGCTGACGGATGCCGCTGGCCTCGGCATCGCCGCCGTGCTCCGTGAAGGCGGAGTACAGCCCGCGCAACTCCCGCAGGTATGCCGTGAGTGAGCGCTCGAGCAAACGATCCGGGTCGGCGCCCTTCAGAATCAGCGAAGTCGACTTGGGGGTGGGCAGCCCGTCCGCCGCAATGGTGAGATTGAGCCCCGCACCAACCACCACACCGTCCGCGGCGGGAAGGAGCTCAGCAAGCAGCCCGCTCACCTTCAACCCATCCACTAGCACGTCGTTCGGCCACTTCAGCGCAACTCGAAACGGAACCGCCTCAGCGACGGCACGTGCCATCGCCAGCCCCGCGATCAAAGGCAACCAGCTGAACGTATCCACCGGCACGGTGGGACGCAGCAAAACGGATACCGCCAGCGTCTGCCCCGGTGGCGCCACCCACACGCGGTCGAGCCTGCCCCGCCCGGCGGTCTGGTTCGTCGTGAGGAGCACCGAGAAATCCGGCCAGCCCTGGACAGCGCGGGCTGCCAGTTCCGAATTGGTGGAGCCGCATTCGGGGAGCTGCTCGAAGCGGCTCGCCAGAGCGGAAGACAGAGGAAGCGACATCCGCCCACTGTACGCACCCGCACCCGCCGACGAAAACGCAGGACATTCAGGAGTATCCGGCCAGAAGCGGCACACTATGGCGCAGCCC
>JAODMI010000159.1 GCA_025464755.1 Homoserinimonas sp.
GTCCACTGCAGCCGGTGACGACTTCGCCACCTACTGGGTGCACAACGGCCTGGTCAACGTGAACGGGCAGAAAATGAGCAAGTCGCTCGGCAACTCTGTGTACGCTGCGGAGTTCCTGGCGATGGCCAGGCCCCTGGTGGTGCGCTACTACCTGGGTGCGGCTCATTATCGCTCAACGATTGACTATCACGACGGCGCACTCGTCGAGGCGGAGGCGGCGTTGGAGCGCATCGAGGTGTTTCTTCACCGCGCAGAGCGTCGCCTGAAGGCAACCCGCTTTGTTAGCGACACCGTGCTCGAAGTTCCAGCGGAGTTCGCCGCAGCCATGGATGATGATTTGGCCATCCCGCAGGCGATGGGAGTGCTGCACGAACGAGTTCGCGCGGGAAACGCCGCACTGGACGGGGAAGACCTTGAGGCTTCGGCGAAAATCCGCGGTGAAGTGCTTGCCATGACTGATGTGCTTGGAATCAATCCTTTAGCGGTAGAATGGCAGACCGCCGTAAACGAACCAGCCACTGTCGCCCTGGCGGCTCTGGTCGAAAGGCTGCTCGACGACCGCGCAGCGGCACGCAAAGACCGCGACTTCGCGGCAGCCGATCGGATCCGCGACGAATTGGTCGCAGCCGGAATCCAGATCGAAGATACTCCCGGAGGCTCGCATTGGAGCCTCGGCAACGATTAGCCCCAGTTATGAATAGAGACGTGTCATGAAAAGCAACAGTGGTCCGAGCAAGTCTCGTGCCGGCGCCATCCGCAAGGGCCGTAAGGGACCCCAGGTAGGTTCCGGCGGCCAGGGTCGCCAGGCGCTCGAGGGAAGAAAGCCGACGCCGAAAGCAGAAGATCGTCCGTATCATCCCGCGGGTAAGCGCAAGATTGCGCAGGATCGTCTCGTTGAGAAGCGTGGTGGGCAGCAGAAGCCGAGGACGGATGCTCCGGGCCGCCCGCAGCAGCGCCAGACTCGCCCCAAGCAGTCAGAAGACATTGAGGTTGTGACCGGACGAAACTCGGTGCTCGAAGCGTTGCGCGCCCAGATTCCGGCCACTGCCCTTTACGTTGCCACGCGCATCGAATATGACGATCGCGTAAAGGAGGTCATGTCTATCGCAACCAAGCGTGGACTGCCCATTCTTGAGGTCATGCGTCCAGAACTCGACCGCCTCGCGGGATTCGACTCGGTGCACCAGGGTCTTGCGCTGAAAGTCCCGCCGTACAACTACGAGCACCCGATGGAGCTTTTCGAGAAGGTCGTCTCGCGTGGTCAGGTTCCCCTGTTCGTGGCGCTCGATGGCATTACGGATCCGCGCAACCTGGGTGCCATCATTCGTTCGGTCGCAGCGTTCGGTGGGCAGGGAGTCATCGTGCCCCAGCGACGATCTGTCGGGGTGACCGCCTCGGCCTGGAAGACGTCGGCTGGTGCTGCGGCCCGTACCCCCGTCGCCATGGCCAGCAACCTGACCCAGACGCTGAAGGCCTTCAAGGAGCGCGGTGTGTTCGTGCTCGGCCTTGATGGTGGCGGTGATGTTGAGTTGCCTGGCCTGTCGTGGGCAAAGGAGCCGCTCGTCGTCGTCGTCGGCAGCGAAGGAAAGGGTTTGTCCCGTTTGGTCACCGAGACTTGCGACGCGGTGGTGTCGATTCCGATTAGCGCGTCAACAGAGTCGCTGAATGCCGGGATCGCGGCCAGCGTGACCCTGTACGAAATTTCCAAGCTGCGCGCTAAGAAGAATTAGGGGGCTGTGGCGGCCCTGCGCGGGTAGTTAGTTGTGCGGCGGGTTGAGGATCAACGAAGCGACGTGCTGGGCGTCCTCCTCGGCGCCGCGGATGAACGGTGAGCGCTGGCGGTGCAGCCAGGGCAGGCCAAGAAAGTAAAGGCCCGGAAAGTCGGTTTCACCGCGCTGGTGTTGCGGAAATCCTTTGGCGTCGAATACGGGTACCCGAACCCACTCGGAGAAGCTTTGCTGAAAGCCTGTGGCCCAGATCACCGTCGAGACACCGGCGGCGAGAAGGTCCAGCTCATTTGGTGGCGTAGGCGGGTCTGGGTATGTCACGTGCGGTTCTGGTTCGCCGTAAAGACCCTCGAACCGGTGCAACCGTGCCTCGACCCAGTCGCGGAATCGATCGAGCGCCAGATCTCCGGCGGCCAGATCATCCTGAAGGTGGGTGCCGCATTGCAGCCGTGTGCCGTGCATGCCCACCGCTCGTCCGAGCAGGGTCACTCCACGACTATGAAGCTGACGCAAATCCAGGTCGTGTCCCCCATCAACTCCGGTGAGTGCAGGGGCCGCCCCCTGACGTTGCACCGCGATTGGCGTCGAGGCGGACGTCTTATCGTAGAAGCCACCGAGCTCCTGCCACCAGTAGAAGTCGCGCCCACGGTAGCGGCGGGGAACGCGGTTGTGTCGACCGACCGAAAGGTAAACGGTGCGGCCAGCGTTAACGAGGTCTTCGGCGATTTGCTGGCCAGAGGGGCCGCTCCCCACCACGAGCACGGCACCGTCGGGAAGCTGGGCAGCGTTGCGATACCCACTTGAATGCAGCTGGGTGAGTGTGTGGGGGAGTTCGATGGACCAGGCTGGTAGGCGTGGTCTTTGGAAAGGTCCGGTGGCGATGACCACTTTTCCGGCGTGAATTTCGCCGGCCGTGCTGATCAGTCGGTAACCGCCTGCCGGCGAAATCCCCAGACTGCTCACATCGACACCCTCGCGAATGGGGGCGTTGAAGGCGCGAGCGTATCGCGTGAGGTAGGAGACAACCTCTTCACGTCCCATGAACCCGTGCGGCTCTGTGCCGTCATAGTGCCAGTTGGGCAGCCAGGTCGCCCAATTAGGTGTCAACAGGCTGAAGGAGTCCCAACGCTCGGCGCTCCAGCGGGCGGCGACGCCGGTGCGGTCAAGCACAGCATGCTCAACCCCTCGCGCGGTGAGAATATTGCTGATGCTAAGCCCAGCGTGCCCTGCGCCGATGATTACGGTATCGATTTTCTCCATTGCAGAACCTCACTGGTCTAACGTCAGGCTGAACGTGTGGCATTGAAGCTTTTTCAGCATTCCGACAGCGTATCTCTCCGTCGGTCGGGTAACGCACCCTCTGCTGCTGCATCTGGGTGAGGTGCAGCAGCAGAGGGGGGCGCAATCAACTCGTGCCGTAGGCCCTACCTTGTGAGGGTTGCCCGTTTATTCTGGGTTGTCGTCGATTCCCGTGCCGTGGATGCTCGGCGAGCCGACGGCAAGTTGACTGCTGAAACGCGCCTCGTGGGCAGGGCTGCCCACTGCGCCAAGCGCCGGCCTTCCGCGCTCCGCGCTACGGTGTTCGAGGGGAGCAGGTGCCTCGCGTAAGCCCAAGGCGTTGCTGGCGTCGAATGCACCGTATATCTGCGGGCTGCCCGTGTTGACACGCAGTTGAAATATATCGGGGCGGTTGTAATGTCCCGCAAAGTCGTGGCGAAGTTTCATTTTGATGCCAGCCTCTAGGTTGAGATCCGCATACAGAATTCCCTCTTCGCTTCCCAGCGGCCCGGCGATTATTTGGCTGTCGGGCGAGACTATGACGGAACCCCCGCAAAATCCGGGGCCTCGAATGATCTCTTCGTCCTGGGGCGACAGTTGCAGCTTCGCAATCGTCGCGTCATCGATAGTGCCGCAGGCGCTGACCACGAATGCCTTTGACATCTGCGCGAACGCTTGCGAATCGATGGAGACACGGTTGCTCATCGCCGCTCCGCTCACGGGGAAGTGGTTCGGCCAACTCATCACGTGTACTAGTGGGTACTGTGCGGTTAGGGCAAATATCGCCAACGGGTTGGAGTTTTCGCCGCAGATAAGTGCGCTGGTTGGGCCGAAGTCAGTTTGGAATACCTTGAGGCTGTCGCCGCTGCCGCCCGTGTGGACCAGGCGCTCGCCCACTGTCGGCATAATTTTTTGGCGCTTCCCCAGTAGGGCGCCGTCTGGACCGAGGAAGACCTGAGTGTTGTACAGCGTTCCTATGGTGTTGGGGACTTTCTCGCAAACGCCTATAACGACGTAGGCGCCCGCGTCGGCCGCCGCTCGCTGTAACTCAGCGATCTCGGGCCCGGGTATTTCAACCGCGTTTTTGAACAACTCAATGCTCAGCTCCGTTGCAATACGCCCAGATCCAGGATGGAAGTGAAACCAGATCGGGTGTGCGGGGATGAAGCCTTCAGGAAAGGCGATGAGCTTCGCGCCATTGCTCCCTGCCTCACGGATGAGTGCACAGGCTTTGGCGACAGATCCCTCGCGATCGAGGAAGACTGACGATGCCTGCACGGCGGCCGCACGAATTGTTGGATATTGATCGCCCATTTATCTTCTACCGTCTTTCACTGGACATGGATTCGGTCTACGACGACACGCGTACCGGGGCTACTTCCCCGGGCTTAGTGTGCATGTTCTCATAGTTCGCAACCGATTGCTATGGCGATTTTGCCGGAGCGGCGGGTGCTGGGCGCCACGACGTCCTGCTACTCCCGCGGTCAATCGACGTACCGCGCGCGTGTGGGCCCTCGTGACGTTGACGGTGCGATGCAGCAACCCGTCAGGATGGCCGCGATGCCGTCCGATGCCTCCTGCCCTTGACGCTGTCGCGACGCAGGACTAGGGTGACTGCAACCGATTGCTATTATTATGGCGATTCCATCGGCACGAGACGGTGCTGCCAGCCAGGCGGCGCCGGATCAGCGGGGTTGAACAATTCAGTGCCGAAGGAGCAACCATGACTCACCAGCCCTACATCAGTTATGTGCCGCTTGAGCACATGGATGAGCGAATGCAAGAGGAAATGCATCGCTGCGCCAGGGAGGGAACCCCACGGCCGGAAAGTTCGGCAGTCAGGGCTCACTCACCCAATGCCTTTTGGGCTTTCGCTGAACCGTGGAAGGCGCTCTTCCATGGCGGAGACGTGGACCATTCGATCAAAGATTTATGCCGGGTCTATATTTCACGCACCGTTAAGTGCGAATTCTGCGGCAACCAGCGATCCGACAAGGCGGTCAAGGCGGGCCTTCACGAACAGCAGTATGACGACCTGTTGAACTTTGAGTCGTCCGATAAATACGATGACCGTCAGAAGGCGGCGCTTGCCTATGCCCAAGCGATCGCCTGGGGCGAGCAAGACCTTGACGCGTTGTGGGGGCGGCTACGGGCACACTTCTCTGAGCCGCAACTTGTGGAGTTGGGCTGTTGCATTGCGCTCACCTTCGGGCAGCAAAGTTGGATTCGACTTCTCGGTATCGAGCACCACCAGTACATGGCAGGAAGCAGCGCCTCCATGGCGCCGGGCTTCCGTACGGCTGAGGAGCTCTTGGCAACGAAGTCACAAGAGGACTACTGGGCTGGCAAAGCGTAGCAACCGATTACAGTCAGCGGCGGGCGGGCGCTTGGTCATTGCTGGGACGAGGGTATGAATGAGGTCGCAACGAAGCGTACTGCGGGTTTTGTCCCTAGCGGCATTCGTGTCGATGATCGATCGCTCGGTGATGGCTCCTCTCATCCCGGTGATCGCGGAAGACATGAATGCGTCACTCGCATCGGTCGGTGATTCCCTGTCGGTGTACGCAATTTGCTATGCGGCCATGCAACTTGTCTGGAGCGCCCTATCTACCCGTTGGGGGCGCGTCCTCATTCTCGCCGTGTCAACTGGTGCTGCCGGTTTAGCCAATCTTGCGACCATCTTCTCTCCCGATCCGCTTATGTTCCTGATCGCGCGCGGAGCCTCTGGAGCGGCCTTCGCCGCAACCTTCACTGCCGTGCTGGTCTATTTCGGTGACACCCTGACCATGCGAGAGCGCGCTGTCGCGACAGCCAACCTTGCAGCGGCGGCCGCGCTGGGCATGGCGGCCGGAACCCTCGGAGCGGGGGTGATTGCGCAATGGTTGAGTTGGCGCTTAGTCTTTGCAGCCATCGCCCTCACCTGTGCCGTTATGACTGTGGTTCTGCTTAGACTGCCGAGCCCAATCATGCTGGAACGCGAGCGCATACTGCCCTCGCTCATCCGTTTGGGTCGAAACCGCTGGGCTATCGCGATTCTGGCGATCACCGTTCTTGAGGGCATTTTGCTCGTTGGTGTATTCAACTTTGTGCCGGTGAGTTTGCAGGCCGAAGGGGAGTCGGTGTTTGAGATCGGAAGAGCACACG
>JAODMI010000180.1 GCA_025464755.1 Homoserinimonas sp.
TTATGTGGTGCCCCCAGGCAGATTCGAACTGCCGCCCCTGCCTCCGGAGGGCAGTGCTCTATCCCCTGAGCTATGGGGGCCAGGAGGTGCGTGACCTAGATTAGCAGGGCCAGCCGGTTTTACTCTCCGAGTGCGGCCTTCGCCGCATCAAGCAGCGGTGCCACCTCCATCGCCTCATAGAAGTAGGTGGAGCTGGCGGCGAGCCAGTGGGTTTCGGTGATGACTTCCGTCATGCCAACGCCAGCAGCGCGTGTGAACCACGCGGATGGGCCAAGCTCCGGTGCTGGCTTGCTCGTCGTTGCCAACGTCTCCGCACGAGCTGTTAGGTCGGCGGGACCCGGATTGGCAGCGGAGATGACGATTGTCTCACCGCTGGTCTGGTTGACCCAGCTGCACGCGATGCCCTGGTCGGCCTGCATCGTCGCAGCGGTGCTGCCAGAGTCGGGAGTGAAATCGGATTGCAAGCCAAAGTTCGGGTTGAACTCGTACATAGTCTCGGCAGAAATGAGTTCACTGCACTTGATGGTTACCGGCGCGCCAGTTGTCTGGGCAGGTTCTTCTACCGCCGGTTCAGTCGGCGTGGCCGCTTCGCTCGGCTGCTGCGTTGACGTGCTAGCGGGCTTAGGTATCTCTGCGCCACATCCGGTCAAGGCTCCTATCGAGGCGGCGGCAATAAGGAGGAGGACAGTGTTGCGGGAGCGATGGGTCGAATGCACCAGTCCATCATCACCGATCACGCGCGCGACCGTATACCGAAAACGCGCCCGGTAGAATTCTCCAGTGACTCCAGCTGAACTTTCCGCCGCCATCCTCCGCATCGTTACCGAAGCGCTCGCCCGCCGGGAATCCGCTGTCACTGTCAGCATCGACGACGTGCTCCTCGACCGCCCCAAGAACCGTGATCACGGCGACTGGGCTTCGAATATCGCCATGAAGTTGGCCAAGCCGCTCGGCACGAACCCGCGTGAGTTCGCCGCAGAGCTCGCCGAGGGCATCACCGGCATCGAGGGAGTGGCATCGGTTGACGTTGCCGGTCCCGGCTTCATCAATATCACTGTGGATGCCGCAGCCGCCGGTCGCCTCGCCAAAACGATTGTCGAGCAGGGGGAAGCGTTCGGCCGTAGCAACCTTTACGAAGGTGTCAGCATAAACCTCGAGTTTGTGTCAGCGAACCCCACCGGCCCGCTTCACATCGGCCACACTCGCTGGGCGGCGCTCGGGGATTCGCTCGGTCGCGTGTTGCGGGCGGCCGGGGCGCAGGTGGCCAACGAGTTTTACATCAACGACGCAGGCAACCAGATGGACAACTTCGGTGCGAGCATTCTCGCCGCGGCTAAGGGAGAGCCCACGCCTGAGAAGGGCTACCCGGGCCAATACATCACCGATCTCGCGGCAGCTGTGCTGCAGCGCGAGCCGGGACTGCTCGACCTCGATGATGTCTCTGCCTTGGCGACCGCCCGCGAGGTGGGATACCAGCTGCAGCTCGGGGAGATCAAGGATTCTCTCGCCCGTTTCAACGTCAAGTTCGATGTGTGGTTTTCCGAACGTGATTTGCACGCTGGCACGCCAAGTTCCATCGACAAAGCGGTGGAACGCCTACGCGCTCAAGGTCACGTTTACGACGAGGACGACGCCATCTGGGTTCGCACCACCGACTTCGGTGACGACAAAGACCGCGTAATTAAGCGCGGTAACGGCGTCTATACCTATTTCGCCGCCGACGCAGCGTACTATCTGAGCAAAAGCGATCGGGGTTTCGCTCACAAAATCTACCTACTCGGCGCGGACCACCACGGTTATGTGCACCGCATCAAGGCAATCGCCGGTGCCGCAGGCGACGACCCCGCCCGCGATGTCGAGGTTCTCATCGGACAGCTGGTTTCTATCAATGGTGCCCGACTGTCGAAGCGGGCCGGCAACATTATCGAGCTGGATGACCTGCAGGCGTGGCTGGGCACGGACGCCCTGCGGTACTCCCTCGGACGGTACCCTGCCGACTCGCCGTTAACCCTGGACCCTGAGGTGCTGCAGCGGCGCACCAACGACAACCCGGTCTTTTACGTGCAGTATGCGCACGCTCGCACCAACGCTGTCGCAAAGAACGCAGCCGCCACGGGCGTGGACCGCAGCGCTTTTGCGCCCGAGCTGCTCACCCACGAAACGGAGAGCAACCTGCTCGGATCGCTCGGTGAATTTCCCAGAGTGGTGCACCAGGCTGCCGAACTGCGCGAACCCCACCGCGTTGCGCGCTACGCGGAGGAGCTTGCCGGCGCTTACCATCGCTGGTACGACAACTGCCGTGTGACGCCGATGGGTGATGAGGTGGTCTCCGATGTTCACCGCACGCGGCTATGGCTTAACGATGCGACCGGCCAGGTTCTTCGCAACAGCCTCGGCTTGCTGGGTGTGAGCGCACCGGAACGGATGTGACAGTGACTTTCGATGACTACAACGAGCCTCCGCGCAAACCCAAAAAATGGGGCCGCAGCGTCATCGTGACCGTACTGGTCATCGCCATGTTCGTCGGTGGCGCCGCTGTGGCGGATGCGGCGGCTCGGGATTTCGCCGAAACCCGCGTCGAAAGCGAGGTTGCGTCTGAGGTGCCGGGTGACAACGGAAACGTCACCGCGACGATTGGCGGTTTCTCGTTCCTCCAGCAGTACTTGCAGGGGACACTCGATCGCGTTGACGTGACACTGGATATGGACGAAGTCGGCATGGGGGAGCTGATGGCGACAGAGGATGCGCCGGTCACCCCGCGTATTGTCGACGGTGGCACGTTCGTCGACGGGCAGATCGATGTCCTCGGGAACGCGATTGGATACACGGTGGCGCTCGAACCGTCACTCGACGGCGAGTTTCTTGTTCTGACACCCACCGGCTTGGAGGTCACAACCGCCGATGTGTCCGCCGATATCGGGCAATTCGTTGACCTGGCCAGTTTCACCAGGCGTGTCTGCACGGCCGAGCTGCTACCAGCTGGCATCAACCTGCAAGACGTTAGCGTTTCGGGTAACAAGCTTCAATTGACGCTCACCGGCCGTGACCTCCCGCTCGATCTGAAGTCGCTTGCCACGAAAGGCAGCTGCGACTAGCCCTACAATTTAGAGGGCATCCGGAACCGGCATAGGTTCACCCATCTTTCAAAGTCGCCTGAGGTTCCTATGACTGCAAACCCGCTCGCACCGCCGTGGCTTGTCGTGCCAGAAGACGTCAACGCCTTGGCTCCAACCGTCTGGTCACGTGGCGCATCCCGCTCGTCCTCTGGAGCGCTCGAGGTTGCTGGTGTCAGCGCACCCGACCTTGCAGCACGTTTCGGCACACCTCTTTACGTTGTGGATGAAGCGGATGTGCGCGGCCGGGCCGACGACACGCGAGCCGCTTTCGACCGCGAATTCGCTCGCGTGGGAACTACCGCGAAGGTTTATTACGCCGGCAAAGCGTTCCTCTCGACGGAGGTAGCCCGCTGGGTGACCGAGTCGGGTCTGTACATCGACGTCGCTAGCGGCGGAGAGCTCGCCGTCGCCTTGGCGGCCGGCGTTCCGGCTGCACGCCTTGGATTGCACGGCAACAACAAGTCCGTTGCCGAGATCGATCGGGCAGTGGGTGCGGGGCTTGGCGTCATCATCGTGGACAGCCTGATCGAAATCGATCGCATCGCCTCGGCCGCACGCCACCACAAGCGGCGCCAACCGGTGAGACTTCGCGTCAACAGTGGCGTCCACGCGCACACGCACGAATACTTGGCCACCGCTCGTGAAGACCAGAAGTTCGGCATCGCCCTGGCTGACGCTGTCGCCAACGTCGCCGTCATCCGTTCGCATCCCGAACTGGAATTTCTTGGGCTGCACAGCCACATCGGCTCCCAGATTTTCGAGTCGGAAGGTTTTGCCGAGTCGGCTCGCCGCGTCATGGCCGTACACGCCGAGCTGTTAACGGACGGGCCTGTGCCTGAACTGAACCTCGGCGGAGGCTTCGGTATCGCCTACACGAGTGCGGACGAGGCAATGAGCATCGACCGCATCGCAGAGGCGCTCGCCAATATCGTCGCGTCTGAGAGCGAGCGCCTCGGAATCGCCGTGCCCGTCGTAGCCGTCGAGCCTGGCCGCGCCATCGTCGGCCCGTCAACGTTCACGCTTTACGAGGTGGGGACGATTAAGGACGTGCTCGTCGACGGTCTCGCTATTCGCAAATATGTGAGCATCGACGGCGGTATGGGAGACAACATTCGCCCGGCACTGTATGGGGCCGACTACTCAGTTCGGTTAGCCAACAGGCATTCGGATGCCCCAGCCGAGCTTGTGCGTGTCGTCGGTAAGCACTGTGAGAGCGGTGACATCGTGGTGCACGCCGACTACCTTCCTGGTGACGTTGAGCCGGGTGACTTCGTCGCCGTGCCTGCGACCGGTGCATACTGCTGGTCGCTCGCGAACAACTACAACTATGTGACCCGGCCTGCGGTCGTCGCTGTGCGCGACGGCCAGGCGCGCGTCATCGTACGAGGCGACACGGAAGCCGACCTGCTTTCCCGAGACGCCGGGCTCGACGAGCCCACCGAATCGACAACGAACGGACGACAATCATGATCGAGTACCGCAACCTCCGTGTAGCCCTCCTGGGCGCAGGATCGGTCGGCGCCCAGGTGGTTGCCCTGCTCACAGAACACGGGGAAGAGTTGGCCAATCGGGCCGGAGCCGGCCTGGAACTGGTCGGGGTCGCGGTCCGCGATGTCGACGCCCCGCGCACCACGGCGATTCCGCGCGAGTTGCTGACGACGGATGCGGAATCACTCATCGTCGGTGCAGACATCGTCATCGAGCTGATCGGGGGCATCGAACCCGCCCGCACGTACATCCTGCAGGCGCTCAATTCTGGCGCTGACGTGATCACCGCCAACAAGGCTCTCATCGCCACCCATGGCCCGGAACTTTTCGAGGCAGCAGAGCAGGTCGGAGCCCAGCTCTACTATGAAGCGGCCGTCGCAGCTGCCATTCCGATTATCCGCCCGCTGCGTGACAGCCTGGCCGGCGACCGGGTCAAACGCATCCTCGGCATTGTCAACGGGACGACCAACTTCATCCTCGATCGCATGGACACCGAGGGCGACACCCTTGAATCGGCGCTAGCAGCCGCCACTGAGCTCGGCTACGCCGAGGCAGACCCCACCGCGGACATTGGTGGCTACGACGCCGCACAAAAGGCAGCCATCCTGGCCAGCCTCGCGTTCCACACGACCGTACCTATCGAAGACGTCTACCGGGAAGGCATCACAGAGATCACCGCAGGGCAGGTGGAGTCCGCCCGTAAGGCCGGTTACGTCATCAAGCTCCTCGCCATCTGCGAACGGATGACAGCCGCCGACGGCACAGAAGGCGTCAGCGCCCGCGTTTACCCCGCGCTGGTGCCTCGCACTCACCCGCTTGCGGCAGTTCATGCGGCGAAAAACGCTGTGTTCATCGAAGCGGAAGCTGCCGGCGACCTGATGTTCTACGGCGCCGGAGCCGGCGGCAGAGAGACCGCTTCGGCCGTTCTCGGTGACCTGGTGTCGGCCGCTCGACGACACGTCGTAGGCGGGCCCGGTGTGGCGGAGTCCACCCATGCGAATCTGCCGCTGCTGCCCATTTCGAGCATCAGCACCCGGTATCAAATCACTCTCGAAGTCGTCGACGAGCCGGGCGTGCTCGCGGCGATCGCGACCCTGTTCAGTCAGTACGGGGTTTCCGTGGAGACCGTCTCCCAGTCCGTGCGTGTGGTCGGCGTCGGCGAAGCGGTAGCCACCGCTACCCTTGTGATTGGTACGCACGAAGCATCCGAAGCGCACCTGTCATCCACGGTCGTCGCCCTCGAAAAGAGCGACGCCGTCGTCACCGTCACATCGGTCCTCAGAGTAGAAGGTTTGTAATGGCTCACCAGTGGCGCGGAGTTCTCCGCGAGTACGCAGATCGCCTCAACATCTCAGATGCGACACCAATTGTCACCCTGGGCGAGGGCGGTACCCCACTTATCCCAGCTCCCGCGCTGTCTGCCCGCACCGGCGCCAGAGTCTGGGTTAAGTTCGAGGGGATGAACCCGACAGGGTCATTCAAGGACCGAGGCATGACCATGGCGGTATCGAAGGCCGTCGAGGCCGGGGCCAAAGCGGTCATCTGCGCCTCCACCGGCAACACATCCGCATCTGCTGCCGCGTATGCCACACACGCCGGTATCACCTCGGCTGTACTGGTACCGGAAGGCAAGATCGCGATGGGCAAACTCGCCCAGGCAATCGCCCACGACGCGCAACTTCTCCAAGTGCGCGGAAATTTCGACGACTGCCTCGATATTGCTCGTGAGCTCGCAGCAAACTATCCGGTGCACCTGGTGAACTCGGTGAACAACGACCGCATCGAAGGTCAGAAGACCGCCGCATTCGAGGTCGTGGAAGTACTGGAGGACGCGCCCGACTTCCACATCGTTCCCGTCGGCAATGCCGGAAACTATTCAGCCTATTTCCGCGGTTACTCCGAAGAACTGGCCAGAGGTATCAGCACCAAACTGCCCCGCATGTTCGGATTCCAAGCGGCAGGTAGCGCCCCTATCGTGCTCGGCCACGTAGTGAAACACCCGGATACCATCGCCAGTGCAATCCGCATCGGCAACCCAGCCTCATGGGAGTTGGCCATCGCCGCACGCGAAACCAGCGATGGGTACTTCGGCGCGATCTCTGACGACATGATTCTTGAGGCGCACCGCATCTTGTCTGCCGAGGTCGGAATTTTCGTTGAGCCAGCTTCGGCCATCAGCGTTGCCGGGCTACTTGAGCGCTCAGCCGCCGGTGAGATTCCCGCCGGCGCTACGGTCGTTCTCACCGTCACCGGTCACGGGCTCAAGGATCCACAGTGGGCCCTTCGTGCGGCCGACGGATCCGACGTCACACCCACCAGTGTTGCGGTTGACACGGACGAAATCGCCGACGTACTGGGGCTGGTGAAAGCCACGGCATGAGCAAAGAACCTGACGTGTTCGCGGGCCGATCGGTAACAGTCAAGGTACCGGCCACCACGGCAAACCTTGGGCCCGGATTCGACACGCTCGGTCTTGCGCTGTCGCTCTACGACGACCTCACGGTCACTGTGCGTGCCGAACCAGGAGTCACCGTCGACGTTGTCGGCGTAGGTGAAGGCGAAGTGCCTACCGATGAGACGAACCTCGTCGTTCGCGCCATCGCCCACACATTCGCAAAATATGGACAGTCCATGCCGGGGCTGAACCTTGTGGCACACAACTCAATTCCTCACGGGCGCGGCCTCGGCTCCTCCGGTGCGGCCATCGTTTCTGGCATCATGGCGGCCAAAGGGCTGCTGCATGGTGTTGTCGACCTCGATGCGAATGCTCTGCTCGGGGTTGCAACCGAGCTTGAGGGGCATCCAGATAACGTCGCACCGGCACTGTTTGGCGGTTTGACCATCGCCTGGACAACAGCTGCCGGGCCGCAACATAAGAAGCTCATGGTTCATCGCGGTGTCTCGCCGCTGATCTGCGTACCGGAAAGCACTATGTCAACGGCCCTTGCCCGAAGCCTGCGCCCGGCATCCGTGCCTCATGAGGACGCGATCTTCAACGTCTCGCGGTCCGCGTTGCTCATTGCGGCGCTCATCCAAAGCCCAGAACTACTGCACGCCGCGACCGAAGACAAGCTGCACCAGAATTACCGGGCCAGCGCCATGCCGGACACCGTTTCGCTGCTGCAAGAGCTCCGTTCCCACGGGCTGGCTGCGGTGGTATCCGGCGCCGGTCCATCCATCTTGGTGCTGTGCAGCGACCCGGCAGAGCGGTTGCTGGCCGCCGATCTGGTGGCCAAGCACACCGCCACGCCCTGGCAGTCGCTCATGCTGGCCGTGGACTTCAAAGGTGCTACAGTGAATTTGCACCCAGTCGAGGCCTCGGCCTAGCGAGACCTGGTTCAGTCAAATGGCTGAACCCAAGGGTTGCGCAATCACTAGCATCGCCCAGCCCGTCGCTTACCCTGCGTATCCGCGCAGATCAGGTAAGTTCGCGCTGGATGACTTGCTTCCCGACAAGCCCCCGCATGTTTCTCAAGACGAGAATTCTGGTCGGGGAAAGGAATCCTCTTAGTGACTGATCCCACCGTCCGTGCCACGTGGCCGGACTCGAGCGTTGACTTGAACTCCCTGCGTCTCCCAGAGCTGTACGCTCTGGCAGCAGAGCGAGGCATCAGCGGCGCATCCAAACTTCGTAAAGGAGCACTCGTGGAAGCTATCTCCGAGACCCAGAACACCCCTTCCGTCACGGAAGGAGCTACCGTCACCGAACCGGTAACCGTGAAGAAGCGCGCACCACGTCGTGCCACCGCAACAGCTGGCGTCGTCACGACGACCGCCGCGCCGGCGCCAACGGCTCCGGTAGGGGATGCAGATGGTTCTGCCGTAACTACCGCCGGCGAAGCGCCTGTTGCGCCGAAGCGCACACGCAAAGCTGCAGCGCCGAAGAAGGCTGCCACGCACGCCAACCAGACGGAGACGGGCGTTGCTGCCGCGACGGATGCTCAAGCAGCACCCGAGGCCCCAGCAACATCCAAAAAGAAGGCCGCATCCGGCGATGCTGTGGAGGGCGACGCAGCGAAGAGCGAGGCTGCGAAGAGCGAGGCTGCGACGAACGACAACGCCCCAGCCGAGTCGCTACTTGCGAAGACCGCACCCAAGCGCGGTTCTAGGAGCAGTGCGCCGAAGGCCAAAGAAAAGGCTGACAACGGTGAAGTAGCCCAGGCTGAACAGTCTTCCGAGAGCGCCGTTCCCAACAGCAACGACCAAAATCT
>JAODMI010000146.1 GCA_025464755.1 Homoserinimonas sp.
TGGAATTACCCAAGCGCATTCGCCGTAGCCACAAAGCACGCTTTGCAAAGGTCATGGCTATAGACGGCACCACGTAATACGGTGAACGGATGACGCAACTCGGCCAGCATCCGGCTCCCGTGCACACCCTCGCTCACATCAGCGACACCCATTTCTTGGCGGGCGGTGAACGTCTTTTCAGTTCAGTGGAGGCTGAGAACAACCTCAAGCAGGCGTTGCACCAGTTGGAGCGTTCGGGGATCGCTCCCGAAGCGCTCATCTTTACCGGCGATCTGGCGGACCATGGACTGCCGGATGCGTACCAGCGTCTGCGAGGTATCGTCGAGCCGGTCGCGCAGCGGATCGGCGCCCAGGTCATCTGGGTGATGGGCAACCACGATGAACGGCTGCAGTATTCGGCAGCGCTCTTCGACGAAGCCGGTAGCAGCCTGCCGCAGGATCGTGTTTACAACATCAAGGGGCTGCGTGTCATCTGCCTCGACACCACTGTCCCCGGATATCACCACGGCGAACTCGAGGAAACCCAGCTCGAGTGGCTGCGAGAAGAACTTGCGATTCCAGCTCCACACGGGACACTTATCGCCCTGCACCATCCGCCCATCCCCACGCCACTCTTGTGGGCGATGCAGATGCTCGAACTGCGCGACCAGGACCGGTTAGCAGCCGTCATCAAAGCAACGGACGTGCGCGGCATCCTGGCGGGGCATCTTCACTATTCAACGCACAGCATGTTCGCTGGCATTCCGGTGAGCGTTGTGTCGGCCACGTGCTACTCCCTGGATTTGACAGCGCAAGACCGTCTCCTCTCTGGCGTCAACTCCGGTCAGGCAATCAGCATCGTGCATGTCTACGAAGACCGAGTTGTGCATTCGCTGATTCCCTTGGGAGAAACCGTGGAAATCACCGGTTTCTCTGCACACTACCGATCACAGATCGAAGCTATGACGCCCGAGCAGCGAGTTGAGGCGTTCTCGAATAAACGCAGCACGTTCAACCTGCGCGACGAACGGCCAACCGAGACAACAGCAGGGTAGAACGAACAACGGTTCCATGCGGTGCGGCGAGGGATCCTGACGTTGCGCTGCAAAGGCGCGACCATGGGGGAGTGAAACTCGACCAGGCCGTTGACGACTTCATCCGTTATCTGGGGGCGGAACGCGGGTTCAGCCAGAACACGGTGCGCTCGTACCGTTCAGACCTGGTCTCGCTTGGTGCGTTCGCTGGCAGCCACGGCGCGGAGCACGTTGAGGACCTATCACTGGAACTGTTGAGGGACTGGTTGTGGAGCGGATCGCAAGGCGGGCTCGCCAAGTCGACCCTGGCACGGCGGTCGGCATCCGCGCGTGGCTTCAGCTCCTGGCTGGGCCAGACTGGCCAGCACCTGGATGCCGCGGTGCGGCTGAAGGCGCCCAAACCGGATCGGCACCTTCCGCGGGTACTCACGAGAGCACAAATGGATGCCATCCTTTCGTCACTATCAATGCGGGCCGTCACGGGGGACGCGAACGCGCTAAGAGATTTGGCCGTGGTTGAGCTTTTGTACGCATCGGCGCTTCGGGTCAGCGAGGTGGTGGGACTGGACCTCGACAGCCTCGACCTCGGGCAACTGACTGTGCGCGTAATGGGTAAGGGGTCGAAGGAGCGTGTTGTCCCGTTCGGTGTGCCCGCCCTCGACGCCGTCGTCGCGTACCTGCAGGAGTCACGCCCGACCCTTGCTCGAGAATCGACCTCAGCGCTCTTCCTCGGCTCCCGCGGCAACCGCCTTGGTTCTCGTGACGTGTACAGGCTTGTTTCCCGGTTACTGGAGCAGATCCCAGGCGGCGGACCTGCCGGCCCGCACGCCCTGAGGCACACGGCCGCAACGCACCTGCTTGACGGTGGTGCTGACCTCCGCGCCGTGCAGGAGATGTTGGGTCACGCGAGCCTGGGTACCACTCAAATTTATACGCACGTGTCGATGGCGCGGCTGAAAGACAGCTACCAGTCCGCGCATCCGAGGGCCTAACAATTTTGGCGTATTGCTTTCAGAGAACTAGCGCTCGCGTCGGCAACAGAACTGAACGGGGTATCCCGCCGAGGAAGTTCAGCGGTGACACGTATTTCCCATGACGGCGCACGCCAAAGTGAAGGCACGGTGAGCTGCAGTGTCCCGGTTCGACGCGACCCACGACCTCTCTAGCTTTGACGGCATCACCGGCAGTGAGCGACGTTGTGACCGGCTCAAAACTGGACATCAAGCCGTCTTCATGCCGTAACGACAACACCGGCCGGTTTACGACAGTTCCCGCAAAATGGACCACGCCGTCCGCTGGCGCATAGACCTGTCCGTGGGACTTTACGTCGATACCGCGGTGCCCCGTCGCGTACGGGGTGGGGGGTGCGAGAAATGGCCGCACGACAATGCGTGGTGCATCGACCGGCCAGCGCCAGTGGTGTGGTGTTTCTCGAACCGGTTCGAGTGCCGGCGGTACTGTGGACACGAATCCTGCCATGGTGACCAGGATGAGAATCGCCGCGCACCCTATCTGCCGCATGGGGTGAAGGCCTAGTGACGGGAGCAACACCGTCCCACTGTGCAGGTTCGGCAACGTATGCGCACCGTCTGACGGTTCTCCGGTGTAATGGTGGCAAGTCTTCTCACTGGTGAGGGGTGGCGGCGCAAGAGTCTTCGTCGCAGTATTGGAGCATG
>JAODMI010000004.1 GCA_025464755.1 Homoserinimonas sp.
CCAGTCACCGGCCGATCGATAGGCTGGCTGTGTGTCGGACAACGAAAAGCCTACCCTCCTGATTATTGATGGCCATTCGCTGGCTTTCCGTGCTTTTTACGCCCTCCCGGTGGACAGCTTCGTCAACCGTGAAGGTCAGCACACTAACGCGATCCATGGGTTCATTTCCATGCTGATCCTTCTTCTGCAGAAGGAGAAGCCAACGCACTTAGGCGTCGCGTTCGACATTTCCCGTTACTCCTTCCGCACGCGTGAGTATCCGGAGTACAAGGGAACGCGCGGTGAGACGCCGTCGGAGTTCATCGGACAGGTGCCGCTGCTCGAAGAAGCGCTGGCAGCCATGAATATCGTCACCATCACCAAAGAGGACTACGAAGCCGACGATATTCTTGCCACCTTGGCGAAGCGCGGCGCGACCGAGGGCTACCGCGTCCTCGTGGTCAGCGGCGACCGGGACGCTATCCAACTGGTCACCGACGACGTCACTCTCCTGTATCCCAACGCCCGTGGCGTCTCGGAGCTGAAGCGCTACGACCGCGACGCAGTTTTTGAACGTTATGGCATCGAACCCCACCAATACCCCGATGTTGCCGCGCTGGTGGGGGAGAGCAGCGACAACCTTATTGGGATCGACAAGGTCGGCGAGAAGACCGCGGTGAAGTGGATCAACCAGTACGGCGGTCTTGAGCAGATTCTCGAACACGCTGACGAGATCAAGGGGGTCGTCGGGCAGAAGCTGCGAGAGCAAAAAGACAACGCCATTCGTAACCGCAAGCTCAACAAGCTAGTCGACGACGTCGAGCTTTCCGTTGGCCCCAACGACCTCGCGCGGCAACAGATCAACGTTGCCGCCGTGCGCGAGATCTTCGACAAGCTGCAGTTCAAGACGCTGCTCGAGCGTGTGATGAAAATCGCTGCAGCTGAAGGATCAACGGATGCGGTCACGCAGATAGCGCCGATCGTTGAGGCGACCGCGGAACAGACGGCGCCTGGCGTGCGTACATTGATCGATGAAGAGCTCGCCCTGTGGTTGCAGCGCGCCTCTGGCGGTGGCACGGCACCGCTCGGCCTGCAGCTGGAGACGGGTCCGGCCGGAATCTCCGGCTTCGGGATCGCTGCAGCGGACGATTGCGTCTATGTCCCTTGGGCAGCTGGGCGCCCTGACTACACCGCGCTAGAGGACTGGTTGGCAAGCGATTCACCCAAATACCTGCTCGATGCCAAGCGCCAGTACAAGCTGCTGGCAGCATCCGGTCTCACGCTGCACGGCATCGCTTTCGATACAGGATTGGCATCCTGGATCATCAAGCCGGGCGGAAAGAAGGAAGACCTGAGCCTCCAGGTCTACAACTACCTCGGCGAGACGCTTGCTCAATCCGACCCCAATCAGCTTGTGCCAGATGTTGAGCCGCTGAGTACGGCAACTGAGGCGTGGTACGTGCTGCGTCTAGCCAACGACTTCATCGTCCGGATGGAGCCCGGTGCCCGGAAGGTGCTCGAGGAAATCGAGCTGCCGCTCATCCCCGTTCTCGCCGATATGGAGCTCGCCGGCATTACCGCCAACGCCGGCATCCTGTCGGAGCTCAACTCCCGCCTTACCGACCGGGCCGCCAATCTCGCTGCGCGCTGTTTCGCAGAAATCGGGCACGAGGTGAACCTGGGTTCACCGAAACAGCTGCAACAGGTGTTGTTTGAAGAACTTGGCATGCCGAAGACGCGCTCGAACAAGACAGGTTATTCGACGGATGCTGCCTCTCTGGCAGACCTGCAGGAAAAATCACCGCATCCTTTTCTCGGGTTGCTCCTGCAGCATCGAGATGTCACCAAGCTCAAGCAAATCATTGAGACGCTTGAGAAGAGCGTTGCGCCCGACGGGCGCATCCACACTACGTATGACCAGACGGGAACCAGTACCGGGCGGATTTCCTCCAACGACCCGAACCTGCAAAACATCCCGGTGAAGACTGAGGTCGGTCGCGAGATCCGATCTGCGCTGCAGCCGGGCGGCTCCTTCAGCACACTGCTGACTGCGGACTATTCGCAGATCGAGATGCGCATCATGGCCCACCTCTCTGGGGATGCCGGTCTCATCGAGGCGTTCAACTCGGGCGAAGACCTCCACCGTTTCGTGGGATCACGCATTTTCCACGTCGATCCGGCCGATGTCACACCGACCATGAGAACCAAGGTTAAAGCAATGTCGTACGGCCTGGCATACGGGCTAAGCGCCTATGGTCTCTCCAAGCAGTTGCGCATTGACACAGCCGAAGCGAAGCAACTCATGAACGACTACTTCGAGCGTTTTGGCGCGGTGCGCGAGTACCTCCGCAGCGTTGTGGTGCAGGCTCGTGAAGATGGGTATACCGAAACGATCTTCGGGCGCCGTCGACCGTTCGGGGACTTGAACTCGTCGAACCGTGTGCTTCGCGAGAACGCCGAACGTGCCGCGCTGAACGCACCAATTCAGGGATCCGCTGCCGATATCCTCAAAATTGCTATGCTCGGAGTCGCCGGGGACCTCACCTCAAAAGGACTGCACTCGCGAATGCTGCTCCAAGTGCATGACGAACTTGTTTTCGAGGTTGCTGAGGGGGAGCTGGCTGACCTCACAGAAGTTGTGCGGCAAAGGATGGGCTCCGCCGCACAGTTGACAGTGCCGCTCGAGGTGCAGATTGGCACCGGCCCGAACTGGGACGCCGCCGCCCACTAACTGCGCCACGTGGATCGCAGGCAGGCGGCACTTCGGCTTAGTTAGGCTCGCAGCATGACTGAAGGCACCCCCCATGCGCAAAGGATTAGCACGCCGATAGATGCGATCGCCGAGAAGTGGGTGGTGACCCTCGCCGAACTCAACCCCGATATCGCAGTATGGATTGGCATTCCCGGCCGCGTAGGTGAGTTCGCGGACCACTCGCCGGCGGGCCATGAAGAGTATATGAAAGCCGCCCGGCGAGCCATCACCGAACTTGAGTTGGTGGAAATCGCTGACCACGTGGATCGTGTGACGAAAACGGATCTGCTGGCTGAACTTCGACTCGCGGTCGAGGCATCCGAAGCCGGACTGTGGAAGCGAGATGTAAACGTAATTGCGTCACCTGCACAGGAAATTCGTGAAACGTTCGATCTGATGCCGCACGCTAGTGAAGCCGACTGGGAGGCGATCTCTGCGCGCTTGGCCAATCTTCCGGGAGCGATCGACGGATACATTGAAACGCTCCGTCTTGGAATCCGGGAACGACAAACCCCGGCGCGTCGACAAGTTCTCGAGGTCATCGAGCAAGCTCGCCGCAATGCCGCACCTGACGGGTTCTTCTTTTCCTTCACCGGCAACGCGTCGACCGAGAGTGGGAAGTTTCCGGCCTCGCTTGGCGTCGACTTGGCTAACGGTGCGTCAGTCGCTGCTGCCGCCTACCTGAAATTGGCTTCCTTCCTGCAGAACGAGCTCGCACCAGTTGCGACAGAACACGACGCGGTTGGTCGAGACCTGTATCAATTGCAGTCCCGTCGCTTTCTCGGCGCGACAATCGACTTGGACGAGACGTACGAGTGGGGGATCGAGGAACTGCAGCGCATGGTGGCGGAGCAGACGTCCATCGCCCGGGAGATCAAGCCCGGGGCATCCGTCCAAGAGGCAATCTCAGTTCTAGAAGCCGACCCGTCCCGAAAGCTCTACGGTACAGACGCACTGCAGAAGTGGATGCAGCAACTGAGTGACACTGCAATAGATGAGCTGTCGCGCACACACTTCGATGTTCCTGATCCGGTAAGGCGGCTCGAGTGCATGATCGCCCCCACCCACGAGGGCGGAATTTACTACACGAGTCCAAGCGATGACTTCTCCCGCGCCGGGCGAATGTGGTGGTCTGTGCCAGAAGGCGTGACGGAGTTCGATACCTGGCGGGAGAAGACGACCGTGTACCACGAGGGGATTCCCGGCCATCACCTGCAGCTGGGACAGGCTGTCTACAACCGCGCGAAGCTCAACACCTGGCGGCGCCAACTGGCCGGGACCAGCGGACATGCCGAAGGATGGGCCCTGTACGCGGAGCGCTTGATGCAGGATTTGGGATACCTTGACGACCCGGCCGACCGACTGGGAATGCTGGACGGCCAGCGGATGAGGGCAGCCAGGGTAGTGCTCGATATCGGAGTCCACCTTGGCAAGCAGCGCTTAGACGCTAGCGGCCATTGGGACTTCGACTACGCACTCGACTTCATGAGGAAGAACTGCAGCATGAACGAACCATCGATACGTTTTGAAGTGAATCGTTATTTCGGTTGGCCGGGACAAGCCCCGTCGTACAAGGTCGGCCAACGCATTTGGGAGCAGTTGCGCGACGAAGTCAGCAGCCGTGAGGGCGCCGCGTTCTCGATGAAGCAGTTTCACCGCCGAGCCCTTGACCTCGGCGGGGTCGGCCTCGATACCCTTCGGGCAGAATTGCTCGGCTGAGACAACATCGACGCCTTACAGACACGCGGAAAAAGCTATTTGCCGTAGATAAACCTCCGAGCTAGACTGGAGAGTCGCAATTCTGCGATTTCTTATACGCCTGCCATGGCGAACCACATACGCATCATTCGTTCATGGCCTGAACTGTGCCTTTGCGGGCATGTCCATCCTGGAGCAACCACTACATGACAAACGTAACGACCAAGGCACCCAAGCAGGTCGCCATCAACGACATCGGATCTGCTGAAGACTTCCTTGCCGCGGTCGAAAAGACGCTGAAGTTTTTCAACGACGGAGACCTCATTGAAGGTGTCGTCGTAAAGATCGACCGTGACGAGGTTCTCCTCGACGTCGGTTACAAGACCGAGGGTGTCATCCCCTCGCGTGAGCTTTCCATCAAGCACGACGTTGACCCGACTGAAGTAGTTCAGGTCGGAGATTCCGTCGAAGCTCTCGTCCTCCAAAAGGAAGACAAAGAAGGCCGCCTGATTCTGTCCAAGAAGCGTGCTCAGTACGAGCGTGCGTGGGGCGACGTTGAGAAGATCAAGGACGAAGACGGTGTCGTTACCGGTACCGTCATCGAGGTCGTCAAGGGTGGACTTATCGTGGACATCGGTCTGCGCGGCTTCCTTCCCGCTTCGCTCATTGAGCTTCGCCGTGTTCGCGACCTGACGCCGTACCTCGGCCAGGAAATCGAAGCGAAGATCCTCGAGCTCGACAAGAACCGCAACAACGTTGTGCTTTCGCGTCGCGCCCTTCTTGAGCAGACGCAGTCGGAGAGCCGCACCACGTTCCTCAACAACCTGGCCAAAGGCCAGGTTCGCAAGGGTGTCGTGTCATCGATCGTCAACTTCGGCGCCTTCGTCGACCTGGGCGGAGTTGACGGACTCGTTCACGTTTCCGAACTCAGCTGGAAGCACATCGAGCACGCCTCGGAGGTTGTTGAGGTTGGCCAAGAGGTCACCGTCGAGATCCTTGAGGTCGACCTTGAGCGCGAGCGTGTCTCCCTGTCGCTTAAGGCGACGCAGGAAGACCCGTGGCAGGTATTCGCCCGCACGCACGCAATCGGCCAGGTCGCACCGGGTAAGGTCACCAAGCTTGTTCCCTTCGGCGCGTTCGTTCGCGTTGCAGAGGGCATCGAGGGCCTCGTCCACATCTCCGAGCTTTCGGGCAAGCACGTCGAGCTGGCAGAACAGGTTGTTTCGGTCGGCGACGAGGTCTTCGTCAAGGTCATCGACATCGACCTCGAACGTCGCCGCATCTCGCTGAGCCTCAAGCAAGCCAACGAGGGTGTCGACCCTGAGGGTACCGAGTTTGACCCCGCCCTCTACGGCATGCTCACCGAGTACGACGAGCAGGGCAACTACAAGTACCCCGAGGGCTTTGACCCGGAGACCAACGAGTGGCGCGAAGGCTTCGAGACCCAGCGCGAAAAATGGGAGCAGGACTACGCTGCAGCCCAGTCACGTTGGGAGTCTCACAAGAAGCAGGTGGCGGCCGCCGCAATCCAGGTCATCGAAGATGTCCCAGCCGCCGGTTCCACGTTCTCCAGCGACTCAGCTTCGGCTGGAACGCTGGCCGACGATGAGGCGCTGGCCGCGCTGCGCGCCAAGCTCTCTGGCGGTAACGAGTAGTACCTCAGTAATGAGTAGTGTGAGCGACTGAAAGTCGAGAGAAGCGGTCGGATCCCTTTGGGGGTTCGGCCGCTTTTTCGTGCACTGAGCGGAACCGGCCCGGATCACGCTGAGGCGGATACCGACTGTAGGCCCAGCGGAGGAACATGACAGTAGCATTGGCACGTGTATCTCATCGGTCTGACGGGCGGCATCGCTTCGGGGAAATCTGTTGTCGGCCGGCGGTTCGCCGAACACGGTGCTGTGCACATCGACGCCGACCAACTCGCTCGACAAGTCGTCGAGCCGGGGGCGGCTCCACTGGAGCGCATCGCTTTAGAGTTTGGGCCTGATGTCATAGCGCAGGACGGCACACTTGATCGGGCGGCCCTCGGTCAGATAATCTTCACTGACCCGGAACGCCGTGCACTGCTCAACGACATCACACACCCCGCCATCAAGGAGCTGGCGCGCGACCTCATCCACAAGGCGGAGCAGCGGGACCCCGACGCGATCGTCGTTTACGACGTTCCGCTCCTCGTCGAGGCATCCGTCGACGGCTTCTATCACTTCGACCTCATCGTGGTGGTCAATGCCAGCACCGAAACACGCATCCAGCGGCTCGTCGAGTTGCGAGGACTGAAACGCGAGGAGGCCGTGCACCGGTTGAACTCCCAAGTCAGCGACACTGAACGCCTCGCGATCGCCGACGTCGTCATCGACAGCAACGGCACATTGGAGCAAACCCTGGCGCAAGTTGATGCATTGTTCGCACGGGTCCGTTCCGTCGCGGTAGCCCGGTAGGTCTTACGCCCTGAGCGATGACTCGGGTTAGTGTCAGAGGCCATACATACACTGGAAGAATGCAACCGACCAGAGCAGTGCATCCGTTCGAGGTCATTAGCGAGTACACACCGAGTGGTGACCAGCCAACCGCTATTGCCGAACTCGCTTCCCGGATTAACGCCGGTGAGACCGATGTCGTGCTGCTTGGCGCAACCGGTACCGGTAAGTCCGCCACGACCGCCTGGCTCATTGAACAAGTGCAGCGACCCACGCTTGTGCTCGCGCACAACAAGACATTGGCTGCCCAGTTGGCCAACGAGTTTCGCGAACTCATGCCCAACAATGCAGTGGAATACTTCGTTTCTTACTACGACTACTACCAGCCAGAGGCGTACGTACCGCAGACAGATACGTTCATCGAAAAAGACAGCTCAATCAACTCTGAGGTTGAACGCCTGCGGCACTCCACAACCAATGCCCTGCTTAGTCGCCGAGACGTCGTCGTGGTTTCCACTGTGTCGTGCATCTACGGCCTTGGCAGCTCTGAGGAGTATTTGGATGCCATGATCGCTCTGCAAGTGGGCATGAAAATCAACCGTGAAACGCTGATCCGCAAGTTTGTGTCCATGCAGTACCAGCGCAATGACGTCGACTTCTCTCGCGGAAACTTCCGGGTGCGTGGCGACACCATCGAGATCATTCCGATGTACGAAGAACTTGCCATTCGAATCGAGATGTTCGGTGACGAGATCGAGGCTCTCTATAGTTTGCACCCGCTGACCGGAAACGTCGTCAAGAAGATGGATGCCGTCTCTGTCTTCCCTGGTTCACACTATGTCGCCAGCCAACCAGCAATGCATCGGGCCATCGGAACGATCAAAGAAGAACTTGAGGTGCGGCTGAAGCAACTAGAGCGTGAAGGAAAGCTGCTCGAGGCACAACGTTTACGCATGCGTACGACCTTCGATCTCGAAATGATGGAGCAGATCGGCTTTTGCAGCGGCATTGAGAACTATTCGCGGCATATTGACGGTCGCCAGCCCGGTCAAGCCCCGCACTGCCTGATCGACTACTTCCCCGAAGACTTTCTCGTCGTCATTGACGAGTCTCACGTCACGGTTCCCCAGATCGGTGCCATGTACGAGGGCGACGCCTCTCGTAAGCGCACCCTCGTCGAACACGGCTTCCGACTTCCCAGCGCCATGGACAATCGACCGCTCAAGTTCAACGAGTTTCTCGACCGGGTGGGTCAGAAGGTGTATTTGTCAGCGACCCCGGGTAAATATGAGCTGGGAATCACCGACAGCATCGTCGAGCAAATCATCCGCCCGACAGGTCTCGTTGACCCGCAGATCGTGGTCAAGCCGAGCAAAGGTCAAATCGACGACCTGCTGGAGGAGATACGCAAGCGCACGCAGCTCAACGAGCGAGTGCTCGTCACCACCCTAACGAAAAAGATGGCAGAAGAGCTCACCGAGTTTCTTGGTGAGGCGGGGGTGCGCGTACGGTACCTGCACTCGGACGTCGACACACTTCGACGCGTAGAACTGTTGACGGAGCTTCGTCAAGGTGTTTACGACGTCCTCGTCGGAATCAACCTCCTGCGTGAAGGGCTTGACCTACCAGAGGTCTCCCTTGTCGCCATTCTCGATGCTGACAAAGAGGGATTCCTGCGATCGGCCACGTCTTTGATCCAGACGATCGGTCGGGCCGCTCGGAACGTCTCCGGGGCAGTTCATATGTACGCCGACGTTCTCACCGACTCGATGAAGAAGGCAATCGACGAAACCGATCGTCGTCGAGAAAAGCAAGTTGCCTACAACCTGCAACACGGGATAGATCCGACCCCGTTACGCAAGAAGATCGCCGACATCACCGATGTCCTGGCCAGGGAAGTCGCGGACACACAGGAACTTCTCTCCAAACGGGACGGACGCAAACGTTCACCCACCCCGAACCTTCGACGGGAAGGGCTCGCGGCCAGCGGCGCAAACGACCTCGAGTCGATCATCCGGGACCTCAATGACCAGATGTTGCAGGCGGCAGCTGAACTTAAGTTCGAGCTGGCCGCCCGCCTGCGTGACGAAGTCTCCGACCTGAAGAAAGAACTGCGGCAGATGGAAGCGGCCGGCCATATCTAACTGCACATGGTCGTGCGGCGCGGCAATCCAGAAGAGCATAGAGCGTCCATCAGAAGAATGTCAGAGGGCCGCTCTAACATAGGCAGAGTGTCGATTACGCCTGTCCCCGGTTCCTCTAAGTTGGTTGTTAAGGGCGCGCGAGTCCATAACCTCCACAACGTCGATCTCGAAATACCCCGCGACTCGTTGGTCGTGTTCACAGGCCTTTCTGGCTCTGGCAAGTCGTCGCTAGCCTTCGACACCATCTTCGCGGAAGGGCAGCGGCGGTACGTCGAGTCGCTGTCAGCCTACGCACGGCAGTTCCTCGGACAAGTCGACCGGCCAGACGTCGATTTCATCGAGGGTCTGAGCCCGGCGGTTTCCATCGATCAGAAATCAACCAACCGAAACCCGCGTTCGACTGTGGGCACAATCACTGAAATCTACGACTACATGCGCCTGCTGTGGGCGCGAATCGGGGTGCCACACTGCGCTGCGTGTGGCGAGCGGATAGAACGCCAGACCGTCCAGCAGATCGCCGATGAGCTGATGACATTGTCTACGGGTACGCGCTATCAGATCGCCAGCCCAGTCGTCTCGAAGAAAAAGGGCGAGTTCGTGGACCTGTTTCGCGACCTGGCTGCCAGTGGCTATTCGCGAGCCATCGTCGACGGCGAGCAGATCCAGCTCAGCGAACCCCCGACGCTGAAGAAACAGGTCAAACACGACATCATGGTGATCGTCGACCGCCTGGTGGCAGGAGATGACGTTCTCACCCGGCTCACCGATTCCTTAGAAACTGCTTTGACGCTGACCGATGGTCTCGTCGCCATCAACTTCATCGACCAGACCGGCGAGGCCGCCTGGCGCACCTTCTCCGAAAAGCTCTCCTGCCCCAACGGGCATCCGGTGCAGCTCACCGAAATCGAACCGCGTACGTTCTCATTCAACGCTCCGTTCGGCGCGTGCCCAGAATGCTCGGGGCTGGGAACGCGCATGTCCGTCGACGCTGAACTGCTTTTAGGCGACCCGGAGCTCACTCTCGCCGAAGGCGTCATCCTACCGTGGACGCAGTCTGGCAAGGGCCTTTACAACTACTTCCAGCGCCTTCTTGAAGGCCTCGCCCGAGACATGGACTTTTCGCTAAAGACGCCATGGGGCGAGCTCACCGAAGAAGTGCAGCAAGCCATCCTGCGCGGCAACGACTTTCAGGTGTCGGTCAAATGGAAGAACCGATACGGCAGGGAGATGAAGTACTCAACCGGTTTCGAGGGCGTCATCCCCTACATTGAGCGCAAGTTCCTTGAAGCGGAAACCGACGCAGCACGCCAGCGCTACGCCAGCTACCTGCGCGAAACACCCTGCCCTGTCTGCAACGGCCAGCGACTCAAACCAGAAGTGCTGGCCGTCACGGTCTACGACAAGAGCATCGCCGACATCACCGCTCTCAGCCTCATCGACGCATACACGTTCATGCAGGAACTGCGCCTGACCGATCGGGAAGCGAAGATCGCTGCCGCAGTGCTGCGAGAGATCCGTGCGCGTCTTGAATTCCTTATCGAGGTGGGGTTGAGCTACCTGAACCTTGAGCGGGCCGCCGGTTCGCTCTCGGGTGGTGAAGCACAGCGCATCCGCTTGGCCACTCAGATCGGATCAGGCCTGACCGGTGTTCTTTATGTGCTCGACGAGCCGAGCATCGGCCTGCACCAGCGTGACAATCGTCGTCTGATCGAGACCCTGGTCAAGCTGAAAAACCTAGGGAACACCCTTATCGTCGTCGAGCACGACGAAGACACCATCCGCACAGCCGACTGGATCGTCGACATCGGGCCGGGCGCTGGCGAACACGGCGGAAAAGTGGTGCATAGCGGCTCGTACGAAGGCCTATTGGCGAACAAATCGTCGATCACCGGCGACTACCTCTCCGGTCGTCAGTCCATAGCAACACCGCGCGTTCGTCGGCCCGTCGATGCTGCGCGCCAGATCACGGTGGAAGGTGCGCGAGCCAATAATCTAAAGAACATCAGCGCATCCATCCCGCTCGGCACACTGACCGCCGTCACAGGCGTCAGCGGATCAGGCAAATCAACGCTCATCAACGATGTGCTCTACAAAGTGCTCGCCAATGAGTTGAACGGCGCTAGGCAGATCCCTGGCAAGCACACGCGCGTAACCGGACTTGACCAGCTCGACAAGGTGGTACACGTCGATCAGGCACCCATTGGCCGCACCCCGCGCTCGAACCCGGCAACCTACACGGGCGTGTTCGACCGCATTCGCAGCCTGTTCTCCGAAACCATCGAAGCCAAGACACGCGGCTACCTACCGGGCCGGTTCAGTTTCAACGTCAAGGGTGGTCGCTGTGAAAATTGTTCCGGCGACGGGACAATCAAAATTGAGATGAATTTTCTTCCCGACGTCTATGTGACCTGCGAGGTGTGTGGGGGAGCGCGATACAATCGCGACACTCTCACCGTGCACTACAAGGGTAAGAACATTGCCGAAGTGCTCGACATGCCCATCGCCGAGGCTTCAGAGTTCTTTCAAGCCATCGGGTCAATTCACCGTTTCCTGCAGACGTTGGTTGAGGTGGGACTGGGCTACGTTCGCCTGGGCCAGAGCGCCACAACACTTTCGGGCGGCGAAGCGCAACGCGTCAAGTTAGCTACCGAGTTGCAGAAACGCTCAAACGGTCGCAGTATCTACGTTCTCGACGAGCCCACTACGGGGCTTCATTTTGAGGATGTTCGCAAACTTCTGATGGTGTTGAACGGACTTGTCGACAAGGGCAATACGGTCGTCGTAATCGAGCATAATCTCGACGTCATCAAGTCCGCAGACTGGATGATCGATATGGGACCAGAAGGTGGAGCTGGCGGTGGCCAGGTCATTGCAACGGGAACACCCGAACAGGTTTCCAAAGTGAGAAAGAGTCACACCGGGGGGTTCCTTCGAGAGGTTCTTAGAGCTCGCTAACCATGGTCGACACTGTCAGCTACCGCCCTAAGGCGGGAGAAATTCCCACCCAACCAGGTGTCTATCGGTTTAGGGATGCTTCCGGGCGTGTTCTGTACGTCGGCAAAGCCAAAAATCTGCGGGCTAGGCTCAGCAACTACTTCGCCCCGTTGGCGAGCCTGCATGAACGAACTAGGCGCATGGTCACCAGCGCCAACTCGGTCGAGTGGACAGTGGTGGGAACGGAGTTTGAGGCCCTCCAGCTGGAGTTCACCTGGATCAAAGAGTTTGATCCGCCCTTCAACGTGCAGTTTCGCGATGACAAGTCGTACCCGTACCTGGCCATCACCCTTGGCGAGACAGTGCCACGGGTGATGGTGACGCGAAACAAGAACATTAAGGGAGCTCGGTATTTCGGGCCCTACACGAAGGTCTGGGCCATCCGCGAGACCGTCGATCTCATGCTCAAAGCCTTTCCCATGCGCAGTTGCTCAGATGCGACCTACAAGCGCGCAGAACAGACCGGTCGACCGTGCCTGCTTGGCGACATTGGCAAGTGCGCGGCGCCGTGTGTGAAAAGGGTTAGCCAAGAAGAACACAAGTCCATCGCCCTCGATTTCGCATCCTTCATGGCCGGTCAGGACATGCGGTACGTCTCCGATTTGAATAAACGCATGCGGCAGGCCGCGGCTGTTCAAGACTACGAGTCAGCCGCCCGCACTCGCGACCAAATCGTCGCACTTGAAACCGTCTTATCCAAGAATTCGGTCGTGCTCGCCGATTCCGTTGACGCCGATATCTTTGGAATCGCCCACGACGAACTGGCCGCTGCCGTGCAGCAGTTCATCGTGCGTGGCGGTCGTATCCGTGGTGTGCGCAGTTGGGTTGTCGATAAGGAACTCGACCTGGAACTTGCAGATTTGGTCGAGTCCGTGTTGCAGAACGCCTATGAAGAGGAGGCTGTGCCTCCTAAACAGATTATTGTTCCTGTGCTCCCGGAGGATGCGGCCGAGCTGGAGCACTGGCTCGCATCAGTCAAGTGGAACCGAACCGGAAACTCCGGCCGCGTGACACTTCGTGTCGCCCAACGCGGCGACGTTGCCGCGCTAGCCCAGACCGTCGACCACAACGCCAGGAACGCGCTTGTGCTTTATAAGACCCGGCGAAGTGGTGATTTCACGGCACGCTCGCAGGCTCTGGCAGACATTCAGGAAGCCCTCGGTATGACCCAGGCTCCCTTGCGAATGGAGTGCTACGACGTGTCCCACCTCGGTGGAACCAACATTGTCGCCTCCATGGTGGTGTTCGAAGACGGGCTGCCTCGCAAAGACCAATATCGGCGCTTCAGTATCCCGAATTCAACCGATGACACCGAGTCCATATATCAGACGCTGTCTCGTCGTCTGGCGCACTTTGATGGCGAGCTCGAAGCAAGCGCCTCTCTGGAACTCGAACCGACCCAACCGGCAGGTGCTACAGGAGGCCCGCCGTCGAAGCGATTCGCTTATCGCCCTAACTTGCTCATCGTTGACGGTGGGCAGCCGCAGGTCGCGGCGGCTGCCCGGGCAATGCAAGATGCGGGCGTGACGGGGATCCAGTTATGCGGAATTGCAAAGCGTCTCGAAGAAATCTGGCTTCCAGACTCTGAGTACCCCGTGATTTTGCCGCGCAACAGTGACGCACTCTTCCTGATTCAGAGGATACGTGACGAAGCCCACCGGTTCGCCATCACGTACCAGCGGCAGCGGCGCAAGAAAGACATCGGCTCCGTTCTCGCAGACATACCGGGGCTCGGGCCGGCAAGGGTACGCGATCTGCTTAAGCACTTCGGATCAGTAACGAAACTCCGCGCCGCGGCTCCGGAACAAATTACCGAGGTACGGGGAATCGGCGCCACCTTGGCCGTAACTATTCATCGTGCGCTTCGCGAATAACAGTCATCTCCATTCTCGGTAGGCTGATACGAGCAGAATCAAATCGATGTGAGGCAAGCGGCAATGACCGAGGACACCGTCCAGCAGGAAGTGCTGATAGTCACGGGTATGTCCGGCGCAGGAAGATCGACAGTCGGTAATGCCCTGGAGGATTTAGGCTGGTACGTCGTCGACAACTTGCCGCCGCAGATGTTGCGTCCGCTGGTCGAGCTCGCAGGTAAGGCCGGAAGCAACCTTCCGAAGATCGCCGCGATTGTGGATGTTCGGGGTGGCAAGTTGTTTGCCGACCTTCACCAGATCATCGAAACGCTTCGTGCGGGAACCTCCGTGCGCGTCATTTTTCTGGAAGCCACGGATACCGCACTCGTGCGTAGGTTTGAGCAAGTACGCAGGCCCCATCCTCTTCAAGGCGACGGAACTTTGCTTGATGGCATCACGGCGGAGCGGTCGCGCATGCTGGAGTTGCGTGAGTCAAGCGACATCATTATCGACACATCTGACCTCAACATCCACCAATTGGCGACAACGATCGCGGAAACTTTCGCCAGTGAGGACACGGCTGGGGTCCAAGTGACAATGCTCAGCTTTGGGTTCAAGTACGGCCTCCCTGCGGATGCCGACCTGGTCGCCGACATGCGATTCCTTCCCAACCCGTTCTGGAACCCCGACCTGCGGCCATTCAACGGCCGAGACGGTGTCGTCAGCGAGTACGTGATGGCACAACTGGGCGCTGAGGATTTCGTGGACAGCTATGTTAAAGCGCTGGCTCCCGTGATCGCCGGCTACCAGCGGGAAAATAAGAGACACGCTACTATCGCCATTGGCTGCACGGGCGGGAAGCACCGGTCCGTGGCCGTGGCCGAGGAGATGGCACGTAGGCTGCGTAATTTGCCCGGCGTCGCCGTCAACGTCAAGCACAGGGATCTCGGTCGCGAGTAGTTTCGCGGATTTATGGCGCCTTACTCAAGCGCAACGGCCGTCTTGGGCCTCGACAACACACACATTCATTGAAAGGGGCCCGGTTTGGCTCTCACCGCCGACGTCAAAGACGAACTTGCCCGCGTCGAAGTGAGCAAGACCACGGTCAGGGCGGCCGAACTTTCGACAATTCTGCGCTTTTCGGGTGGCTTGCACACGATTTCCAATCGCATCGCCGTGGAATCCGAGCTGGATACCGCTGCGCTTGCCCGGCGAGTGCGTAAAGATTTGGCCGAGCTTTACGGCGTGCGAAGCGAAGTTTCGGTCATTTCAGCATCGGGCGCGCGCCGCACAAACCATTACCTCGTGCGCGTCATTGACGGTGGTGAGACCCTGGCCCGCCAGACCGGCCTGCTCGACGCTCGTCGTCGACCGATCCGGGGGCTTCCCAACAGGTTGACCACTGGCTCGCGCGAAGAACTGGCGGGCATCTGGCGAGGCGCCTTCCTCGCGGCAGGCACACTGACCGATCCCGGCCGCTCCGCCGCACTAGAAATTATCTGCCCGGGAAATGAAGCCGCCATGGCGTTGGTCGGCGCGGCCGGCCGCCTGAAGATCGCTGCCAAGGCAAGAGAAGTTCGAGGCGTTCACCGCGTCGTCATACGTGACGGCGAAGCGATCAGCGCAATGCTCGTCCATATGGGCGCCGATTCGACGGTGCTCAACTGGGAGGAACTGCGACAGCGCCGAGAAGTGCGCGCGACGGCCAACCGGCTGGTCAACTTCGATGACGCTAATCTGCGTCGATCCGCTCAAGCAGCCGTAGCAGCCTGTGCACGTGTCGAGCGAGCGCTAGAAATTCTTGACGGCGAATTGCCAGAGCACCTGAAATACGCGGGTGAGCTGCGCCTAAGGTTCCGCGACGCGAGCCTGGATGAACTTGGCCACCACGCTGATCCGGTCATGACGAAAGATGCGGTGGCCGGGCGCATCCGCCGCTTGTTGGCCATGGCAGACAAGCGAGCGGAAGAACTGGGCATTCCCGGAACGGACGCGAATCTGCCGCCCGACTACGAGGATGCCTAGACTGGACACATCCCCTGGTCGGCGTGTCGTCGTGGTGCGCCGGGGGCAGATAAGCAAGGAGACCAGAAATGGCTGAATACACGCTTCCTGAATTGCAGTACGACTACGCGGCACTTGAGCCGAGCATTAGTGGCACCATCATGGAGTTGCACCACAGCAAGCACCACCAGACTTATGTGACCGGTGCTAACACCGCACTGGCCGGGCTCGCAGAGGCACGTGACAAGGGAGACCTCTCTAACGTCAACAAGCTAGAGAAGGACCTGGCGTTCAACCTGGGTGGGCACGTCAACCATTCAATCTTCTGGACCAACATGTCTCCCGACGGTGGAGACAAGCCCACCGGTGAACTCGAATCTGCTATCGGCGAGTTCTTCGGCAGCTTTGACAAGTTTCAGGCACACTTCGCAGCGACCGCGCTCGGAGTCCAGGGCTCAGGCTGGTCTGTTCTGGCCTGGGATTCCATTGGGCAGCGTCTTCTGATCCAGCAGTTCTTCGATCAGCAGAGCAACTTCGCGGCGGGCACAGTTCCGATCCTGATGCTCGATGTTTGGGAGCACGCCTACTACCTCGACTACAAGAACGTCCG
>JAODMI010000018.1 GCA_025464755.1 Homoserinimonas sp.
GTCACTCATCCCCGGGGCAAAGCTCGCCGTCATGGAGGAATGCGGTCATTGGCCGCAGTTCGAAGACGCTGCCACCTTTAACAGATTGCACCTGAACTTCCTGCTCGGGCATGATGACCCTCAGGTGAAGGACCCGGAGGCATCCGCATGACGCTCGCACTCGTAACCATGTCACACAGCCCGCTGCTCGACTTCGTCGATCCGCCCGCCGCAGTGAAAGCAGAGGTTGAGGCGGCCTTTGAGGCGGTACGTTCCTTTGTCAAAGATTACGATCCCGACCTGGTGATCAATATCGGGCCGGACCACTACAACGGCTTCTTCTACGATGTCATGCCGCCCTTCTGCATCGGGTACGAGGCGATCGCGATCGGAGACTTTGGCACGCAGGCGGGAGCTCTCGATGTTCCGACCGCGATCGCCAGGGACCTCGCTGAGTTCCTCATGCAACGCGATATTGACATGACCGTCTCGCTGCGGATGGAGGTGGACCACGGTGCAGTGCAGCCCATGGAACTCATCTATGGTGACATCACGGCGAAGCCGATTCTGCCGATCTTCGTCAACTCCGTTGCCCCACCATTCAGCCCGCTGTCGCGCATCCGGCGGCTCGGCGAGGGCATCGGCGCTTTCGTCTTGGCGGAGCTCGCAGACAAGAAAGTGCTCGTAATTGGATCAGGTGGACTTTCGCATGATCCCCCTGTGCCGCAAATTGCGACAGCTACCCCCGAGGTGCGCGAGACCCTTCTGGGCGGAGGACGTCACCTCACTGCAGTGGCACGCGATGCCCGCCAGCAGCGAGTTATCGATGCGGCGAAGGACTTTGCTGCCGGCATCAATGTCGTCAAGCCGCTCGCCCCGGGCTGGGACAAGGAGCTCATGCGCATCCTTGCTTCCGGCGATCTGTCGCCCATCGACGCGTGGACCCCCGATGAGATGACGGAGGTTGCCGGAAATTCTTCGCACGAGGTCCGCACCTGGATCGCTGCTTACGCCGCTCTTGGTGCGCTCGGCGCCTATACCGTGCAATATTCCTTCTATCGGCCAATCCCGGAATACATCGCCGGCTTCGGCGTCACGATTGCAACGCTCGACGTGTGATTCGAATACGGCTCGAAACGGAAAGGACGTCTCCACGGCGGTAAACGCTGTCCTGGTGGAAACCTGCTCAGGCGACGATCGGAACAGACACACCGCTGAATCAAGCCGCTACGTCATCCGCCCCGAAAGTGCCTTCGAAAAGTAGTGCACAGTGTGGATAGACCTGTGGATAACTACAGCTTTGTAATTCGACGTGTGACTTGCCGGCGGGGTCGAATCATCGAATAATTGTTCGACTTACCCCGTGCAGCTTGTCGTGCTACTTTCGGCCCATGAGCCGTATCGCCGCGGTGGCACCAGTGCTGCCCGAGTATTCGTACACGCAATCTGAGATCACCGCCGAGCTTGGGCCCCTCATTGCACGTTCACCGGCGCGTCGAGCGGTACTGGCTCGCCTCCACGGTTCGAGTGGCATTGGTAGTCGACATACCGCCCTTCCGCTTGAGCGGTACCGCGAAATAACCTCATTCGGTCAAGCCAATAACATCTTCATTGAGGTGGCGACGAAGCTGCTCGACCAGGCCATGCGCCAGGCCCTCGATGAAGCTGGTCTGACCGTTCGCGATGTCGACTTCGTGTTCTTCACCTCCGTGACAGGAATCTCGGCACCATCCATTGATGGTCTACTGGTATCTCGCCTGGGGCTGCGTACTGACGTGAAACGCCTGCCATCCTTCGGCCTCGGTTGCGTCGCCGGTGCGTCCGGTATCGCCCGCGTGCACGACTACCTCACCGGCCATCCCAGTGAAGTGGGTGTCGTCCTCTCCGTTGAGTTATGTTCCCTCACCCTCCAGCAAGGAGATGAGACCATGGCAAATTTTGTTGCCACTGGATTGTTCGGCGATGGTGCAGCCGCAGTTGTCATGGTCGGGGCCAACCGGGAAACCGGAGGCCCTACCGTCGTTGACACCCGCAGCGCCTACTACCCGGACACCCGAGACATCATCGGATGGAATGTGGGCAGCACAGGTTTCGAAATCGTTCTCACCGCCGGCGTCGCCGACGTGATTGAGCGCTACTTTCCCGCAGGCGTCGCAGCCTTCCTTGCAGACAATTCCTTAGCGGTGCCGGATGTTGCGGCGTGGGTTGCACATCCGGGTGGGCCGCGCATTCTCGACGCGTTCGCCACAGCGCTCGAGCTGCCAGCCGCACGCTTCGAGCTGAGCTGGCAGACCCTTGATCGCGTGGGAAACTTGTCGTCGTCGGCCGTCTTGCACGTACTGGCGGACACTATCGAGCGCGGCGTCCAGTCGCGCGGATGTGGTGTGCTTTTCGCGCTCGGCCCCGGCGTCAGTGCGGAGTTCGTGCTGTTGGAATGGCCATGATTGCCTACCTGGCACTCATTACGGTGACCGGCATCGAGCGTGTGGTCGAGCTGTTTATATCTACCCGCAATGCTCGTGCTGCCTTCCTGCGTGGCGGGGTGGAGTATGGTCAGGGCCATTTCTCTTCGATGGTCACGTTGCACATTGGACTGCTCGCCGGGTGCGTCGCTGAGGTGTACTTTCTCGAGCGCCCATTCCTGCCCTGGGTGGGATGGCCGATGTTCGTGATTGTTGTGCTGAGCCAAATACTGCGGTATTGGTGCATCGTGTCTCTCGGTGAGCAATGGAACACGCGTGTGATCGTGGTGCCTGGAGCCACGCTGGTCAGTCGCGGGCCATATCGCCTCAGCTGGCTACGTCACCCCAACTATTGGGTCGTTGTGATGGAGGGCATGGCGTTGCCCCTCGTTCACAGCGCCTGGATCACGGCACTCATCTTCACGGTGCTCAACGCGGTGCTTCTCCTGCGCTTTCGCATTCCGGTAGAGGAGCGAGCGCTCGCGACTCTGAGCCCATGATCGACCTCCTGGTTGCGGGTGGAGGACCGGTCGGGCTCGCCGCAGCAATTGCAGCACGCCTCGCTGGATTGGATGTCACGGTGCTCGAACCGCGCTCGGGCACAATCGACAAGGCTTGTGGCGAAGGCCTGATGCCCGGGGCGCTGCCGCTGCTTGCGCGACTTGGCGCCTATCCCGTCGGACACGTCATAGCGGGGATCGGCTATCGGGACGCTACGGCGAGCATTGACCACCGCTTTGCAGGCGGACACGGACTTGGCGTGCGCAGGACGGTGCTGCATTCGACGCTCGCCGCACGGGCGGACGCTCTCGGGGTAGTCAGGGTGCAGGGCAAACTGCGATCCCTAGAACAAAACAATGAATCGGTGTCGGCTGCAGGCATCCGAGCCCGCTGGCTGCTGGGCTGTGATGGGCTGCACTCCAGCGTCGCTCGTCTGACCGGGCTCGCGCTGGCAGCACCTCTTCACGGCAGGCGCTATGGCATCCGTCAACACTTCATGACGGCGCCTTGGAGCGACCTGGTCGAGGTCCACTATGGCTCGAGCACCGAACTGTACGTGACACCGGTCGCGGCAGACATGGTGGGTATTGCCATGCTGGGGCCGCAAGGAGCGTCCTTCGACACGGCTGTGGCGGCTGTGCCGGCCGTCGCTGATCGACTGCACGGTGCCGAAACGCTTAGCGACCGACGAGGAGCTGGACCGTTTCGCCAGCGCACGCGCGGACGGGTAAGCGGACGCGTGCTACTTGCGGGTGATGCGTCTGGCTATGTCGACGCGCTAACAGGGGAGGGGCTGCGCCTCGGCTTCGAACAGGTGCACGCGGCAGTGGCCAGCATCGTCGATGGGAGGCCTGAGCGATATGAACGCGAATGGCGAGCAATCACGCGGGAACCGCGGATGGTTACTTCGGGACTCGTCGCCTGGGCTGGATCGCCGCTGCGGTCGGGCTTGGTTCCCGCGGCAGCACGCGTGCCTAAATTTTTCGGCGCGGTGGTCGAACGGCTAGCTCGCTGAGGCGGTGGGGAGCGCGGCGGCGGTGCCGCTATCACCGCATGACTCAACTGGTGAGGGCGACGTCGCTTGGTTGGGTGACGAAGACGTGGTCACGGCAGCAGTAGCGGCATCAGGTCATCGGGATGCCGCGCGACATCGAAGGCACCCGTTTGCTCGCTGACGTGCCCGTAACCCCATTCCACGAAAATTGTCGGGATGCCGTGCGCCGCGGCCCCCTCGACGTCATGCAGCCGGTCACCGACCATCACCGGATTGCTGAGGTCCGCGCCAATCATGCGGAAGCGGGTCAGCGCCTCCTCGATTACGTGCTTCTTCGCGCTGCGAATTTCATCGATTGACGACCCGGCGATTACCGTGAAGTATTGCGTGAGGTTGGCGTTGTCGAGAACGACGGCAGCGGGAAATTCTGGTTTGGATGTGGCGAGGGCCAGCGGAACCTTCGACTCGAAGATGGACCGCAGCACCCGCGGGATGCCGTCAAAAATCGGACTGTTGTGCACGCCGTGCTCAAGATAGTGGCGGCGGTAGATAGCGAGTGCCTGGGCTGCTTCCACGGCCGTCATTCCCGCCCGGTCGCGGAAGGAGTCAAGGATCGGCGGACCGACGTACGCGACCAGTTCATCTTGCGAGGGCACGGGCCGGCCCAGCTCTTCGAAAATGAAACACAGCGAGGCGGTGATTCACGGTGCTGAATCGGTGATCGTGCCATCAAGGTCGAACAGTATGCAAGTCCAGGCGTCATTACTCATCTAGCACAGTTTATGTCGCGCGCGACCACCGCAAGAGGGTGTTATGTCTAGAACAGGCGCGAGTGACTGTCGTCCAGTCCACGCATCTCGTCGTAGTCCAGCGTGACACATCGGATGCCTCGGTCCAGCGCCAAAGTGCGCGCCTGCGGTTTGATCTCTTGGGCGGCGAAAACTCCCGTTACCGGTGCAAGGCGCGGATCGCGGTTCATCAGTTCCAGGTAGCGGGTGAGCTGTTCTACCCCGTCGATGTCTCCGCGCCTTTTGATTTCTACCGCGACGCTGGCGCCAGCGGCATCCGTCGCCAGGATATCGACCGGCCCGATAGCCGTCATGTACTCACGGCGAACAAGACGGTAGCCGTCACCGAGGAGCTCGATTTGCTCAGCCAGCAGCTTCTGAAGATGCGCCTCGACACCGTCTTTTTGCAACCCGGGGTCAACCCCGAGCTCATGGGTGGTGTCGTGCAGCACCTCATGGATGGAGATCACGAGCAGGTCGCCTGTTTTGGCCTGCGTCACTTTCCAGATTTCGGCCACGCCGAGATCGGCTTGTTCAGGGTCTGGCTCAATGACAGAGACGGCGCACGGCGGACTCATCCAGTTGAGTGGCTTGTACGACAGTGAGTCAGCGTGCACCAGCACACTGCCATCAGCTTTCAGCAGCAGCAGGCGGGTCGCTATAGGCAGGTGCGCACTCAGGCGTCCCGCGTAGTCAACAGAACAGCGGGCAATGACAAGACGCACGGTACGAGCGTAACCGCCGCGACGCTGCAGCGAAAACGCAGGACTATACGAACGGATGCCGCCAGTGCAGCACTAGCAGCACGCATTCATCCCCTGCACCTGCGTTTTCGCAAGGGCTGTTTCGGCGGCCGAGGGCGGCGTAGCGTCGGCAATCCACTGTCGAAGGAGGAATCATGTCATCTGTCGCGCGCGTGACCACGATCAACGTTCGCTCTGATAACAGTTTTGAAGATGCCGTCGCCGCAGGCGTCGAAAGGGCGAGCCGCACGCTGCGCGGCATCTCAGGTGCCTGGGTGAAAGAGCAGAAGGTTGAGGTTAACGACGGCACAATCACTGCCTGGTCGGTCGTGCTTGAAGTGACATTCGTGCTCGACGACTAGGGCTATGACTACTTTTCGTCTGTGACTGGCGTATGTGGGGCGAAGTCAGATGGCACTGACTACGTTTTCTGCGCCGGCTCCCGGGCGGCATGCGAAACCAGGCCCGCTACGACAACGAGCACCAACACGATGAGCAGGGTGTTGCGCAGCCCGTTCTGTTCTCCCAGGAAGCCGATTGCGGGTGGCCCCACCAGAAAGGAGAGGTATCCGATTGTCGCAACGGCGCTCACACGTGCGGCAGCGGTGCGGGGGTCGTCGGCTGCTGCAGACATACCTGTAGGGAACCCCAGCGCTGAGCCGAGCCCCCAAAGGATCACGCCGACGACTGCGGTAACCGTGCCGGGGCCGTAGATGACGACCAGTAGACCGATAACAGCCAGCGCCGCGGATGCCCTGAGCACCGGCACGCGCCCGAAGCGGTCGAGTACTTTCACACCAGCCAGTCGGCCCACCGTCATCGCGGTCACGAACACGCCGAAGATCAGTGCCCCAGTCGACTCGCCAACCCCATAGCCATCCACCATGGTCAGCGCCAGCCAGTCATTGGCCGTGCCCTCGGCGAATGCCATGCCGAGGACGATCAGCCCGATCAGCAGGGTCCGTGAGTCGGTCCACATGCTCAAACGTGTTCGCCAGGTGTCTGCCGGCGTTTCTCCCGACTCGTCGATTGCGAGTACGTGTTCGGACTGCACCCGCGGAACGCTCACCGCTCCGGCGACGAGTATGACCGCAGCGATGA
>JAODMI010000023.1 GCA_025464755.1 Homoserinimonas sp.
GCTCGGCGCCCTCGACCTCAAACTGCGGCGTCAGATGCAGCTCGAGCTGAAGTCGATACAGAGCGAAGTGGGCCTCACCTTTCTGCACGTGACCCATGATCAGGAGGAAGCCATGACCATGGCCGACACGGTCGCGGTCATGAACAAGGGCCGTATCGAGCAGCTCGGTGCGCCAGAGATTCTCTACGATTTACCCCAAACGACGTTTGTCGCCAACTTTCTCGGCCAGTCCAACTTGTTCGCCGGTCCGGTGTCCAACTCGACAGCCACCAGCCTCACGGTGAAGCTGGGCGGCGGCGACATCGTTGTCCCCAAACATCGTGCACAACGCCACACCGGAGAGGTGACCGCCGGTATTCGACCGGAAAAGCTGACCCTCCACCGCGCTGCCCCTGCACCAGAGGCCGCCACCAACATCCTCGGTCCCGGCCGCGTCATTGATGTGTCATTTAGCGGTGTGAGTACCCAATATCTTGTCGCCATTCCTGTGGTCGGAACAGTGACGGTGTTCGCCCAGAATACGGATGTCGGCCCGCTCGCCGGGCTCGGATCTGAAGTGTGGGTTAGCTGGCGTGTGGACCACACCTTCGGGCTGCAAGACAACGTCGCACCCACGTCACGGTTGCCTGTCAACGCGCACACCCCCTCCATCGCTTCGCAAAACAAGCGCGCGCTCATGTCGGAGCTTGAGGAGGCCTAGCGTGGCCTTCACCGCATTTGCTGGTTCGGCTCCCGCGCAGGAGCAGGAGCAGAAGCAGGCGCCGCGGCGACGCAGCCGCGTGGCGCTGCTGCTTCTGCTGCCAGGCATCCTCTACCTCGTGCTGTTCTTCCTGGTACCGTTGCTCTCTCTGGTCATCACCTCCCTGCAGGCCCCAGCCGAGTTTGGTGATATCGGCGAGTACACCACGGCTTTCCGGTGGGAGAACTACACCGCAGCGATCGGGCTGTATGGGGAACATATTCTTCGTTCGTTCCTGTACGCAGTGATGGCAACAATCTTCGCGCTGCTGTTCAGCTATCCGCTGGCTTACTTCATCGGGGTCAAAGCGCGGCCGTGGCCGCTGCTGCAGAAGCTCATGCTGGTTCTGGTCATCGCCCCCTTTTTCATCAGCTTCCTGCTGCGCACCCTCGCCTGGAAGCAACTGCTCTCTGACGAGTCGCCCATAGTCACCGGCGTGAAAGCGCTATCGCTGTTGGCTCCGGACGCTCACATCACCGGTACGCCCTTCGCCGTCGTCTTCGGCCTCACCTACAATTTCATCCCCTTCATGACGCTGCCTCTGTACGCGTCTTTGGAGAGGCTCGACATTCGTTATCTGGAGGCCGGCAGCGACCTGTACGCCAAGCCATGGACGACTTTCCGCACCGTAACCGTCCCACTGTCGATGCCGGGCATCATCGCTGGGGTGCTGCTCACCTTCATCCCGGCAGCCGGCGACTACATAAATGCGAGCCGGGAATTCCTCGGCGGATCTGGCACCGCCATGATAGGCAACGTGGTCGAGAGCAACTTTCTGGTCTCCCTGAACTACCCGGCGGCCGCGTCGCTGTCGATCATCCTGATGGTGACCATTTTGGTGATGGTCACCGCGTATGTGAAACGCAGCGGGACGGAGGATTTGTTGTGAAACATTTTTCGCTCGGGACGTGGCTGCTGCCTGTCTACGCCCTGCTCGCCCTAGTCTTCCTGCTCGTGCCCATCGCCTATACCTTCATCTTCTCCTTCAACGACTCCGTAAAGTCCAACATCGCCTGGCGCGGGTTCACGGTCAATAACTGGTTCAGTGTGTGTGACAAGCAAGATGTCTGTGAAGCGTTCGGTAACAGTGTCCTGGTTGGGGTGACGGCCACGGTGATCGCCACCACGCTGGGAACGATGATCGCCATCGCCTTGGTGCGGTATCGCTTCACATTTCGCTCCGGCATCAGCCTGTTGCTGTTTCTGCCCATGGCGACACCAGAAGTTGTGTTGGGTGCGGGGCTGGCGGCCCAGTTCCTGGGCGCGGGAATCCAGAAGGGTTTGGGCACAATTATCATCGCTCACACCATGTTCTGCATTAGCTTCGTTGTGGTCACCGTCAAAGCCCGGGTAGCGAGCCTCGATCCAGCACTAGAGGAAGCAGGGCGTGACCTCTACGGTGCACCACGGCAAGTCTTCTGGCGCATCACCTTTCCTCTGCTGCTGCCGGGTATCGTGGCGGCGGCGCTGCTTTCCTTTGCACTCAGCTTCGATGACTTCATTATTACGAGCTTCAACTCCGGGCCGGCGATGACGTTCCCGAAGTTTGTTTACACCGCTGCAGCCCGTGGTATCCCCGCCGAGGCAAACGTCATCGCGTCGGCGGTATTCTTGTTCGCTCTGCTGCTGGTGGTCGTGGTGCAGGTCACGTCCGTGCTGCGGGTTAAGCGCGCTGCCGGTCGCCGCTAGCGCGCCTATTGTCTGTCGGGTTGCTGCTTCAGTCGGAGGGTTCACAGATACTGGAAGCGTCGGTTTCAGCTCACCCGGTAATGAGGCAGAGCGGCGATTTGAGTGCAGCTCAGCCGGCTAGAACGACGCGCGCAGAACACCAACCGGTGAGCCGCCACCGAGCACCCGTTCTGTTGTCAGCTGGATGACCCGATCCGCCTCCGTGCGGTCGATGACGCCCAGACGGGCCAGCAACTCAAGCGCAACGAGGGTTGCCGCGCGCAAACTGCCGTCCAGCATCTTCAACGCCACGGCGGTGCCATCGGAGGCAGCCATCACCATGACGCCCTCCGCCCCACCTTTTGCGATAAGCCCCAGCTCTTGGATCACTACGGTGTTGGAGCGTCCAGGCCCGTCAATTGCCCACGGATGCCGGCGGATGGCCGCAGTCAACCGTGCAGTGTGCTCGTCTTCGGCGCGGGCGACACGAGATATGGCGGTGGCGAGTCCACGTAGGGTCAGCGCGAAAACGGGGGCACCGCATCCGTCTGTCCCGAAATGTTCAACTCGCTCTCCGGCGAACCCCTCAACGGTGTCGCGGATGAGTAGCTGTAGTGGATGCAGCGGGTCAAGGTAGTCGTCAGTTGCCCAACCGTTCACGGCGCAGGCCATCAGAAATGAGGCGTGTTTGCCGGAGCAGTTCATGGTCACACGTCGGCGTGCGCCGTGTACGCGAGCCTGAGCGGCGGCGGCGGCATCCAGCGGCCAGTCGGGCGGGCACTGCAGGTCCTCTTCGGTGTGACCGGCGGCGGCCAACATTGCCTGTACGACTCGAACGTGTTCCGCTGTCGCGGCGTGGCTCGCCGCGGACAAGACCAGTCGCTCTCCTTCTAGTCGCGCACCGGACCGTGAGACAGCTACGGCCTGCAGCGGCTTCAGTGACGACCTCGGATAGAT
>JAODMI010000026.1 GCA_025464755.1 Homoserinimonas sp.
CCGATTGAGAGATTCGCGGGTTCGCTCAACCAATTGGGTGACCGCCTTTGAGGTCTCACCGACGGTGAAGGTGACGTTGCTGTCGCCGTGGACACCGTTTTTGAAGGCAGTGATATCGATATTGACGATATCGCCGTCTTCGAGAACCGTGTCATCGGGGATACCGTGGCAGATAACTTCATTTACGGAGCTGCACAGCGATTTGGGGTACCCGCGGTACCCCAAGGTCGACGGGTAAGCGTCGTTCTCTATCAAAAACTGGTGTGCAATGGCGTCCAACTGCTCTGTCGTGACCCCGGGCCGAACATTTTCGCCGACGAGCTGGATGGCGGTAGCCGCGATTTTGCCAGCCTGGCGGATCAGCTCGACTTTCTCTGCGGAATAGACGTCAGAGCCTGTGAAGGGACTTGGGCCCTTCTTGCCTACATACTCCGGCCGGGGGATGTGGGACGGGACGGTGCGCAGGGCAGACACCGCGCCGGGTATGAGGTGACCGTGTGAATCCTTAGGCATAGGATCAATTTTAGGTTGACGACTGGAGTTCCCATGACCGAGTGGTGGTACAACAACAAGACCGGCGAGGTCGAGGAGGGGCCCCAGTCGTTGGGGCAGGACCGGGACGGCCCTTTCGCAACGCGTGAAGACGCGGTGAGGGCACCGCAGATCATCGCAGAGCGCGCGCGTAAATGGGCAGAAGACGAGGCGCGGGAGCGCTAAGCCATTAGGGGGCGCCTGCGCAGCTGGCGGCGAAAGCATTGGCGATAGCCAACCTGCTTCCGCCGCCACCTGGGGGAATGGTCTGCTGCCCGAACAGGCGCGGACTTCTCACTCGTGGCGCCTCGAAAAAGGTGAGGCTGCAATTGCAGCCACCTAATCGAGGCCCGCGTATCTGAGCTTAGATCAGACCCTGCGCCAGCATTGCGTCTGCCACCCGCACGAAACCTGCACAATTTGCCCCGACCACATAGTCGCCCGGGTGTCCGTACTTCTCCGAAGCAGCATAAGCCGAGTGATGAACATCGCGCATGATCGCGTGCAGCTTCTCCTCGCTGGACTCGAAGTCCCAACGTTGTCTCGACGCGTTTTGACTCATTTCGAGCGCGCTTGTTGCGACACCGCCGGCATTGGCCGCCTTGCCAGGACCAAACAGTACCCCGGCGTCACGGAACGCGTGGACAGCTTCAGGGGTGCACGGCATATTTGCACCCTCGGCGACGGCGACGACCCCATTGCCGATGAGCGTGGCAGCATCCGAGCCATTGAGTTCGTTCTGCGTCGCGCAGGGCAGGGCCAGGTCGCCGGCAACATCCCACACCCGCCCGTCGGCGATGAAGCGAGCGCCAGCACGTCGGTCCGCGTATGACGAAATGCGCCCACGTTCGACTTCCTTGACCTGCTTGAGCAGTTCGACATCGATACCGGCTTCATCGACGATGTAACCGGATGAGTCAGAGGCGGTGATTGCGCGCCCGCCCAGTTGCTGCACCTTGTCGATGGCGTAAATGGCCACGTTACCCGAACCGGACACCACAGCGGTGCGCCCGTCAATTCCGTCCTTGCGCATAGCCAGCATTTCTTCGAGGAAGAAAACAGCACCGTAACCGGTTGCCTCCGTTCTGACCTCGGCCCCACCCCAGAGCACGCTCTTGCCTGTGAACATGCCGGACTCGTGTCGGTTCGTCAGGCGACGGTACTGGCCGAACAGGTAGCCGATCTCACGGCCACCAACTCCGATGTCGCCAGCCGGTACGTCCGTGTGCTCACCGAGGTGACGGTAAAGCTCGCTCATGAAGCTTTGCGAGAAACGCATAACTTCGGCGTCGCTTCGACCGTGTGGGTCAAAGTCAGCGCCGCCCTTTGCTCCGCCGATACCTTGCCCAGTAAGTGCATTCTTCAGAATCTGTTCGAAGCCGAGAAATTTGATGATGCCGAGGTTGACGCTTGGGTGAAACCGCAGGCCGCCCTTGTACGGGCCGAGCGCTGAATTGAACTGCACACGAAAGCCTCGGTTCACTTGCACGCGGCCGGCGTCGTCGACCCAGGGCACCCGGAACATGATCTGGCGTTCTGGTTCGACGAGGCGATCGAGTATTGCAGCCTCGGCATATTCAGGATGTTGCTCGATGACCGCTTCCACGGACTCAAGGACTTCCCACATGGCCTGGTGGAACTCTGGTTCGCCGGCGTTGCGGGTCACAGCCGCCTCATAGACGTCGTGAATGATGGATGAAGCGGAGGAGGTCATATACGGCTTTCGGGTGAGTGCGGAAAAGGTCAGTCGTTGTAACTATGTTCTGGGGCAGGGTAAGAGCCGTCCGCAACATCTGTGCGGTAGGCGGCGACGGCATCCGCCAACACGCCTCGCAGATCTGCGTACTGCTTGACAAACTTGGGGATGCGTCCGCCAGTGAAGCCGGCCCAGTCGGTCCAGACGAGAAGCTGACCGTCAACATGAGGGCCAGCGCCGACGCCGATCGTGGGTATACGTAGCTCTGCCGTGACCTGGGCTGCAGCGGAGGCGGGCACCATCTCGAGAACGACGGCGAAAGCACCCGCGTCTTCAACGGCATGAGCGTCTGCCAGTAACTGCTCAACCTGGCCGCCACGACCCTGGATGATGTGGCCGCCAAGGCCATGCTCGCTCTGCGGTGTGTACCCGATGTGACCCATGACAGGGATTCCTGCGGACACTACACGGCGGATCTGTTCCGCGCTACGGACCCCGCCCTCCAGCTTCACTGCGTGCGCGTGTGTCTCTTTCATGAAGCGGAAGGCTGTGTGCAGCGCGTCCTCCGGGCTGGATTCGTAAGAGCCGAAAGGCATATCTGCGATCACAAAAGCTCGAGTGGCAGCACCAGCGACGGCTCGCGTGAGCGGAATGAGATCTTCGACGGTGACCGGAAGGGTGGTCTCATATCCGAGGACGGTGTTGCCTGCCGAGTCGCCGACCAGAAGAAAGTCGATGCCGGCCTCGTCGAAAATTGACGCGGTGAGCATGTCATAGCTTGTGAGGCCGGTGATTTTGATGCCGTTCTCTTTTGCCGACTGAAAGTGCCTGGTGCGCACCTTCTTCAGATTGGCTTGAGCGGCAGCCGCTTGGGGATCAGTCACTCGAGATACCCTAGCTGTTCTTGGTGGGTCGGTAGGTGATTGGCAGCCGGCGGTCACGGCCGAAGGCCATGCCTGAAACTTTCGGCCCGATCGCGCCTTGACGGCGCTTCCACTCTGCTCGATCGACAAGGGTGGTCACTTCGTTCACGGTCGTTTCGTCGAAGCCGAGCGCGATGACATCCGCCGCTCCCAGTTTTCGGGTGACGTAGGCCTCAAGAATGCCGTCGAGCACGTCATAAGGTGGCAGGGTGTCGTCATCCTGCTGTCCGGGACGCAGTTCTGCGGATGGCGGCTTCGAAATTGAGTTCTCCGGGATCGGGGGAGTTTCCCCGCGGGACAGCGCGAAAGCGTTCCGCCATTCCGCCAGCGCCCAAACACCAGACTTCGGCACATCCTTGATGGGTGCGAAACCGCCGACCGAGTCACCATAGATGGTGGAATACCCCACCGCGAGTTCGCTCTTGTTGCCCGTGGTCAGAACAAGATGTCCATGGCTGTTGGATAACCCCATAAGCACGACGGCGCGAACGCGCGCCTGCAGGTTTTCTGCGGCCAGGCCATGCAGACCGAGTTCAGCCTCGAATGGTTCCACCATTGCTGCGATGGCCTGCACGCTGTAGTGCAATCCAACTCGCTCGGCAAGGTCTTCAGCATCTGACCGCGAGTGGTGAGATGAGTGCTGGCTGGGCATCGACACGCCGTAAACAGAACCTGCACCCAGGGCGTCAGCGGCCAGTACGGCGCAGACCGCTGAGTCGATCCCCCCGGATAGGCCGAGGATGACGCTGCGGAAGCCGTTCTTGCGCACGTAATCGCGAAGACCAAGCACGAGGGCGTTCCACAGTTGCTGGTTATCGTCCGGGAGGACGGCAACGTCTTGGGTGATCTCCGGCTGCGAAGGGTGACGCGGGTCGAGGCTGATGAGCCGCACGTTTTCCGGCAGCGGGCTGTCGGTAGCTTCTTTGGGGTGCACATCCACGATGAGCAGGTGCTCTTGAAACTGCGGTGCCCTGGCCAGGATGCGGCCGCTTCCGTCGACGACGACACTGTCGCCGTCGAAAACGAGGTCGTCTTGACCGCCAACGATGTTTACGTACGCCACAATCGTGTCGGTCTCTGTGGCGCGTCTCGTTACCAGTGGAAGGCGCACTTCGTCTTTGTCGCGTTCGAACGGGGATGCGTTGAGGGTAATGAGGAGGCCGGCATCCGATTCGAGTACCCGGCCGACCGGCCCGCCGTCTCGCCAGAGGTCTTCACAAATGACCAGGGCAATATCAACGTTCTTGACGCGCATGACCAGCAACTCGTCGCCGGGAATGAAACTGCGATATTCGTCGAAGACGGAATAGTTCGGCAGATGATGCTTGGAATACGTCGCCATGACCTGTCCATGGTGCAACACGCTGGCCGAGTTGCGCGCGATGGCCGTCGGTGCGCTACTGGTGCCAATCAACCGCGGCTCGAATGGACCGTCGGCATGCCCGACGATGACCACCAACTCGCCGAGGCCGGCGCTGTGCAATTCCTGGGAGAGGTGAGTTACCTCATTGCGTGCTGCCTTGAGAAAACTGGGGCGTGATGCGAGGTCTTCGATGGGGTACCCGGTGAGGGCCATTTCACCGACCGCGAGCAGATCAGCACCACGAGCTGCCGCTTCATGCGCCGCCTTCATGATCTGGCGAGAGTTGCCAACCAGGTCGCCAACTACTGGGTTGGTTTGGGCAAGCGCCAAGCGAAGTCTGGGCATAGCCACTAGCCTAATGGGGGTGTTATCGAGCCTGAGACAGTCAGTCCCGTCGAAGTAGAGGAGCCCATGGACAAGCAACGTGATTTCGTTCTTCGAACTATTGAAGAGCGGGGCATCAAGTTCATCCGGTTGTGGTTCACCGATGTTGTCGGCACCCTTAAGTCGGTCGCCATTGCACCGGCAGAAGTGGAAGGCGCTTTTGCCGAGGGTCTAGGCTTCGACGGTTCAGCAATTGAAGGTCTGACGCGCTCATATGAAGCGGATGTCCTGGCACACCCTGATCCTGCGACTTTCCAGATTCTGCCTTGGCGTGGTGAGATCGATCCCACCGCGCGCATGTTTTGTGACATCACCACACCCGACGGTCAGCCAGCTGTTGCCGATCCTCGCAATGTTCTTAAGCGATCGCTTGCAAAGGCGGCGGACAGCGGGTTCACCTTTTACACTCACCCCGAGATCGAGTTTTACCTGCTGAAGAGCTCGAGCTACGGGGT
>JAODMI010000150.1 GCA_025464755.1 Homoserinimonas sp.
CCTTGCACGGCGGAACCACCAGCCGAGTCACCCTCGACAATGAAAATCTCAGACTTGCTGGGGTCCTTACTCGAGCAGTCACGAAGTTTTCCAGGCATTCCACCTGATTCAAGCAGACCCTTCCGTCTCGTCTGCTCCCGCGCCTTACGAGCCGCCATCCGGGCTGCGGATGCCTGGATCGCCTTGCGAATAACATCACGAGCTTGAGTCGGGTTGCGATCGAACCAGTCTGCAAGCTGCTCACCGGTTATGCGCTGCACAAAAGACTTGGCTTCGGTATTGCCAAGCTTCGTCTTAGTCTGACCTTCAAATTGCGGTTCGGCGAGTTTGACCGAAATAACGGCAGTTAGGCCCTCGCGGATGTCGTCGCCGGTTAGGTTGTCATCTTTCTCCTTGATGATTCCCTTCTCGCGGGCGTACCGGTTCACGAGCGTGGTGAGTGCTGCGCGGAAGCCTTCCTCATGCGTTCCACCTTCGTGCGTGTTGATGGTGTTCGCGGAGGTGTGGACGCTTTCTTGGTATGAGGGCGTCCACTGCATGGCGACCTCTACGGAGATTTTGCGCGTAGTGTCTTCGAGGTCGAACGAGATGATTTCAGGATGCACCACCTCAACCTTCTTCGCTGAGTTGAGGTACTCGACGTAGTCGACGAGACCATTCTCATAAAGGTAGGTAACGATGACATCTTCTTCGGCGTCGCCTTCACGTCGCTCGTCGATCAGGGTGATACTCAGCCCCTTATTGAGGAACGCCATTTGCTGGAAGCGAGCCCGCAGGGTTTCGTAGTCAAACTCGACAGTTTCAAAAGTGTCTGGACTCGGCCAAAAGGTGACGCTGGTACCGGTCTCGCTTGATTCCTCGCCCTTGGTGAGAGGGGCCTTCGGTACGCCGTGCTCAAAGCTCATTCGCCAGACGTGACCCTGTCGACGGACCTCAACATCGACTTCTTTCGACAGGGCATTCACGACTGAAATACCAACCCCGTGCAGGCCCCCCGAAACGGAGTACCCCCCGCCACCGAACTTTCCGCCGGCGTGAAGAATGGTCATGACGACCTCGACGGTCGATTTGTTCTCGGATCTGTTGAGATCGACCGGGATGCCCCGTCCGTTGTCGACCACGCGAATTCCGCCGTCACGGCGCATTGCGACGGTGATGTGATCGCAGTGTCCGGCGAGAGCCTCATCCACCGAGTTGTCGACTACTTCATAGACCAGGTGATGCAAACCGCGCGGTCCGGTGGAACCGATGTACATCCCCGGTCGTTTGCGCACGGCTTCAAGTCCTTCGAGAACCTGAATCTGGTCGGCACCGTACTCGCTGTCGTTGGCGGAGCTTGTGGTGGGGTGAAGTTCTTCCGGCACGTTCTCGGGCGTGGCTGATGACATCTGAAAGTGGGCTCCTGCCAGGTAGTTCGAAGGTTGTTCGCGGCCGGACTTTCACACGGAAAGATGCCATGACAACCCGTTCATTCTACCAACTTCAAGCCTAGAAAGGAGCCATATGCGCTCATCTGGGGAGAGATCTCTAGGAACCGACCTAATTTGCCTACTCAACCGTATGTATCGCGTGGGCCACGCCCTGGAATCGATCTGGGGCCCCGTTTCCATGAGGGGGCCCCCGGTCCCTCGAAACGCATCGATTCGATACCCGCGTCTGGGTAGCGGGAAACAATGTGATTCATTATGTGAACACGCATGAGCCTCAGTTGCGTTGCCCACGCTGTGGAATCACACCGCACCGTCAAGACACCGTCATCTATTCCCGCCGGACGTGAGTGGTCAGCTGTCTCCGCACCAACTATGTCTTGCCACGAGGCCAGCAATTCTGACTTCGCCAAAGGAGAATTCCAGCCCAGCCGCGCGGTCAAAGCGTCCATCACATCACCGATTCCATGCGGATCACGCCCGGCTCCGAAAGGCTTGCTGGCGCTCGGATCTCTTTTCGCGCGTTTCCTCGCGTCACTCGATCGTGATGATCCATCACCAAAGACCCTGCGGAAGCGCAAGTACACCGCCCTTGGTTCCGATTCCACATCAGAGTCGGCGTTCCCCGGACCAATCATTGCGCCTCCTCGATCGCACCAGCTGAGATCCGCACGGTGTTGGACCGTAGCTCCTCAGGCACATCGTCATAGACCGCCGCAGTGATAAGTACTTGCTGATATCCGGTGATAGCCGCGGCAAGTCTGGCACGACGGGTTTGGTCCAGCTCCGCGAAGACGTCATCGAGGATGAGCACCGGATCTCCCACGGTGGATCGCCGACGAAGCACCTCAGCCGAGGCCAGCTTCAGAGCAAGCGCGAATGACCACGACTCACCATGGCTGGCATAACCGCGTGCAGGAAGAGAGTTCAGCCTCAAAACGAGATCATCGCGGTGCGGCCCCACTAGTGTGATGCCACGGTCGATCTCATTCCTGCGGAGCCTTGCGAGCGACTCCCTGAAAGCACCCTGGGCCTCCTCGACGAGAATGATGCCGGTGCGGCCGGGGTCCTCCGCCGCACTGTCTAAATCTGGGTCTGCCCCAAAAATGCTGAGCTGATTAGATAGCGTCGCAACGTGGCTAGCTCCAGCAATTCTCTGATAAGCGACACTTAGTTCGGGAAGTAGTTCCGCCACTAGAGTCGTCCGCGCCTCGATCAGTTCCGATCCGAGCATTACCAGCCTGTCGTCCCAGATTTCCAGAGTCGTGAGCTGGTTACCTTTAATTCCCGAATTGCGAGCGGACTTCAGCAGAGTGTTGCGTTGTTTGAGTACCCGGTCGTAGTCCGCCATAACACCGGAGAACCGCGGTGTTTGCAGCACGAGCAACTCGTCGAGAAAGCGGCGCCGTCCAGATGGCTCTCCCCTAACCAACGCGAGGTCCTCGGGAGCGAAAAGTACACTGGAGAAGTACCTGGGTAGTTCTCGGGTCTTGATCGCCGACCGGTTTATCTGCGCACGATTGGCGCCGACACGGTTCAACTGCACTTCCGCGAGTATCTGTCGCTCGTCGTGCAGCAGCCTGGCCCGCACGATGGCAGCAGTGCAGCCTTGCCGGATCATGGCCTGGTCTGTGGAAACCCGATGTGAACCAAGAGTGCTCAAATATCCCAACGCTTCGACGAGGTTGGTTTTACCCTGCCCATTGCTGCCCACGAAAAGATTCGCTCCGGGTACTAGCGCTACGTCGGCAGTCGCATAATTCCTGAAGTCGGTGAGAGTGAGATGGGTAACAATCACGGTCGCACGAGTTAGTCGGCTCGCTTCATCGAATGCCCGCCGAATTGATTTCGAAGTGCTGCAACGGCCTTCATCGCTGGCGATCCTTGGTCCTGACGCGAGACAAAGCGAGCGTATATGGCGGCACTGATCGCGGGCATAGGAACGGCATTCGCCAAGGCTTCTTCGATCGTCCACCGTCCCTCCCCCGAATCCTCGACGTATCCGGCAATATCCTCCAGATCAGGGTCATCTTCAAGAGCGCGGACAAGGAGTTCGAGTAGCCATGACCGCACAACCGTCCCTCGTTGCCAGGCAGTGAACGTGCCGGTGACATCCTTGACGATGTCCTCACGTTTCGAGAGAAGTTCATAGCCTTCGGCATATGCCTGCATTAGGGCATATTCGATCCCGTTGTGGACCATTTTGGCGTAGTGACCGGCACCGATCTCTCCGACATGGACAAAACTCTCGTTGCGTGGGCCTTCCGGCCGTAGGGCATCGAAGACCGGCATCGCTCGCTCGACTTGCTCCGCCTTTCCCCCGACCATGAGGCCATAGCCATGCGTGGCTCCCCAAATCCCACCGGAGACACCCGCATCAACGTATTCCACCCCGTGCGGTTCCAAAAGCGCCGCATGCCTCGCATCATCACTAAAACGTGAATTTCCGCCCTCGATGACAAGGTCGCCCGGCTCGAGGAGGCTCGCAAGTTCGGTAACGACGGCGGTCGTGATTTCACCCGCCGGAACCATCACCCAAACGATGCGCGGGTGCGCCAGAGCTGCGACTAATTCGGCCATCCCTGCGGCATCCGATACTTCAGGATTCTTGTCGTATCCAGTCACTTCTATGCCGTGATCGCGCAAACGTGATCGCATGTTGCTGCCCATTTTGCCGAGGCCAACGAGACCAATATGCATGCTCGTCCTTCCCATTTACCGCGCTCCGCCAGGAGTTTCCGTGTCAGCGCAAAAGTAGGTTTGGCTGCAGCAGATATTTATAGCTATCAGCACCTGGCTGGTCTTTGGAAGACTGACTGGTGATGAGAACAGGCCCCGGTTTGTTGGGGTTATCCGTTCGCGTGAAAGAGATACGAACGAATTCGGAATGAACGGCACCTAAGCCATCAAGCAGAAACTGCGGCTTGAGGGAGACGACCATGTCTCCACCGCTGAGGTGGGCATCAATTGACTCGGATGCCTGGGCTTGTTCTGAACCGATGGCCTCTAGGGTGACACCGTCCACGGTAAACGTGAACCGTAACGCTGCCTCACGCTCAAGGACAAGGGACACCCGGCGCACAGCCTCAATCAGTTCGCCTGTGTTGATAACGGCATAGTTGTCAACATTTTCGGGAAAAAGCCTTTTTACTGGAGGAAAGTTGCCCTTGATAAGAAGTGACGTCACCGTTTTCTGATCAGCCTGAAATGCAATGATCTCTCGGTCGTCGGTGTTGGTGATGGCAACCGATATGGTTCCGCTGTGCCCGAAGGTCTTACCAATCTCCTGCAACGTTCGCGCGGGAACTAGTGCCGTGATGGTTTCAGGCAGGCTTGCCTCTCCAGAGTCCCACTCTATTTCGCGGACCGCTACACGGTACCGGTCGGTCGCCACGAGGGTGAGGTTATTCTCGGTAACTTCTAGCTGAACGCCGGTGATAACCGGTGTCACATCATCGCGGGAGGCAGCCACAGCCACCTGGGATACCGCGTTTGCAAATGCCTCCGCAGGAAGCAGCCCCGATTGTGCCGAAACTTCGGGAAGTGTCGGATATTCCTCGACGGGCATGCTGAGCAAAGTGAAACGTGCGGAGCCACACACCACAGAAATCCGTGACTCTTCGGTGGAGAACTGCACCGGAGCATTCGGTAGCCGGCTGGCTATGTCAGCAAGAAGGCGTCCCGAGACGAGAATCCGTCCAGGTTCGTCGATAGTGGCTGCTATCTCAGTCTGCGCGGAAACTTCATAGTCGAACGAAGAAAGCTTGAGACCTGTGTCAGTCGTCTCGATCAGCACCCCACTCAAAATGGGAAGCGTGGTTCGTTGCGGTAACAGTTTCACGGCAAAGGAGACGGCTTCGCTGAAAACGTCACGATTCACCTGAAACTTCATGAAGCATCCCTTCGAAATCCGAACTTGGTTCGGGAGGTTAATACTGGCACAGGCCGTGGGGTCGCTGACCAAGGGTTATCTAAACCCCAAATCACATTAATTAATCTCTAAGAGTATTAACCGCTGTGTGAAGTGTGGATAACTGCGGCAAAGCTAATCATCGACAGAGAACTACAACCGTGTGAGTTGTGGAAATGGTGTGAGTGGATCAGCGCTTCAGCGAGACAGCCCGCGTGTGAAAAAACTTGTAACTCACAGGACAACGTCGAGTTTCCACATCGCGGCCCATCTTTTTCCATAGTTATCCACAGGCTTTCCACACTTGTGGACTACTCGTTCTACCTGATACCGCCATTGTTATACCGGTGGTTCTGTTTGATGCGGCTGGTCAGCTCGGTGACCTGGTTGTAGATGGAACGGCGTTCCTTCATAAGTTCGGTGATCTTTTTGTTCGCGTACATCACCGTGGTGTGATCTCGGTTGCCAAAAAGCTGGCCGATTTTAGGCAGAGAAAGATTCGTCATTTCACGGCACAGATACATGGCGATCTGCCGAGCTGTCGCCACCGCCTGAGAGCGGGAAGACCCATAAAGATCATCGACCGTGAGCTTGAAATAGTCCGCAGTGTTGTTGATGATGTCGACCGGTGCGATTACGTTGTCATCATCAAGCGTGATGAGGTCTTTGAGGACCGTCTGTACAAGTGCCAGGTCTACCGGGGTGCGGTTCAGACTGGAAAAAGCGGTGACGCGAATGAGGGTCCCCTCAAGCTCCCTGATATTCGATGACACCTTGGAAGCCATGTACTCGAGGATGTCGTCGGGTACCTGAAGCTTGTCGCTCTGCGCTTTCTTACGCAGAATAGCGATTCTCGTCTCCAGATCTGGAGCCTGAACATCAGTGATCAAACCCCATTCGAAGCGTGACCGCATCCGGTCTTCAAAGCCTGTTAGGTGTTTTGGTGGCAGGTCGCTGGTGATAACAACCTGTTTGTTGTGATCGTGCAGCGTGTTGAAGGTGTGGAAGAAGGCTTCCTGGGTGCTGTCTTTACCTTGCAGGAATTGAATATCGTCGATCAGCAAGATATCAATGTCGCGGTAGCGAGACTGGAAGACGGATGCCCGGTTGTTGGCGATTGAGTTGATGAAGTCATTGGTGAACTCCTCCGAGCTCACGTAGCGCACACGGATACCGGGATACAGGCTTTCGGCGTAGTGACCGATCGCGTGCAGGAGGTGGGTTTTACCTAGACCCGAATCACCGTAGATAAATAAGGGGTTGTAAGCCTTGGCTGGCGCCTCGGCTACAGCTACTGCTGCGGCGTGGGCGAACCGATTGGACCCCCCGATAACGAAATTATCGAAGTTATATTTCGGATTCAGGCGTGTGTCGGAGCGATTCGACGCATCCACCGCGGACGGCACAACCTGTTCGATGTATGGCTGTTCATCGGGTTCAGGCGGTTGCTCCAGGGATACCTGACTGATCTCAGGATTCACCACGATGGCGAAATTGGAGACCGACGTACCGTCACCCAAAGCTGCGATCGCGTTCAGGAGGGGCAGACGGATGCGTTGTTCCAACATGCCACGAGTGAGATCGTTCGGGACTTCAAGGTAGAGGGTGCCCGCCATGACTCCCCGGGGAACAACCAAACTAAGAAAGCCTTGAAGCTGTGGGGTGATGCGCTCGTCTTGATGAAGGCTTGCTAGCACTGATTGCCAGATCTCCTGGGTGGGATCGGCTGCGTCTGTCATATTTCCCTTGTCGTCGGCATGGTTATACACAGGGTTATCCACCGCCTGTGTAATGAAACCCACCTTAGTTTGTGTCGGCGGGGGGCTCGCAAATCTACTTATCCCCATGTGGATAATGTGACCGAGATGACTCACAGTTTGACCGCGCGGCATTTCCAACGTATTTTTAATCAGTTGACTTCAGCCGGTATGGCTATTTTCTAACTTCTCGGCTTCCCCTGTGATGAGCTGAGCCATACATGGCGTGCTTGCTGCGCGCTATGTTTCACAAACACTGACTTCAGATACACGCGGAGATCGAATTATGAGCAAGCGCACTTTTCAGCCCAACAACCGCCGTCGCGCCAAGGTCCACGGATTCCGTCTCCGTATGCGCACCCGCGCTGGTCGTGCCATTTTGGCCCACCGTCGCGCCAAGGGCCGCACCGAACTTTCCGCATAGGTTCTTCTGCCGAGGCAGAAGCCGGTGGCGAACGCTGCCTGCATCCCGAGATTGAGAACGGGACTATCGCAGTGTTAGCTAAAGCCAACCGACTGGTGACAGCAGACGACTATCGCCAGACGGTGCGCCGGGGCAGGCGTAAAACGACGAAACACACTGTTATTTACGTCCTCCGAAATGAGGATGGGTGTGGGGCGAGGTTCGGCTTCATCGTCTCTAAAGCAGTTGGGAACGCGGTCACCCGAAATACTGTGCGCCGGCGGCTGAAGGCAATCTGTCGAACTCTTCCAGTGGGAGGTGTCGACGTTGTGATTCGTGCCCTACCGGCGGCTAAGGACGCAACATGGAAGACACTTTCCGAAGAGGTTGCTTCAGTCCTGACGACAGGAAAGGGGTAAAAATGCACCGAACATGGGCGTTCATTAAGCTTTTGCCCCGTAATCTGTGTGTGGTTATCCTTTGCGTGTATCGCGCAATCATCTCGCCGCTGTATGGGGATGTATGCCGGTACTACCCCTCTTGCTCCGCCTATGCGCTTGGGGCGATCCAGCAGCATGGTGTCGTCAAGGGAATCTGGATCGGATCCAGGCGCATCGGACGCTGCCATCCTTGGGCAGCCGGCGGTGTTGATGATGTACCCGAGAATGCAGCGAAGACTTATTCGTTGACTCGGTTTGGTTTTGTTGTTGCACCGCGCTTTGCAGAGCGCCAAAGAAAGGTCTGACCCACCGCATGGATTTCATTGGCACAATCCTCTGGCCGATCAAGTGGGCCATCGAGGCAATCCTCGTCACCTTCCACACCGTCATAACGAGTCTCGGCATGGATGCCGACGATGGCTTGACCTGGGTTCTGTCTATCGTGGGCTTGGTGCTGGTGGTGCGGGCCCTACTGATTCCGCTGTTCGTCAAACAAATCAAGAGTCAGCGGCGAATGCTTGAGGTTGCCCCGCATCTGAAGAAGATTCAGGATAAGTACTAGGGTAAGAAAGACCAGTTCTCCCGCGAAGCCATGTCGCGCGAAACCATGGATTTGTACAAGAAGACGGGTACGAACCCGCTGAGTTCATGCCTGCCGCTGCTTATTCAGATGCCGATCTTCTTCGGTCTGTTCTCGGTGCTGCAGCATGCCCAGGATCAGAAGACCGCAGATCCCTCCGGAGTAGGACTTCTGAACGCCGACTTGTCGGCGTCGTTCGGGGATTCGTCACTCTGGGGTGCTCCTTTGCACCTGGCGATCAGTACGGCTAACGGTAATGTCACCGTCATTGTCATCGCCTCGATCATGGTCATCCTCATGACCGCCTCTCAGTTCGTCACGCAACTCCAAATCATGTCGAAGAACCAGACGCCGGAGATGCAGAGCAGCCCGATGTATAAACAGCAGAAAATGCTGTTGTACCTACTCCCCCTCGTCTTCCTTTTCTCTGGCTTCACCTTCCCGCTCGGGGTTATGTTCTACTGGCTGGTGTCCAATATCTGGACGATGGTTCAGCAATTCATTGTCATTCGCAACATGCCGACGCCTGGCAGCGAGGCCGCGTTGGCACGGGAAGCGCGGTTGGCGAAGAAGCGACAGCGACGCGGGATTACCATCGTCGAAGAAGAAGCACCCGAAGTAAAGGCGCCCAAGGTTTCTCAGCGACAGCAGCCGGTTAACCCGAAGAACCGCAAGAAAAAGAAGTAGACCCCATGAGCATTGAAACAGAAGGCAGCACCGTGACAGACTCAGCCTTGGACACACCCGACAACCTCGTTGGTGGCCCATCGGAAAACAATGAACCATCGGGCTCGCAGCTGGAAGAAGAAGGTGATATTGCCGCTGATTACATCGAGGAGTTGCTCGACATCACCGACCTCGACGGTGATATCGACATCGACGCTCGAGACGGCCGCGCCTACCTGTCTGTCAATTCAAGCCAGGACAGCAACCTACGACTGCTTTCGAAGCCTGAAACAGTGAACGCGCTCCAAGAGTTAACCCGCATAGCCGTTCAGACAAAGACAGGTTCGTTTTCACGGCTAATCCTTGATGTAGGCGGATCGCGCGAAGCTCGCCAAGCTGAACTGACTGCCCTTGTCACGAAGGCGATCGAGCGTATCGAGGGCGGTGCCGCGGCAGCTGCCCTCCCACCCATGTCATCTTATGAGCGCAAACTGGTGCACGATCTGGTTGCCAGCAACGGATTTATCTCCGAGTCCGAGGGTGAGGGCCGCGACCGCCATACGGTCATCCGGCCTGCATAGTTTCACGTGAAACATTGATCGCGCCGTTAGAAAACCGTGTAGTGAGGGCGCCATGAGCACTGAAGTCCTAGAGCCCGAGCCGCAGGCTGCCGCGCAGATATTTGGCGCTCGGCTGCAGCTTGCCCAGGCCTACACACAAGACTTGGCTAGTCGGGGCGAACAGCTGGGCCTTATCGGTCCGCTCGAGCTGCCGAGGCTATGGACTCGGCACGTTCTTAATTCGGCGCTGCTTGCTCCCCTGCTGCGACCCGGCAGGGTGGGGGACATCGGAAGTGGTGCAGGACTTCCTGGCATAGTGCTCGCGATAGCGCGTCCGGACGTTGACCTGATTCTCATTGAACCGATGGAGCGTCGTGTGGACTGGCTACGACATCAAGTTACAGAGCTAGGCCTGGATAATGTGGAGGTTATCCGTTCCCGGGCCGAGGAAGTGAAGATAAGCCCTTGGCTCGATCAGGTGACCGCTCGTGCGGTTAGTGCCTTGTCGAAGCTAATCCCCCTGACAGTGCCGTTGGTTCGATCAGGCGGGGAGCTACTGTTTTTGAAGGGAGCCAGCGTGGAAAACGAGATTACCGCCGCAGGTAAAGCGATCCGGAGGGCCCGATTATCCCATGTTGAGGTACTCAGCCTCGGTGGCGGCCTGGTCTCCGAAGGTACTCGCGTCTTTCGGGCTACAGTGGACTGACAGCAGCCAAGCGATGTCAGCGCTCCCCAGGCGGTGAGAATTCACGTCACGTGCGTGCACCACATCAGTGCATAACGTCAGCGCCCCAGGTGCTCTTCGCTGATGACGTCCTCCAGCCCGATCCCGCACACCGTTCAGATTCGATCGCGAAGGTTTCACGTGAAACATACCAACGAGAACACCCCCGCTGCCTTCCCGGACACTCCCCTGGCTCGTGAACTGTCCGACATCACCCGTCGGCGCCGGGCGATTGCAGCCGAACAGCTTCCTCTGCCGGATAAGACACGGGTTTTTACCATCGCCAACCAAAAAGGCGGGGTAGGAAAGACAACGACAACAGTGAACCTGGCGGCTTCCCTCGCCAGGAGCGGTGCCCGTGTTCTCGTCATTGACCTTGACCCCCAAGGCAACGCCTCCACCGCGCTGGGCATCGATCATAGATCTGACGTAACTAGCGTTTATGAGGTGATTGTGGGCGATACGCCCATGGTGGACGTAGTTAAAAAAAGCCCCGAGTTCGATCACCTGTATTGCGTTCCTGCCACCATTCACCTTGCCGGTGCGGAAATCGAACTCGTCTCCATGGTGGCCCGAGAACAGCGCCTACGCACTTCGCTGGATCAGTTCTTAGATGAAGTAGAAGATCCATTCCATTATGTTTTCATCGACTGTCCTCCATCTCTCGGGCTATTGACGATCAATGCATTCGTTGCAGCCCGCGAGGTCCTGATCCCCATCCAGTGTGAGTATTATGCCCTCGAGGGCCTAAGCCAGCTACTGAATAACATCAAGTTGATTGAACGGCATCTCAATCCCACGCTTTCTGTCTCCACTATCCTTCTGACGATGTTCGATTCACGAACGAATCTTGCCAACCAGGTGGCACAGGATGTCAGGAAACACTTTCCTGACCAGGTGTTATCGACGCTTATTCCTCGCTCGGTGCGTATCTCTGAGGCTCCGAGCTTTGGTCAAAGCGTGATCAGTTACGACACAAACTCCCCTGGCTCACTTTCATATCTAGAGGCCGCCTCAGAAATCGCACGACGGGGAGCGCCCCGGGTAACGGAGTTGAACTAATGGCAGCAAAACGAACAGGTCTCGGCCGAGGTATCGGCGCACTCATCCCCACGGACGATGGATCTCCCAGGCGGCCAGTGGATGTCTTCTTTCCGAGCCCGTCAAGCGGTAGTGCCCCTGTGGCGTCAGGCGCTCAGGAACAACTCGCTGCCGTACCGGGAGCACGACTTGCCAACCTTAACCCGAGTGACATTCTTCCCAATGCCTCCCAGCCGCGAAGCGTGTTCGTGCAGGAGGAACTCGACGAACTCATGCACTCCATTCGTGAGATTGGCGTGCTGCAGCCCATTGTCGTTCGGCCAATAGAAGGTGCCCCCAAGGGGACACCACAATACGAACTCGTCATGGGTGAGAGAAGACTGCGAGCCAGCAAGCAGCTGGGCCTGGACACAATCCCCGCCGTGATCAAAAACACTGCGGACGAGGCAATGCTGCTGGATGCTCTACTAGAGAATCTGCACCGTGCAAATCTCAATCCATTGGAAGAGGCCTCGGCTTATCAGCAGCTTCTGGCGGACTTTGGTATAACGCAGGAACAGTTGGCCGAGCGGATAGGCCGGTCCCGGCCACAGATCAGCAACACTTTACGGCTGCTGCGATTGCCTTCGGCGGTGCAAAAGCGGGTAGCGGCGGGTGTTCTGAGTGCCGGGCATGCGCGCGCGATTCTGTCTTCTGGGGATGTGGCCACCATGGAGAAACTTGCTGAGAAGATCGTCAACGAAGACCTTTCGGTACGCGCCGCGGAGGCTGCCGCTAGTCAGATGTCTTCGAAGCCCCAGCGTATAGGGACGCCGAGCCCTGGAAGGAGGCAGGGTCACCTTGATGAAATTGCTGGACGCCTGGGCGACAGGCTGAACACCCGTGTCAAGGTCTCTCTCGGCGCAAGCAAGGGAACCATCGTGATCGACTTCGCGACAGTGGGAGACCTCAACCGTATCCTGGCTGAACTAAATGAGCCCGGATTTAGCTGATCGGCTAGTGCGCTGGCGGCAAAAATGCTGATTACAGAGCTATTTGTGCCGCTCTAGCGCGAGTGGGTCTGGTTGTACGCTGCCTGGCAGAGAGCGAGATACACCCAGCCGACATCGTGACCGGCCACTTCAAGTGCTCGAGGAAAAAGAGATGTCTCGGTGAGGCCAGGCATAACGCTCGCTTCGAGGAACCAGGCTGTGCCGGCGGCATCGACGATGAAATCGATGCGTGAAATGTGGCGCAAGCCAAGCGTTTGGTGGGCGGCAATGGCTGACTCAGCTGCCCGTGTTGCGGTCTCAGCAGGCAAGCGGGCCGGAGTGTAGAAGCGAGTTTCCCCTGCGTTATAGCGGGCCTCAAAGCTGTAGACGCCAGAGAGTGGCTCGATTTCCACCGCCGGCAATGCTACCGGCCCGTCACCACTGTCGATGACGCAGATAGAAATTTCGGTTCCCACAATTCGTTGCTCGATGAGAGCCACATCCCAATAGCGGTACGCATGCACCATGGCGCTGGCAAGGCCAGCGCTGTCCACCAAAGTCACGCCCTGCGCCGATCCGCCCTGCGCCGGCTTCACAACGACGGGTCCACTCAACTCATCAGATATTCTGGCCAGCACATTTGTTGCCCCCAGGTCGCGAAAAGTATCTCGGGACAGCGAAATAGAGCGAGGCGTCGCCACGTCGGCCCGGGTTACCAACACTTTTGCGGTTGGTTTGTCCCAGGCCAACCGCGAAGCGTCGGCGTTTGAGCCGATATAGGGAATGTTCATGAAATCCAGCAGGCCACGCAGTGATCCGTCTTCACCCCCAGCGCCGTGCAGGGCCGGCCATACTACGTCAGGGCGTTTCTCGTCCAGATACGTAAACAGCGTGGCATCCGGGTCGCGAATCTCGACGTCTATGCCCTGAGATGCCAGGCTGTCGGCAATGCGACGCCCGGAGCGAAGCGAGACGTCGCGTTCGTGGGATATCCCACCAGCGAGAATGACAACACTGCGGGGGCTCGGTTCGTTCATGGAAACTATTCTCCGGCTGTGGGATCAGTTGATGTTGGGGGGCGGATTGCTCACATGTGCGCTTTCGTGCACCGCTTCGAGTTGACCGGTGTTCGCGAAGGTGTTCAGCAGCTCGAGTTCCCCATTGATGACGGCGGTGAGGCGCCGAACACCAAGTCTGATGGCATCCGGGGTCGGGTAACAGAACGACAATCGTATGTGTTGCCTGCCGGTGCCGTCCGCGTAGAACGCCGTACCCGGCGTGTAAGCCACAAGTTCCTTAACGGCACGGGGCAGCATCTCCTTGGAATCAAGGTTCGGCGGAAGGTTCAGCCAGACATAGAAACCTCCGGTGGGGACGGTCCATGACATCTCCGGAAGATGTTCCTGCAGAGCTGTCAGCATCGCATCGCGGCGTTCCCGGTAAACGCTGCGAAATGTGTTGATCTGCGCCCGCCAGTCAGCGCCACGTAAATACTCGAGGATGGCGTACTGGCTGAACGCGCTGGGCGACAAGATTGCCGACTCATTGGCAAGAATGAGTTTCTCCCGAATAGCGTGCGGGGCAAGGGCCCAGCCAACACGAAAACCCGGCGCCAACGTCTTCGAGAAAGAGCCAAGATAGATGACGCCCTCGGCCTCCACCGAGCGCATGGCGTGAGGTGGGGGCGAATCGAAATACAGAAGTCCGTATGGGTTGTCTTCCAGCACCAATATGCCGTTTGACCGGCATATTTCTAGTATTTCTATGCGCCTCTGCCAGCTCAGGGTGACCCCTGCCGGGTTATGGAAAGTCGGGATTGTATAAAGAAATTTGATCGTCTTGCCTGCTGCCTTGAGAGCGGCAATCGACTCCCGCAGGGAGGAGGGAATGAGGCCATCCGCATCCATCATGACGTGGGCGATCTCGGCCTGGTAGGAGCGGAAAACACCGATCGCTCCCACATAGCTTGGTGCCTCGGCGAGAACAACATCCCCTGGGTCGATGAATAGCTTCGTCACCAGATCCAACGCCTGCTGGGATCCGGTCGTCACAACCACGTCATCAACGCTGCCACGAATGCCCTCGAGAGCCATAATCTCAAGGATGTGTTCGCGCAGTTCAGGCGTTCCCTGGCCTGAACCGTACTGGAGCGCCTGAGGTCCACTGTCGCGCATTACCCGCGCCAGCGAGGCAGTCACTAGCTCTGGAGGCAACGCTGAGACAAACGGCATACCGCCGGCAAGGGACACTACCTCTGGGCGGGAGGCGACGGCGAATAAGGCTCGCACCTCCGAGGCGCTGAGGCCGGCAGTGCGGTCAGCGTAGTGGTCGTACCAAGGGTCGAAGGTCGTGCTCGATCCGCTGTGCGTAGTGCCGTGGGTTGTCATTGGTTATCCCGGTTCGCCTGTCAGCGCATCAATTTGCGCATGAAGGTTCAAGAATAGACGACGAAAGCCCGCACGAAACAAACGGTGCGGGCTCTCGGCGGGTGTCTGCTTATGCCAGAAACGCTGCCAGGTCGGCTTCTAGGGCTGGCTTCGGCTTGGCGCCGATAACCGTCTTTACGACTTCACCACCTTGATAAACCTTCATGGCCGGGATGGAGGTGATCTGGTACTTCATCGCCGTCTGAGGGTTATCGTCGACGTTGAGCTTCACCACCGTGATCTTGTCGGCGTGTTCGGCAGCGATTTGGTCAAGGATGGGTGAAACTGCGCGGCAGGGGCCACACCATTCTGCCCAGAAGTCGACGAGGATGGTCTTATCCGAGTTCAAGACCTCGTCGGCGAAGGTTGCGTCGGTTACATCGAGGGCGTTTGACATGATGAATCTCTCTTTCGTGACGTGAGCGGTTAGACCGAGATTGTTTGGATCGGCTGGGGCAGGGATGCGAGGAAGTGTTCGGCGTCCAGCGCTGCGACGGTTCCGGATGCTGCGGCGGTGACCGCCTGACGGTAGGTGGGATCAACCACGTCTCCAGCAGCAAATACCCCGGGCTGCGAAGTGCGTGAGCTGCGGCCCTCCACGGCAACAGTGCCGTCGAGAGTGAGGTCAAGTTGGCCATGAACCAGGTGGGTGCGAGGATCTGCACCGATGGCGATGAAGAGGCCGCTAACGTCCAGCACCATCTCCGTGCCATCGATGGTGTCCACCAAACCAACGCCGGTGACCTGTCCGTCACCAAAAATGTGCCGCACCGTCTTGTTGAAGACGAACTCGATCTTCGGATTGGAGAAAGCGCGATCTTGCATGGCTTTAGAAGCGCGCAGCTCATCGCTTCGGTGAATGACGTACACCTTGTCAGCGAACTTGGTGAGGAATGTTGCCTCTTCCATGGCGGAGTCCCCGCCACCCACCACCGCGATGGTTTTCTGGCGGAAGAAAAAGCCGTCGCACGTGGCACACCAGGAGACGCCGTAGCCGCTGAGGCGTTCCTCGTCAGGGAGGCCGAGCTTGCGGTAAGCGGATCCTGTTGCGTAAATGACAGCGAGCGCCTGGTGCGTGTCGCCGTTGCCCAGAGTCACAGACTTGACATCTGAGGCAAGGTCAACTGCGGTCACATCATCCATGATGATTTCGGTGCCGAAACGCTCGGCTTGGGCGCGGAAGTTATCCATGAGTTCAGGCCCCATAATGCCTTCGGGGAAACCAGGATAGTTCTCGACCTCGGTGGTCTTCATCAGCTCCCCGCCAGCTTCAACAGAGCTGGCGATGAGGAGGGGCTGCAGGCCACCTCGCGCGGCGTAGATGGCGGCGGTGTATCCGGCGGGACCTGAGCCGATGATGATGAGTTGGCGCAACGCGGCTTCTCCCTTGGTGGAGGTAAATGGTTTCGAGCTCTATTGCCCGGTACAACACATCCTATTCGGCGGTTATTCCGACCGGCTGGGACGGAACCTTGCCGACACCGTTGTGAGCACGCCACCAAGTTCAGGATTGCGCATGACGACCAGAAGGACACCATAAACAGCGGCCATCACTGCACCAATGATCCCAATGCTCAGCAGCGCGCTGGCAGGGTTGGCGACAGCGAAACCACCAGTGTGCATGCCTCCCAGTAGCGCCAGTACGCCGAAGCCCACCAGGCTGGCGGTGACAGCAGCAGCCAGGTACTGCACCAACCGACGGGTCACAAGTTTGCCGTCCAGCCGGCCAAGTCGCCGGCGGAGAACGGCAAAGGTGACTGCGAAGTTAGCAAAAGCCACACCGGATGACACGAGCGCCATTCCCACGCCCACGCGGTCACTGGGCAGGCTGGCGCACGCGAGCGAGCCGACCACGAAGAGGGCAGATTTGACCAGATCGATAAAGAAGACCGTCCTGGCCTCCTCCAGCGCGAAAAATACCCGCTGCAAGATGAGAACCGTGCTGAAGGGAACGAGGCCGACGGCGTAGGCGATGATCACGTTGCCCATCGCCTGGACACCCTCGAAGGAACTCTCAAAAAAACGACTGAGGGGGTAGGCCGCCACAATCAGGGTGGCAGCGGCGAAGACCAGCAGCAGCCCTATGCTGCGCAGCGAGGTTGAGACGTCATCACGCAGCCCGGCAACGTTGTCGGTGCTGGCGTGGCCACTCATTCTGGTGAAGTAAACGGTGACGACAGACAAGGCGATGACGGAATGCGGCACCATAAAGACGAGCCAGGCATTCTGTAAAGCAAGCACAGAAGGGCCGTCGTTAGAGGAAAGGGTTGTTACGTTGCTTTGCACGATGCCCGCCAGCTGGCTGACCAAAAGCATGGCGAATAACCACCCGGCGGCCTTGCCCGTTCTAGCCAGGCCTACACCCCGCCAGACAAAGTCGGGTCGGTAGCTGAGTCCGGTGCGGCGCCAGAAGAAGGCCAGTACACCCGCTTGGGCGACGATTCCCAGAGTTGCGCTTCCGGCCAAGGTGGCGACCATGGGCACCGTCCAGGCCCCTGGGTTGGTGCTGGCCTCTGCTCCCCCGAACAGTAGCGAGAAAACAACGAGTCCAGCGATCGAAACGATGTTGTTGATCACAGGAGCCCACGCGAACGGACCGAAGGCCCGACGGGCGTTCAGAACCTCCCCGAGAAGGCTGTAAAGCGCGTAAAACAAGATCTGCGGGAGACACCAGTAAGCAAACGCTGTGGCCAATGCCACGCCGTCTGAGGAGAAGCCTCGGCCGCTTTCCGCTGCCGATTGGGTGTACAGGGCGACCAGCAATGGAGCTGCCAAAGTAGCGACAACGGTGATTGCCAGAAAAACCACCGTTCCCAGTGTCAGAACTTTGTTTATGAAACTCTGACCAGCATCATCATGCTGTCCGGCCCGAACGATCTGAGGGATTAAGACAGCACTCAATACGCCGCCTGCAACGAGGGCATAAACGTTGTTCGGCAGCTGGTTGCCGATCGCGAACGCGTCACCAACAGCCAACTGCCCGATTGTTTGTGCCAGAACCGCTGCCTTCACGAAGCCGAGCAAACGAGAGACAAGAGTTCCCGAGGCAAGCAGGGCGCTGGCTCGCCCCAACCCGTCGGAACCTACTTTGGTGCTACTCATCCGATTTCACCGAGGCCGGATCCCTGTCATCGGTGCGGCGCCTCCTACGGCGCATTATTGTGCGCGCGACACCAGTCGCGAACACGCCTAGCAGAAGACCGGCCAAAACGAATGTCAATGCGGTTTCCCAGCCCGCCTGAACATTGGTGGTGACTAGCATCGGGGTGGAGATGGGAATGCCTTGCTGGCTGCTCAACGACACCGCGAGAGTCGCTTCACCATTGGCCACCGACTGGACAGGGACTAGGACTCGGCCCTGCGAATTTGCCTCGACAATGATCGGCACGCGGGGCTCCAGCACAACGACGATGCCTGTTTCGGAACTGACGGACACGTAGACCGTGACGGGGTAATCCAACTCATTGCTGACCGTAATCGGCAAGTCGCCCGTGTCGCTGAGCAGGTTGATGGTGCTGCTTTCTGAAATTTCGACCGAAGTGAGGATGTCATTCGACTGCGTCATCCAGTCGCTCACCGCCTCCGGGCGGTTGGCAGAAGCATCCAGCCAGGTGTTCGAGGCCATCGCAAGCAGCGAGAGTCGACGTTCGCCGGTGATTGGGGATGCATCTTCCATGATGGTGGCGAACTGCGCGACCTGGTTTTCGACGGCCAGCATCGCTGCCAACTCGGCGACCCGCGCCGGGTCAGCGGGAGCCTCCACCAGGGCCGCTTCTTCCGCCGTTTCGGCCATGGCGGTGGTTAGGCCGGCAAACTGTAATCCAGGAACTGCAGCAATCGCGTTCAAGGTCTCAGTGAGACGAGGTGATCCGACCGTCGAGTTGCGGTGCACAGTGGCGAGCACGGTGCTTGGTGTGGCTGCAGGATCTGCATCAAGCTCTGATAAAGCTGCACTCAGCTGGGCCATGGCAGTCTGCCATTCAGCGTCCGTAAGGGCAGATACCGCCTGGGTGAGGAGGGTTGAAAGTGCGCCGTCCGAAATGAGCGACGCATGAGTTCCTACCGTGGCAGATGCAGCGATGTGCGCTCCAGCGTCTTCGACCGTGACATTTCCAGATCCCAGTATCGTTGTCACCGGCCCGGCCGCGTTGAATGCGTCGAGGTCTGCCGATACAACTGAGCCATCTCGAGGCCACACAATCGAGTCGAGAGTGTAGGGCCATTGCAGCAGCGTGGCGGATGTCGGCACACCGGAGCGATCGGGTTCCGGTGTGCCGGTCGGCGCAGGGTTAGGGGCCTCAGTCTGCGTGTCCGAATTGTCCCCATTCGTCTGCTGCGGGGCATCCGGGAACAGATCAGGGTTGATGGGAAAAGACGTGGGAGCGAGGACGCCGCCGCTGCCTGCCTGTCTTAAAGCGGCCACATCGGAATCGGCGTAAGTCAGGGAGAACGTCTCATTACCGATCGTTCCCAGGCGATCAAGCCAGGCGGTCGCGGATTCTGGTGCCGACGTGCCGAGGATACGGATAGAGGCAATGATCATCGGATCGATGCCGATCGTCACCGGGCGCCCGCTCATGGCATCCAGTTGTCGAGTCAGGAGCCCCGTCGGGGAGGTGTACGACTCGAGGAGCTCGGCACTAATCAGACCCGTCTCCTGTGCCGGAACAGTCAGCGGCATGGCCAGCGCCAGTCGGGTCGCCTGTGCGGGGGCAGCAGAGGCTTCGCCCGCGGAGACAGCAAACGCGGCGGCGGCCAAGACCGCAGCGATAACAGCAGAGCCGAGTCGGAGGGGCGTTGGCCGGCCCCCAACTTTCCGGTCAGCCAGCATGCAGCGATTCTATTCGGCTCAGGTTGGTCGAGGCTGACGCCGCGTCGCCACGGATAGTCTTATCCCCATGGAAAGCGTCGCATCGGCAGTTCAGCGACTTGCCACACTCGCAGAGTCCCGGCACGTCTCTAGGCTCGCTTCAGCCTTTGCGGATGCTGGGCACGAGCTGGCTCTTGTGGGCGGCCCCGTCCGTGACGCTTTCCTCGGCCGGCCGGTGAATGATCTCGATTTCACAACATCGGCAACCCCCGACCAAACGCTCGAAGTTCTCAAGCCGATAGCTGAAGCCCACTGGGACATCGGTCGCGCCTTCGGCACGATTGGTGCTCGGGTCGAGGGTCACCAGGTAGAGATCACTACCTATCGCACAGACGCGTACGACGGCGAGACGCGCAAGCCGGTCGTGGAGTTCGGCGACACGCTTGAGGGTGACTTGGTGCGGCGTGATTTCACGGTAAACGCCATGGCTCTACGCCTCCCGGAGCAGAAGCTAGTAGACCCGTCCGGCGGCATGGAAGACCTCATGGCTGGCCGTCTGATGACGCCGGCTACTCCCGAGGTATCGTTCGGCGACGACCCCCTTCGCATGATGAGGGCTGCACGGTTCACATCCCAACTCGGCTTCACCGTTGCCGACCCGGTGCGGCGTGCGATGACCGCGATGGCAGACCGCCTTTCCATCGTGTCTGTGGAGCGCATCAGCGATGAACTGGGCAAATTATTGAAAACGGATGCTCCACGCGCAGGCATTGAGCTGCTGGTGACAACCGGCCTTGCCGCAGTAGTTCTCCCTGAGATTCCGGCGCTCCGGCTCGAGATCGACGAACACCATCACCACAAAGACGTTTACCAGCACAGTCTCACCGTTCTTGACCAAGCCATCAGCCTCGAGAAGGAGCGGCATCCGGGTGAGGCGCCTGATCTCATCCTGCGTCTGGCAGCCCTGCTGCATGACATTGGCAAGCCGGCCACGAAGCGTACCGAGGGCTTGGGGGTTGTCACCTTCCACCATCACGATGTCGTAGGAGCCAAGCTCGCGTCAAAGCGGTTACGGGCTCTCAGATTCGACAAGGAGACGATCGCGTCCGTCTCGCGGCTGATCGAGCTTCACCTGCGATTCTTCGGCTACACCGAAGGCGCCTGGACTGATTCGGCAGTGCGCCGTTATGTCCGCGACGCCGGTAACCTGGCTGACCGGTTACACATCCTGACGCGTGCCGACGTCACGACTCGCAACCGCCGCAAGGCGGACCAGCTGTCTTTCGCCTACGACGACCTGGAAGAACGCATCGCCAAGCTTGCCGAGGAAGAAGGTGTCGCCGCCCTTCGGCCAGACCTTGACGGTGAGCAGATTATGCGAGTGCTCGACCTGAAGCCTGGGCGCGAGGTGGGTGCGGCGTACCGGTTCTTGCTCGAACTGCGGCTCGAAGAAGGGCCGTTGGGCGAAGAAGAGGCAACCCGTCGACTGCTGGAATGGTCTGCGGCGCGCTGACCACTGCCGGCTCCGCTTGCTGCCTCGGCTGGCCGTGCCCCCGCGCTGGTTGAGAACCTTTTCGCCCCCGGCCTCTCCCGCCTACGGAAACTCAGGAACATCGGGGTCGCCGGGCGTTATCGCGGCCCATTGTTGGAGTCCACGGGTGCGGGTTCCTGAATTTCCGAGGTTGCGGGTACCCGAGGGCGCTGAGCGATGTGCACTCACCGTCGCCGTGCCAATCACCCGATCAGCGTCGCCGTGCCAATCACCCGATCAGCGCCGCCGTGCGCTGTAGGGCGTCGCGGCACGCGAGCAGGGCGGGGCTACGCGCGGTCCCCCGGCGAGCCGAAGTGAAGATAGTGCGCTGCGGTGATCCGGGAAGTTCCCGCAGAGTGACGGTGCAGTCACGCCCAGTCCACACCAGGTTTGGGAGCAGGGCCACAGCGTTGCCGGACTCAATGAGGCGAATGTGCGCCTGCAGGTCCGCTGTCTCGAACCGTACGTCGGGCTCGAATCCGGCCTGGCGACACGCTTGCTCCGCCCAGTGCCGCGATGCCGCTCCCCGAGGCTCCATGACCCAGGCGGTGTCGGCGGCATCTGCAAGGGTGCGGATAGCTGAGCCGGGCGTGACAGCTAACGCGATGGCATCTCCAGTGAGGTGTATGCGGTCCAGTTCCGGATGCCTCGGGGCGGCGTGACCGGGATACTGCTCAGCAATGACGAGGTCGAAGTCGCGGGCCCAGGTCTCGTAGAGTGCAGTTTCCGGTTCGCGCTGCGTCATGTGCACTTGAAGCTGCGGATGTTCGGCCGCCAGCAGTGTCAGGGCGTCTGGCATGATCGCCAGCGCCGCCGACTGGAAGACGGCCAATCGCAGAATCCCGGTGGCGGTGCCGAGGGATGCGCCCAGCTCGGATTCGGCCAGTTCGAGACGCTCGAGCACGGCCGACGTGTGCTCGACAAGAATCTCAGCCTGCTGGGTGAGGTGCACCCGTCGGCCGGCCTTGCGCAGCAACTCCACACCGACCTCCCGCTCGAGCTGTGAGAGCTGTTGCGAGATGGACGAAGGGCTCTGGTTGAGGGCTGTTGCGACCGCTGCTAGCGTGCCGCGGATCTTCAGTTCACGCAGGAGCCGCAGTCGCCGAATCTCGAGCATCTAGACATCGATTCATCTGGTGTGGTTACTAATACCGGTAAGAAAACGTTGCTTTATCTTACGGAAAGATCCTCCCATACTGGGCATAAAGACCCCCTCTGATCGGAATACCCTGACCACTTCAGCTCCTCTCCCCAAACCCATCCCAGACATAGACACTGCGCTCGCTGACGACGCAACGGCACTCGTACGCCGTTGGCTCACCGCGGCATCATCGGTTCCCGTTGATCCTTCGGCGGCACAACTGGCCGGCGTGCTGCGCGACCCCCATGGCCTGAACTTCACGGTCGGCTTCGTCGATGGCGTGGTGCGTCCCGAAGACTTGGGCGTTGCGGCCCGCAACCTGCGCACCCTGGCACAGAAGGTGCCAAGTTTTCTGCCGTGGTACCTGCGGGGAGCGGTCCGGGTCGGCGGTGTGGTTGCACCGGTGCTGCCGGGTATCGTCATCCCCATCGCGCGCACGGTACTGCGACGGATGGTTGGCCATCTCGTGATCGACGCGACAGATTCGCGTCTCGGTGCCGCGATTAGACGCATCCGCAGACCGGGCGTGCGCCTTAATATGAATTTGCTCGGCGAGGCGGTGCTGGGGGAGCGCGAGGCGACGCGACGACTCGCCGGCACACGCAAGCTACTGGCCCGCGACGACGTCGACTACGTGTCCATCAAAGTTTCATCGACAGTTGCCCCTCACTCCCCCTGGGCCTTCGATCACGCCGTCAACCATGTCGTCGACAAGCTCATGCCGCTGTTCTTGGTCGCTGCGTCGGGCACCACTGCGAAATTTATCAACCTCGACATGGAGGAGTACAAAGACCTCGATCTCACAATTGCAGTCTTCCAACGAATCCTCGATGACCCGAAACTATTGCACCTGGAAGCTGGAATCGTCTTACAGGCCTACCTTCCGGATGCCGTCGACGCCATGATGCGCCTCCAGACCTGGTCAGCAGCTCGACGAAAGCGAGGCGGCGCCGGCATCAAGGTGCGCATCGTCAAGGGAGCCAACCTTCCCATGGAAACCGTAGAATCCTCACTGCACGGGTGGCCCCTGGCCCCCTGGGGAACTAAGCAGCAGAGTGATACCAACTACAAAAGGGTGATCAATTACGCACTTCATCCTGATCGCATCGACAACGTGCGCATCGGCGTAGCCGGTCACAACCTTTTCGATTTGGCCTTCGCCTGGCTACTGGCACAGCGACGTGGCCTGGAGCGCGGCGTCGAATTCGAGATGCTGCTCGGCATGGCGCAAGGCCAAGCAGAGGCGGTACGCCGGGACGTCGGCGGGCTGCTGCTGTACACCCCGGTGGTGCACCCCAAGGAATTTGACGTTGCCATCGCCTACCTCATCCGCCGTCTGGAGGAAGGCGCCAGCCAGAGTAACTTCATGTCCGCCGTCTTCGAGCTCAGCTCCAACGAGATGCTGTTCGAGCGGGAACGGCAGCGTTTCCTCGGCTCATTGGCACAGCTTGATGAGTCGGTGCCGCAGCCGAACCGCACGCAGGACCGCCGCCAAGACGGTCTGCCGACGCCGGCATCCGGCTTCACTAACACCGCAGACACTGATCCGGCCTTGCCAGGCAACCGCGATTGGGGCATGGCCATCCTTAGCCGAGTACCGACCAGCACGCTCGGCAATGACACGGTTGCCGCTGCCACCCTCCATGATGCGGATGCTGTGCATCAGGTCATTGAGGCGGCTGTGGACGACGGGGCGGCGTGGCGGAACCTGAGTGGTGCCCAGCGCGCGATCATCTTGCACCGTGCCGGTGATGCTCTTGCGGCCCGGCGGGCAGAACTGATTGAGGTCATGGCATCAGAAACCGGAAAAACTCTTGACCAATCCGATCCCGAAGTGTCTGAAGCGATCGACTTCGCCCATTACTACGCTGAACTGGCGCGCGAGCTCGACCAGGTCGACGGTGCCAAGTACACTCCGGCGAGGCTGACCGTCGTCACACCGCCCTGGAATTTCCCGGTCGCCATTGCCGCCGGCTCGACTCTCGCGGCACTGGCAGCCGGATCTGCCGTCATCCTCAAACCGGCACGCCAAGCCCGTCGAAGCGGTGCTGTGATGGTGGAGGCCCTGTGGCAGGCGGGTGTCCCGCGTGCGGCGCTGCACTTTGTGCAACTGGCCGACAGCTCCCTGGGCAGCACCCTTGTGGCCCACCCTGCCGTCGACCGGGTGATCCTCACCGGCGGATACGAGACGGCCGAGCTGTTTCGTTCATTCCGCACAGATTTGCCGTTACTTGCTGAGACCAGCGGCAAGAATGCGATCATCGTGACACCGAGCGCCGACCTCGACCTGGCTGCTAGGGATGTCGCGGACTCCGCTTTCGGCCATGCTGGGCAGAAGTGCTCGGCCGCCTCCCTTGTGATCTTGGTCGGTTCTGTTGCCAGGTCGAAGCGATTCCACAGCCAATTACTGGATGCGGTGCGCTCGCTCAAGGTCGGCTACCCCCTCGACCCGGCGACCCGCATGGGCCCCATCATTGAGCCGGCGAAAGGCAAGCTGCTCGACGCTCTCACGACACTGCCGCCTGGCGAGACGTGGGCTATTAAGCCTAAGAAGCTTGACGACAGCGGCCAGCTGTGGAGTCCAGGGATTCGCTCGGGTGTGCAGCGTGGGTCCCACTTCCACCTCACCGAGTTTTTCGGTCCCGTGCTCGGCGTGATGACCGCCTCAACGCTTGAGGAGGCCATCGCCATTCAGAACGACGTCGACTATGGACTCACGGCAGGGCTCCACTCGCTCGATGAGAAGGAACTCGCTGTGTGGCTCGACAGGGTGCAGGCCGGCAACCTCTACGTCAACCGGGGCATTACCGGGGCCATCGTTCGTCGCCAGCCTTTCGGTGGCTGGAAGAAATCTGCAGTGGGTGCAGGCAGCAAGGCAGGTGGGCCGGACTACCTCATCGGCCTCGGAAACTGGACTCCGTACCCGGCATCGGCGGCGGATACACCGCTCGCGCCGGCTTCACATGCGCTCCTCCGCTCGGCCTCCGGTGCGCTGGAGGCGAACGCTGCCGCCTCGCTGCGTCGCGCCATGGCCAGCGACGCGTCTGCCTGGGCGGACAGATTCGCTGGCGCGAAGGATGTCAGCGGACTGAACGCGGAACGCAACCTCTTCCGGTACCGTCCCGTCCCGGCAGCCATTCGCCTGGCTGAGGGTGGGTCGGTTGCCGAGTTGTTGCGAGTGCTCAACGCTGCCATTGTCGCGGGGTCACCCGTTGCGGTCTCCAGCTCTACGCAGATTCCGGCTGATGTGCAGACGCTTCTGGATGGCCTTGGCTTGCCAGTCACGATCGAGGCGGATGCCGCGTGGCTAAAGACCGCGTCGACGCTCGCGGGTGGGCGCATCCGCCTCATCGGGGCTTCAGCCGCGTCCGTCGCCGAGGCCACCGATGGACGACCGGATATTGCCATTTATGCGCAACCGGTCACCGAAGCCGGTCGCATAGAGATACTTCCGTTCGTGCAAGAGCAGGCCGTGAGCGTGACGGCGCACCGCTTCGGGTCGCCGAGCGTTTTCTCCTGCGGCGTGATCTGATTTTGCCTGCTTGGGCTTGTCGAGTGCTCGTGCGGATCTCGACAAGCCCAAGCACCGAAGTGCCGCAATCGGCGATGATGATCTACTTCGTGTGCTCCGCAATGAACCGCTCAAGCATCTCCCGGGCCACCGGGTCGGGATACTGTTTTGCGGGCGACTTCATGAAGTAGGCGGATGCTGACTCGATAGGGCCGGCCAGACCAGCATCCAAAGCCAGCTTTGCGGCACGGATGGCGTCGATGATTACGCCGGCGGAGTTGGGCGAGTCCCACACCTCCAGCTTGTACTCGAGTGAGGTCGGAGCGTTGCCGAAGCCGTGGCCCTCCAGACGAACGAAGGCCATTTTTCGGTCGTCCAGCCACGGGATGTGGTCGCTTGGGCCGATGTGCACGTCCTTCGCGTTCAGCTCGGCGTCGATGTTGCTGGTCACGGCCTGCGTCTTTGAGATTTTCTTCGACTGCAGTCGTCGACGCTCAAGCATGTTCTTGAAGTCCATATTGCCGCCGACGTTCAGCTGGTACGTGCGGTCGAGAACGAGGCCGCGCTCTTCGAACAGGCGGGCTAGGACACGGTGCGTGATCGTGGCACCTAACTGGCTTTTGATGTCGTCGCCGACGATGGGCAGCCCGGCGTCAACGAACTTCGCCGCCCACACTGGATCGCTGGCGATGAAAACAGGGAGGGCGTTAACGAATGCGACTCCGGCGTCGATCGCGGCTTGGGCGTAGTGCTTGGCGGCCTTCTCAGACCCGACCGGAAGGTAACAGACCAACACTTCGGCGCCCGACTGACGCAGTACGGCCGCCACGTCCACTACTGCGGCGTCCGATTCCTCGATCATCTCGCGGTAGTACTCCCCCAACCCGTCCAGCGTTGGGCCGCGCGAAACGATGACACCTGTTGGAGCGACATCGGCAAACTTCAGCGTGTTGTTTTCGCTTGCCCAGATGGCGTCAGCGATGTCGGACCCGACCTTGGCGGCATCAACATCGAACGCGGCGACGAACTCGATGTCGCGAATCGCGTACGGGCCGAACCGTGTGTGCATCAAGCCGGGGATTACCCCCTCGTCGGTGGCGTCACGGTAAAAGGTGACGCCTTGAATTAGTGAACTTGCGCAATTTCCTACGCCGGCGATGGCAACCCGAAGGGTCATTTAAATAGTTCTCCTTGAAAGGGACAGGCTTTACTGACTACACTAGGCAGGTTGTCTGTGCGCTATATCTATTTGCGCTTTCAGGCAACAGATGCCAAACCCTCCTGTCACAGATCGTCTGTGGCCGTTATTAGTCCAAAGGAGGTGGGTTAGTTATGCATCAGTACGAACTAATGGTAATTCTCGATCAATAGATCTATGTTCTCACCGTAGCTCCCAGCCTGGATAAGTTCCTCAACGTTATCCGCAACGATGGTGGAACGATCGACAAGGTTGATGTCTGGGGTAAGCGTCGTCTGGCTTACGAGATCAACAAGAAGACCGAGGGCATCTACGCCGTCGTCGCCTTGACCTCGTCACCTGCCGCCACCGTAGAGCTCGACCGCCAGCTGAAGCTCAGCGAAGCAGTCATGCGCACCAAGGTGCTTCGCGCCGAGGAAGCAATTGCTCAGGTTGAGGAAGCTGCAAAGCTTTCCGCCGAGAAGGCCGCTCGCAAGGCTGCCGCCGCCCCTAAGGTTGCTGCCAAGGCAGCCCCCGCCGAGGACGCCACCGCTAAGAGCGCGGAGTAGAGCATGGCTGGCGAAACCGTAATCACTGTGGTGGGAAACCTCACCAGCGACCCGGAGCTGCGTTACACGCAGAACGGGTTGGCGGTTGCCAACTTCACCATCGCTTCCACTCCTCGCAGCTTCGACAGGGCGAGCAATGATTGGAAAGATGGCGACGCTTTGTTCCTGCGCGCGAGCGTGTGGCGCGAGTTTGCTGAGCATGTTGCGGGATCGCTGACCAAGGGATCGCGCGTCATCGCAACCGGTCGCCTCAAGCAGCGCTCTTACGAGACCAAAGAGGGCGAGAAGCGTACCAGCATCGAGCTTGAGATCGATGAGATCGGTCCGTCGCTGCGCTACGCCACCGCTCAGGTGACACGCACGTCTTCATCGCGTGAGGGCGGAAGCTCTCGTCCCCAGGTTGCTGACGAGCCATGGGCCGCTGCGGCGCCCGCCAGCTCGACCAGTGGCAACGATGTCTGGAACACTCCGGGCAACTACAGCGACGAGACTCCGTTCTAACCTTCGTTCCCTTCGAGGCGGCCGTTACGGGCGCTTCGGGATCACAATCTAGAAAGTAAGGAAAAACCATGGCTGGAAAGAGCAGCGGCGATCGTCGCAAGCCACTCCGCACACTCAAGGGCGGCAAGACTGCTGCCCCCGCGAAGTCCATTCGCGTCGGCGTCATCGATTACAAGGATGTCGCCACCCTTCGCAAGTTCATCTCGGAGCGTGGAAAGATCCGCGCCCGTCGTATCACCGGTGTCTCCGTTCAGGAGCAGCGTCTCATCGCACGGGCCGTCAAGAATGCCCGTGAGATGGCACTTCTGCCCTACGCCGGCTCAGGCCGTTAGGAGCCACTGAAATGTCAAAGCTGATTCTGACGCACGAGGTTTCTGGCCTCGGCGCTCCCGGTGACGTTGTAGACGTCAAGAACGGGTTCGCCCGTAACTACCTCATTCCTCAAGGTTTCGCTGTTTCGTGGAGCCGTGGCGGGGAGAAGCAGATCGAACAGATCAAGGCTGCCCGTACCGCCCGCGAGCACGCAACGCTTGAGGAGGCCAAGGACTTGAAGGACAAGCTTGAGGCCACCAAGGTCAAGCTGGCCATCAAGGCTGGTGCCGGCGGACGCCTTTTCGGCTCGGTGAAGACTGCGGACATCGCGAATGCTGTTGCGGAGGCCGGCCTCGGCACTCTCGACAAGCGCAAGATCGAGATCCCGTCGGCCATTAAGCTGACCGGCGATCACGAGGCGACCGTCCGTCTGCGCGACGACCTGGTTGCGACCATCTCGATTCAGGTTGTAGCAGCTAAGTAG
>JAODMI010000087.1 GCA_025464755.1 Homoserinimonas sp.
ATCATTGGTGAGGATGTCGATGGCGAAGCCCTCGCGTCCTTGGTAGTGAACAAGATCCGTGGCATCTTCAAGTCGGTTGCCGTCAAGGCTCCTGGCTTCGGCGACCGTCGCAAGGCGCAACTGCAGGACATCGCAATTCTCACCGGCGGACAGGTCATCTCCGAGGAGGTCGGACTCAAGCTTGAGAACGCCACCCTCGACCTGCTCGGTCGTGCACGCAAGGTCGTCATCACCAAGGACGAAACCACAATCGTTGAAGGTGCCGGCGAAGCCGATGCCATCGCCGGTCGCGTTGCACAGATCCGCGCCGAGATCAACAACACGGACTCTGATTACGACCGTGAGAAGCTGCAGGAGCGCCTGGCCAAGCTGGCCGGTGGCGTTGCAGTCATCAAGGCCGGAGCCGCAACCGAGGTTGAGCTCAAGGAGCGCAAGCACCGCATTGAGGACGCCGTTCGTAACGCGAAGGCCGCTGTTGAAGAGGGCATCGTCGCCGGTGGTGGCGTCGCCCTGATTCAGGCTGGCGAAGTTGCTTTCGCTGGTGACAAGATGGCTGCCCTGGTGGGCGACGAGGCAACCGGAGCGAACATCGTTCGCGTTGCCATCGACGCACCGTTGAAGCAGATCGCCCTCAACGCTGGACTCGAGCCCGGAGTTGTCGCCGAGAAGGTTCGCAACCTGCCCACCGGACACGGCCTCAACGCCGCAACCGGTGAGTACGTCGACATGCTGGCCGCTGGCATCAATGACCCGGTGAAGGTAACGCGTTCCGCGCTGCTTAACGCCGCGTCGATCGCCGGTCTGTTCCTGACCACCGAGGTCGTCGTCGCTGACAAGCCCGAAAAGGCAGCAGCACCGATGGGTGACCCGTCTGGTGGCATGGACTTCTAAGCAGTAGATAGCACAAGGGCGGCTCCCGAAGGGGGCCGCCCTTTTGCGTAGCCGTTTATCGGGTGAAGCGCTGCATGTTCAGATGCTCGATCTCCGCATACTGCCGGGCGGCCTGCCCAAGTGCCTGCACCAGAGCGGCCAACGTCTGCTCGACACGCTGCTCGGTCGTCCACCAATCAGTGACGACACCCTGAAAGAGAGTTGCGGCCTGTCCCGTCCAGGAGCTCTGCACACTCAGCAGTTGTCCGTGCAGTGCAGCCATCTCCGATTGAATTCTGGAGATCGACGACAGCGCGGCTGATCCCGCTGCCTGTACAGCATCGCTGTCCACCTGAAACCGGGTCATGTCGTGCTCCTCACGTCAGGCCCGGGGTAGTGCGGGCGTCCGTGAGACACGGTAGGTTCCGCATCCGCCGGCCGGCACAATCAGCGTGCGGTTGTGCTGAGTGGCGCCACATAGTCCGGGGGGAGGAGAGGAAGGCTGAGGCGGAATGTTGCGCCACCCCCCGGAGTTTCCAGCACCTCAACTTGCCCCTTGTGCTGGGCGACGATAGCCGCGACGATGGCCAAGCCAAGTCCGCTGCCACCCGTCTCGCGTGCACGGGACGTGTCGGCGCGCCAGAACCGTTGAAAGATTTTTTCGCGGATCTGCGGGGCAATGCCTTCGCCGTGATCGATGATGTCGAGGAGCGCGACACGACGCTCTGCGTCCACTTGCAGCCCCAGCTCGATGGGGCTGCCTGCGGGGGTGAACCGCAGGGCATTGCCCAGCAGGTTGGTGACCACCTGACGGAGCTTGTTTTCATCGCCGAGGACGACGGCAGGTATGACGAGGGCGGCGGGTTCGACTGGCGTCGGTTGCTCCATCGGTGGGATGCTGCCCGTCGCCTTGCTCTGCCGCGCCCGCAGAGAGCGCAATCGGGCCAACTGGGCACCAGCAAACGCGATCGGTCCGGTGGTGGTCGTCAACGGCCTAGTGGGTGACTCCGGCGCGTCAGCCAGACTCTGCGACTCGGGAATTTCTGGTTCGACGACGACAACATCGACGGCGCGGTCCGGTTGTGACGCCATGGCATCCAGGGCCGCATCCTGCACGATGGGAAGAAGATCCACCGGGGTAAGGCTTAGTGCCTTCGCTTCATCGGCACGGGCCAGCTCGAGGAGGTCCTCGACCAGCCCGCCCATTCGGATGGCTTCCTTCTCGATCCGCTCCATGGCCTGAGAAACTTCTTCTGGAGTCTGAAGGGCACCCATTCGGTACAACTCCGCGTACCCTCGTACCGACACCAGCGGGGTGCGCAGTTCATGGCTGGCATCGCCGACGAAGCGCCGCATCTGCTCAATAGTTTTGGCGCGATCTCCGAACGCGCGGTCGATGCGGTTAAGCATGGTGTTGAGCGAGCGGTTGAGCCGGCCAACCTCGGTGTTCGGTGTGGTGCCGGGCAGTCGTTGGCTGAAGTCTCCCTCGGCGATGGCGGCGGCGGTGGCCTCCACCTCCCGCAGCGGGCGGAACGTTGATGTGACCAAAACCCGGGTAAGGGCGGCGCTCAAAATCACCACAGATAAGGAGAAGCCGAGAAAGATCGCCGTATAACGGGCGATCGTCGAGTTGGTGTCATCCAGGCTGAGGCCGACGACCTGAGTGACCAGCACACGGGAGCTGGCGATTTCTACGGGAAACGCGATCACGCGCATCTGGCTGGTGCGCGCGTCGTTTTGGACCGTGAACGCGCTATCGCTGTTGCTGATCACGTACGGCAGGGTGAGCTGGTCCAGGGCCGGCCGCATCAACCGTTGGTCGTCGTCCAGATTGTCGTCGATAAGGTTGCCGTCAAAGTCGAGTGCGGCTAAGTAGAACGGCGACTGCGCGCCGATCTGGTCGCTGGAGCTCACTGTGTCGTCCAGGTCGATCCGTGTGGGCAGCTCCGCCGCGACCGCCCTGATCTGTTCGTCAACCTTGTCGAGCAGGTAGGTGCGCAAAACGGTCATAGTGCCGACACCCGCCACGAGCAGCCCCATGGTCACGATGAAGACGGTGACGCCGGTGATCTTGGTCCGAAGCGAGATCGCGTTCCACCACTCAGTCGGCTGTTCGTGCATTACTGAAGGGTACGCGTTGTGGCTGGGTCGACACCCAAGCTAGACCTTGCTGGCTTTCAGCATGTACCCGAAGCCGCGCTTGGTCTGGATGACAGGCTCGTCCGAGTACTGGTCGAGCTTGCGGCGAAGGTAGGAGACGTATGACTCGACAATGCCTGCATCACCGTTGAAGTCGTACTCCCACACGTGATCGAGGATTTGCGCCTTGCTGAGCACCCGATTCGGATTCAACATGAGGTAGCGAAGAAGTTTAAACTCGGTCGGGCTTAACTCGATCTGTTCGTTGCCGATCGTGACCTCATGTGTGTCCTGGTCCATCGTGAGCTCGCCCGCCCGGATGATGGCATCCTCTTCATCCTGCATCGTCCGGCGCAGAATGGCTTTGATGCGGGCCACGATCTCGTCCAAGCTGAAGGGCTTGGTTACGTAGTCGTCGCCGCCGACTGTGAGGCCGGTTATTTTGTCTTCGGTGTCGTCTTTCGCCGTCAGGAACAAGATGGGGGCGGTGTAACCGGATGCCCTCAGTCGCTTGGTCACGCCGAAGCCGTTCATGTCAGGCAACATCACGTCGAGGATGATCAGGTCTGGTTCCTCTTCGAGGACGGCTGAGATGGCTTGGGCGCCGTTACCAACGGCACGTACGGCGAAACCGGCAAATCGGAGGCTGGTGGTCAGAAGGTCGCGGATATTCGGTTCGTCATCAACGATGAGAACTCTTGGTCCATCACTCATAGAGTCAGTATCTGCGTGTTAGCTGGAGGTTGTCTGGGAGGCAAGGAGGCGGTGCAGTGGCAGCATGGGTGCATGGACTTTCCTCTGCCGCCGCTGAGGTTCCCTGTTCGTACGCTGGGCGCACGCACGATCGATTTCTCGCGGCAGGTTGCCGTGATGGCCATCGTCAATCGAACCCCCGATTCGTTCTACGACGGCGGTGCCACATTTTCTTTAGACCGAGCGGTATCCGCGTCCTTGCAAGCTGTAGCGGACGGTGCTGATTGGGTGGATATCGGGGGAGTGCCTTTCGCCCCCGGGGCACCGTTGCCGGTGGGGGAGGAGACAGACAGAGTCGTGCCGGTCGTCAAAGCGGTGCGGGCAGAATCCGATGCCATCATCTCGGTCGACACGTTCCATATTCAGGTTGCTCGCCGCAGCATCGAGGCCGGCGCGAACGTGATCAACGACACGACTGGGCTCAGCAATCCTGAGCTCGCGCGAGTGGTGGCGGATAGCGAAGCCAGCATCGTGATCACGCACAGCCTCGCGGCGCCGCGGACGCCGTACCCGGCGCCTTCGTACGCCGACGTGGTCACCGACGTTGTTGCATTCCTTCGCACAAAGGTTGAGCTGGCGATGCAATTGGGTGTGCCAGCGAACAGAATTTTCGTGGACCCCGGTCATGACCTGAACAAGAACACGCTGCACTCTCTGGAGATCACCCGCCGCCTGAGCTCAATAACGGCGCTTGGCCTGCCGACGCTGGTGGCCGTATCAAATAAAGACTTCATTGGTGAAACGCTAAACCGTCCGAAGAGGGAACGGCGCGAAGGATCGATTTCAGCGGCCATCGCCTGCGTCCTGGCCGGTGCGCGGATCGTGCGCGTACATGATGTCGCGCCGACGGTCGCCGCCATGCGCATGACTGAAAGCATCCTGGGCTTACGGGAGCCGGTATACCTGAAACACAACATGGGTGAATCTAATGCCTGAGCCGACCATCTCTTGCTTGGTGGGCGGGGCGGATGCTGCAACTGACGATGAGTTGATTGCTTTGTATTCCGTCGCCGACCGCAGAGTTCCGTGGCTGAGGGCAAACTTCGTATCGAGCCTTGACGGCGCGGGCACCCACGCCGGAGTCTCTGCGGGGCTCGGCACGGCGGCCGATAAACGCGTCTTCGCCCTCCTGCGTCGCCTCGCCGATGTCATCATTGTGGGTGCAGGAACCGTGCGCGCCGAAGGCTACCGTGGCATGCGCCTTGACGGGGCATCCGTAAACTGGCGCAAAGCCCATGGTTTGCCGTCGGAGCCAGTATTTGCCGTTGTTTCGTCGAATCTGAACTTCGACCCCGCCGTATTCGACGGCTACCCGGTGCGGCCGCTGGTGCTCACCGGCGCGGCGGCTCCGGGTGAGCGGTTGGCGGCCCTGTCGGGTGTCGCGGACATCATCGTGTGCGGCGAGGATCGCGTGGACATCCAGGCGCTGCGCCAAGCGCTGGTGCTTCGCGGGCTCACCCAGTTGCATAGTGAAGGTGGCCCCAGCCTGTTTGGTGCGTTGATCGCGGATGGCGCCGTTGATGAGCTGTGCCTGACGCTGAGCCCATTGCTGGAGGGCGGTGATGCGCCGCGCATCACCCGCGGCGCGGCTGAGATGCAGCGGGCGATGGAGCTGCGGCACGTGCTCGCGTCGGACGATGGAACACTGCTGCTGCGCTACACGGCCCGACTGGGCTAGCGAGGCCGATCTAGGCGACCAGGGTGTCAGCGTCGATGATCTCGTAGCTGTACCCCTGCTCCGCTAGGAAACGCTGCCGATTTTGCGCGAAATCCTGGTCGACAGTGTCACGGGCCACCAGAGTGTAGAAGTTTGCCGGCAGGCCACTCTCTTTGGGACGTAGCAGGCGGCCCAGTCGCTGAGCTTCCTCCTGTCTAGACCCAAACGACCCGGATACCTGGATGGCCACAGTCGCCTCCGGCAGGTCGATGGAGAAGTTGGCCACCTTTGACACAACCAACACCGTGATGCTTCCCTCGCGGAAGGCTTGGTACAGCCGCTCCCGCTCGTCAATGGGCGTGCTGCCGGTAAGCTTCGGCGCATCCAAAGTGGCTGCCAGTTCATCGATCTGGTCGAGGTACTGGCCGATCACCAAAATGCGTTCGCCTGCATGTTTTCGTACAAGGTCACGCACGACAGCGAGCTTGGCCGGTGCGGTCGCCGCCAGACGGTAGCGTTCGTCGTCAGCGGATGCCGCATACTCGAGCCGGTCTTGCTGCGGCAAGTCAATGCGCACCTCGTAGCAGGACGCAGGCGAGATGAACCCTTGAGCCTCGATCTCCTTCCACGGAGCGTCGAATCGCTTAGGGCCAATGAGACTGAACACGTCCCCTTCGCGCCCGTCCTCGCGGACGAGTGTGGCGGTTAGGCCGAGGCGACGACGTGCCTGCAGGTCAGCCGTGAGTTTGAATACAGGAGCCGGCAGCAGGTGCACCTCGTCGTAAATGACCAGGCCCCAGTCGAGGGCGTCAAGCAACTCAAGGTGCGCGTACTGCCCCTTCCTTTTCGCCGTGAGGATCTGGTATGTCGCAATGGTGACCGGCTTGACCTCCTTCACCTGGCCGGAGTACTCCCCGACCTCCTCCTCGGTGAGAGTGGTGCGCTTGAGCAGTTCTGTGCGCCATTGCCGGGCCGACACCGTATTTGTGACAAGGATGAGGGTGTTCGTTTTCGCCGTCGCCATCGCGCCAGCTCCGACGAGCGTCTTGCCCGCACCACAGGGGAGAACGACGACACCCGACCCGTGCTGCATGAAGTTCTCGACCGCATGGTTTTGGTAGGGCCTAAGCGCCCAGCCCGTGTTATCCAAAGCGATTTCATGTGGCGTTCCGGGGGTGTACCCGGCGAGGTCCTCGGCCGGCCAACCCAACTTCAGTAGCTCCTGCTTAAGCTGTCCACGCGCCCACGGCTGCATGACGAAGGTATGCGGGCCACGTTTCTCGAAGAGCAAACCAGCCACCTTCTTGGCGCGGGAGATTTCGGAGAGCACCGCGGCATCGGTCGCCGTCAAGGTGAGCACGCCGTCATCGTTTCGCTCGATGACGAGGCGTCCGTACCGGGAGACTGTCTCGGTGATGTCAATCGCGACACTTTGGGGAATCGCGAATTTCGAGTAGCGCTCGAGGGTTGCCAACATATCTTCGGCAGTATGGCCAGCGGCGCGCGCGTTCCACAAGCCCAGCCGGGTGATGCGGTAGGTGTGGATGTGCTCTGGTGCCCGCTCCAGCTCGGCGAAAATGGCGAGGTCGTGGCGGGCATCCGCAGCATCAGGGTGCGCTACTTCGAGTAACACCGTTCGGTCGCTTTGCACGATCAGGGGGCCGTCGGTCATAGCGCGCCAGTCTACTTGTCGCCGCTGGTGCAGATCCTGACCAGCTCGATCAGCGCGGAGGCCCAACCGACGCGATACTTGACAGCGGCAGTGTACGAGAGATGTCTGCCTTGCGGTCGAGAGCGCGCAGTCGCCCGCCAGCGATGCTGGCCGGTTCCAACTGGAAGTCGACGACGGTGCCGTTCGGCATGCGCACACTGACCGTAAGAACGGCCTTGGAGCGGATCGCGGCGTCCAACTGCTTCGCCAGCCAGGCCTGGCCATCCTCGTCTTGCGACTGACCGCCAGCACGTAGCCGTCCAACCAGTTCAGTGACCGGGTCGACGAACGACGCGCGCACTGGACGCGCGACTTTTTTGCGCTCCAACACCACGATCTCGCCTTGTGAGTTTTCGGCAGCTACGGGGTAACGTGCGTCGCTCAGCGTCCAAAAGACGACGTCGAGCGGAAAACGGCAGACGATCCGGTGCGTTTCCACGCGTTGCAGGGACAGCGAGGAAAGACTTTGGTCGACCGCCATCGTGTCGAGCAGGTTGGTGTCTTCTGACCGCAGGTAGCTGCGTGCCCCGAACATGGAATCTCCGGGTTCGCTGCCGTCACCGTTCAGTTCTCCCACGCGAACTAGGCCGTAGCGAGCGGATGCCTCGGAGACAAGGTACCCGAGAGGCTGCGGGATTCCGGTCAACGAGATCTCACGCAGGAACGAGAGAATGCTGTGTGCCGTCTCTCCCGCCGCAAGCGCCCGGTTGACGCTTGATGTGGACACGCGGTAGGTGGCAGCCAGCGCCCGGTTCTCAATGTCAGCGATTATGCGTAGACGCGAATCCACGGAAGGGGTCAGCGGCCCCGGTGCGACGACGGACAGGTCGTGCTGGAGGTACACCTTCTCGACTTCCGCCGGCAGCAAGGGGCGCATCGCCGCTTCGGCATGCGCTGACTTCCCCGCCAACATGAGCGCGCCCGGCCCGCTGGGAGCCTGGTTTGCGGTGATGCCCAGCAGTTCAGCGTCGCGTGTGTATTCGACGACGCGGGCGTCCATCCACTCGCCACCGGCAGGGAAAAGCCAGTCGATGTACGACCGCAAACCCTCGCTCCACAGGGCATGCGATCTGCTGCGCAGGAGGTCTCGGATGTCTGCAGGCAGCCGCGCGAACCAGCCATCGGCTAAAACGCGCCAGCGCGTCGCAGTCGGCTGCAGCAACCAGGAGTTACCGAGTTCCGTTGTCAACCACGCGCCCGCTTCACGGCACACAAGCATCGCACGCTCGGCAACGGCCAGGTAGGCCATCACGGTATTCAAATCGACCGACATGGCGTTAGCCAGCCGTTTGTTGTCCGGTAGGGCGATGCCGCCTTTGGCCAGTTCGCGCGCTGGTTCCCGCTCAAGCTCAAGGAGAAGCTCGGTCACCGCATTCGTCGAAGTGAATGCCCGCTCAGAGGCAAGCCGGTCAATGAAGCGAAGTTCAACATCCGGAACCGGCTCCAGGGCGGCCGGTGCATCACCTGACAGAAGATTTTCGAGTGAGGGCAGGCCGACGGTTGGCCAGGAGCGCAATTGTTCGCTCACGCAGTCGTAGGCGGTCACTGTGTCGCCATCCACCTGAACCAGCAGCAGGCTGTGCGGAAGGTGCAGACGCGCGCGGATGATTGAGGTTGCAAGGCCGAGGTGCGCAGCGAGCTGGGAGAGCGTTGAGGTTCCCATCTCGCCCAGGCTTGCCAGCACGGCCAGCGTTCCGCGGTCGAGACGGGTGAGCGCCAACTGAACAGACGCCTTTGCAAGAAAGGCGTCGGCAAGGTCAAAAAAATCCTTGATTCCCACGATCGGAAGCTCGCGTGCGGCGATAGCGCGCACCAGGCTCGCGTCATCGAGGCTTCGCAGGCGGCTTGCGAGAGACAGCGTGTTGCTCATGTTCCCCGCAAATCGTTGATTACGCGTCGTTGCCTGAAGATCTAGTTGGCCGGGTTACCGTTTCGCTTTGACCGCTTAACCGTACTGACAATCAGCAGTGCGATGGTGAGAATCATAGCCACGGGCAAAGCGAACAAGGGAAGCATGATGATGGATGGCCACGCGCCCTGACTGAATCCGTCGTTTTCTCCGGCACCGACCGACGTGCCGATGATGACGGCCACGAAGCTCGCCAGGGACAACAATACGAGCGCAGCGATCATGTAGGCCATAACGCGTTGACTACGATTGACAGGCACCGGATCTTCTTTTGTCACATCGACAAGACTAAGGGCACCGGATGCCCGTAGGCTTACGGGTTACAGCACGCGCACAAGGAAGAGGTACGCCATGCCTACCGGCAAGGTCAAGTTTTACGACGAAGAGAAGGGCTTCGGCTTCATCAGTTCTGATGATGGTCAGGAGGTCTTTTTGCACGCCTCTGCGCTGCCATCCGGTATCACCGCGGTTAAGGCGGGCACGAAACTTGAGTTTGGAATCGCTGACGGCAAACGTGGCGCTCAGGCGCTTTCTGCTCGCATCGTCGACGCGCCGCCGAGCCTGGCCAAGATGAGCCGTAAGCCGGCAGATGACATGGCGATCATTATCGAAGACCTGGTCAAGCTGCTCGACGGCATTGGTACCAACCTCAAGCGCGGCCGCTATCCAGAATCAAGTCACAGCAAGAAGATTGCCGCCATGTTGCGTAAAGTCGCGGACGAACTGGATGTTTGAAGCCCGTTCCGCAGACTTCGCACTCGCTAAAACGGCCTTGCTGGAAATCACACCAGCGAGCACCGTTGGTCAACCCGCCGGCTCCATCGATGAGGGTGACGGTGTTATCTCGGTCTATTTTGAGAACACCATGCCGGGTTACATCGGGTGGCGTTGGACTGTCAGCATCGCGCATGTGGCAGACGCACAGCCAACGGTTCTCGAAACCGAGCTGACCCCTGGCGACGGCGCACTGTTGTCGCCGGAATGGATTCCCTGGGCCGACCGTCTTGCCGACTACACGGAGGCGCAGACGGCCGAAGGGTTGGTGGCCGATCTGGTCGATGGTGAGCCGGACGACGACTTCGATGACGACGATGATGTCAACGACGATGAGCCATTGCTGCACAGCGGCGACCTCGACGGGGTCGATATCGATTCGCTAGAAGATGTCGACGATGATGATGACGACGACGACGATGACGATGACGATGACGATGACGACGACGATGATGACGAAGACGACGATGATGAAGACGACGATGACGACGATGACGACGACGACGACGACGATGATGACGACGATGAAGACGACGATGATGTCAACGACGATGAAGATGATGACGACGACGATGAAGATGATGACGAAGATGACGGTGACGAGGCCGAAGACGACGTGCGCCGATAGCGCCTGCACCGTCCGGTAGTGCAGTGCGGGCAGCGTCGACGCTGCCCGCCACGAAACGCGGGTGCTCTAGCTAGGGGGCTGCCGTGGCGCGCAATGTGCTCGGGGCGAACAGGAACGGCGTGCACCGCATAGTTTGGGCGCCTACGCAGCCAGTTTTTGATGTACGGGCAGACCGGAGCGGCCCTCAGATGCGACTCGATGGTGTCGTCAACGGCCGGCCGGCCGAGCTAGCTGTGAGGCCAGGCCTTGACCGGCATAGACGTCGGCAATTTTGGTGTGAGAGAAAATCCGCTGCGACCCATCAGCCGCCTCGAACGGGCCCAGAGAGCCGCGCCGATAAGGGTCTGCGGGTGACCCCTGAATGTGCGGGTGACCGTCCCGGTCAGCTGCGGGGGCGCAGCGTAACGGTGGGCATCGGTGGCGCCGGCAGCGGTGCAGGCTGGCCCGAAGGGTAGGGGCCGAAGCGCGGGTAGGGGGCGCCATCGTCGTAAATGTCCTCGGCGGGCGCAGCTGGCACTTCATGACCGATCTCCCTCTGCCAGGCTGCGCGGTAAGCCACGACTTCGGCATGGGAACGGCCCACAAAGTTCCACCACATCAAAATCGGCTCGGCAAGCGGCTCGCCGCCGATCAAGATAAGCCGCACAGCATTCGTGCCCGCAGCCAGCCGCAGTGATCGCTGCCCAGGCGGAAGGTAGGCCAGGTGGTCGACGGGCACCGCTGCGCCGTTCACGGTCAGATCCCCAGCATCCAGCAGCACGCCGTGTTCACAACCAGAATCCAACGCCAGCTCTAGCCGGGCGCCGGGCTGCAGGTTCACCTCAGCGGCCAGCAGCGGCGGTGTGTGGGTCTGGATTGGGGACGTCGAGCCAGCTAATGACCCAATGAAGACCCGCAGCTTGGATCCCTCACCCAGGACGACATCGGGTGCGTAGTGCTCAAAAGTGGGTGCCATGTGGCGTGTTGCGTCCGGTAAGGCGTACCAGAGCTGCACCCCGTGCAGCAGCGTACTGTCGGCGGTGGAGAACTCCTGGTGAGAAATTCCACGCCCGGCAATCATCAAGTTAATCTCCCCGGGGCGCACGAGGGCGTCCGCTCCAGATGAATCGCGGTGCGCTATTTCGCCGGTGAAAAGCAGGCTTACTGTGGCCAGACCGGTGTGCGGGTGCCGAGGGACAGCCATGCCTCCGAATCCGGAGACGTCGTCTGGACCATAGTGGTCCAAAAAACACCAGGACCCGATTAGGCTGCGTTGACGCTGAGGAAGGGTTCGACGGACGGTCATCGCACGTGGTCCACCGAGTGGGACGTCGCGAGGAAGCAGCAGTTCTGCGACGGCCGGCGCTGTGGTTTCGGAGCACACGATCTCTTCGGGCTTCACATCCAAGTTCGTCATGAGTCTCCCGTCGAGGCGCTCCTCGCTCGTCGGTTCAGGCCGGCCAGAGAACCCATCAATGCTACGTCGGTCAACCGTTCATTGGAGAAGTTCTGCCCGAACCACGCCAACCTTGGCCGAACCAAGCAACGTCGCACCCACCCACTTTCCGCCCGCGCGTGGACCGAAACGCCAGCGCGGGCACCAGCGCGCCGAGCTGCGGCAGGCGGCGGGGAGGACTGCCAGCTAAAGGTTGTCCACGACAAACTCGATCGAGGAGACCAGCTGGCGCACGTCACTCGGCTCGATGGCGGTGAACGTGGCCACGCGAAGCTGGTTGCGCCCAAGCTTGCGGTACGGGTCGGTGTCGAGGATGCCGTTGATGCGCAGCGTCTTGGCGACCGCTGATGCGTCGATGGCGTCATCGAAGTCGATCGTCACAACGACTTGTGAGCGGTGGTCTGGGTTCACCACGAACGGGGTGGCGTACGACACACGCTCGGCCCAGTCGTAGAGCACGGATGACGACTCGCGTGTGCGGGCGTCAGCCCAAGCCAGTCCGCCGCTGGCGTTCATCCACTCGACCTGGTTCTCCAGCAGCAGCAGCGTTGACAGCGCCGGAGTGTTCAGGGTCTGGTTGAGGCGGGAGTTATCGACAGCATTTTTGAGGCTGAGGAAGTCCGGAATGTAGCGACCGCTGGCCGCGATGCGTTCGATGCGCTCGATGGCGGCCGGAGACATGAGGGCGAACCAGAGCCCACCATCCGAAGCAAAATTCTTTTGCGGTGCGAAGTAGTACACGTCAGCCTGCGTGGCATCGAAGTTGATACCACCCGCAGCGCTCGTAGCGTCGATGACGGTGAGGGAGCCCGCATCACCGACCACGCGAGTGACCGGGGCCATGACGCCGGTGGAAGTTTCGTTGTGCGTCCAGGCGTAAACGTCGACGCCGTCGGTGACGACCGGCTCACTGCGGCTGCCAGGCTCCGCTGTGATGACGGATGGCGCCTCAAGCCATGGCGCACCCGCTGCTTTGGCGAACTTGCCCCCGAATTCCCCGAAGGTAAGGTTCTGACTGCGCTTCTCGATCAGGCCGAAGGCTGCAGCGTCCCAGAACGCGGTCGCCCCACCGTTCCCGACCACTATTTCGTAACCCTCTGGGGCGCCGAACAGGTCGAAGAGGCCGGTCTGCACGCGTTTAACCAGGTTCTTCACCGGCGCCTGGCGGTGTGATGTCCCCAAAAGTTGCGCGCCCTCGGTTGCGAGGTAGGAGACCTGCTCCGGCCGGACTTTTGACGGGCCGCAGCCGAATCGTCCGTCAGTGGGTAGCAGATTGGTGGGGATTTTCAGATCCGTCATACAAGAAATTGTATGGGGTGGCAGAGGTTAGGCTTACCTCTGACGTTCGAGGCAGCTGAAGGGCGACGATGGCCGATCTCATTGACACCACCGAAATGTACCTGCGCACGATCTACGAACTCGAGGAAGAGAACATTATTCCGCTGCGCGCGCGCATCAGCGAGCGCCTTGGGCACTCCGGTCCGACGGTTTCTCAGACCATCGGACGGATGGAACGCGACGGCCTGGTGCGAGTCGAAGGTGACAGGCATTTGGTCCTCACCGATTCCGGTCGTACGAAAGCTGTCGGCGTCATGCGCAAGCACCGTCTCGCCGAACGGCTTCTGGCCGACGTCATCGGGCTCGACTGGGCGCTCGTGCACGAGGAAGCGTGCCGCTGGGAGCATGTGATGAGTGAGCAGGTTGAGCGGCGCATCCTCGAACTGCTGGAACACCCCACACATTCCCCCTACGGCAACCCCATCCCGGGACTGGATGGTCTCGGCGATCGCAACCCGGGCGCCTTCAGCGAAGGCGTGGTCAATATTGTCAACTACACGTTGGGCGCTGTGGGCACTGTGACCGGCACCATCCGCCGCCTGGGTGAGCCGGTGCAGTACGAAGCGGAATTGCTGGAACAGTTGCAGTCAGCCGGTGCCGTTCCTGGAGCCAAAGCCGATTTCTCAGTCGTTGGCAAGTACATTCGGGTGGCCGTTGACGGACGCGACGGGGCACTTGAGCTGCCGACTGAAGTTGCGCAACACATCTACGTGGGTATCTAGATATCAGCGCACCCCCGATGCGTGACCAGTGCGACCCGCGCTGCGGCGCACTGCGCTACCACCGGGCGCATTCTGGGCGATATCAAATTTGACGGGTGCGATTTTACGTAACTGCGTTAATCTGTAGTTCTGCAATTCTTCGCGATCGATTCGGGAGAGCCGTATGAATGAGGGCAGCGCCATCCACGCCTTGGATGCCCGCCGCCCTGTGTCGCTGTCGCGGCACGGACTCATACGCCCGGGCGGACGACGCGGCGCACTTTTCTGTGCGCCTGACAAAAAAGGCACTGCCATCTGGGCGGTGCCTTTTTTGTACCCTCCGGTTGAGGCGAGAGTTGCGTATCGGATACCTGGAAGCCGTCCAGGGCGATATCGATGGGAGCAGTATGCGCACTCTGGTGTTGAACGCGGGATTTGAACCACTTGCTGTCGTGTCTTTCAAACGGGCGCTGGTGCTCGTGATGAATGAGAAAGCCACAGTCATCGCTCACGATGCGGAGCATCCCGTGTTGGGGTTGTCGCACTCATATGAACGCCCCTCGGTGATCCTGTTGACCCGGTATGTGCGCATTCCCAATTCGCGGCTGATTCCGGTAAGCAGGAGGGGTGTGCTGCGTCGGGATGATTCGCGGTGCGCCTATTGCGGAGGCCACGCCACCACTATTGACCATGTGCTGCCCCGGTCACGCGGTGGAGATGACAGCTGGGAGAACCTGGTCTCGTGCTGCCTGAAATGCAACAACCTGAAAAGCGACCGCACCCCGAGGGAGATGGGATGGTCGTTGAGGTATCGCCCGCAACCGCCGCACGGGACCACATGGCTGGTGCGCGGGGTAGAGCGCACACAGCCGCAGTGGGAAGAATACCTCGCACCTGCTGCGTAGCGGGAGCTCTGGTGCTGATCGCGCCTGCGCACCCGCCGGGTTAGCGCGTGCTTCGATCGCGGCGTTGGTCAACGCTCGACACCGCCGACCGGGCAGACCCAAAACCGGCATGACCCAAGCTGTGTGCAGCAGCATCCGCTTCTGCCGTGAGATCAGCTAAAGCCTCCCAGCCGCGCTCGGCGGGAGCGCTCTCCGCCGGAAGAGCAGTTCCGTCCCAAAGGAACGCAGGGGCTTTTCTGGTGCCCATTTGGTACCCCATTCCCCCGCTACTTCCCTGTATTTCCGGGGATTTATCCCTCCACCTAATGAACGTTGGCAAACCTATTGTTTGCCAACGGTTGTGTATACCTTTGTGTAGACCTATACCTGAGCCAACAAAGAAGGGCCACGGGCTCCTACAGCCGTGACCCAGCTCAATGCAAGGAATAGGCAAGGACTGAACATGAACAACTTCCATTGCGCGTACCACAGAAGACCAACGCATATCGGAGTCATAAATGGGGCGGCACGGTCCGCCCATAGTAGATAAGGAGAAGGGGCGCCACTGGCCCCCTAACCCCTAACCGGCCGGGTCTGAATCTCACTATAACTATTAGCGATATTCCTTTTAGTGATGCGCATTGCACAGTGCGCTCAAAGCTGCACGTATTCTTGGGGGGGATGGGTTGAAGTCAAGGGATGTGTAGCCCTGTGTGTACACTTGCCGAAGATCCATCACCGCCGATCCCAATGATTTATTGGTATCCGCCTCTGTAGCTCAACGGAAGAGCAGTTCCGTCCTAAGGAAACGGTTGGGGGTTCGAATCCCTCCAGGGGCACCTGCGTATCAGCCATTCTTGCCCAAAGTGCGAGGTCGAACGTCACCCTTCCATCGAGCGTGGGGGACGTTCAGATGCCCTTCGCGTTCACTTAAAGGGTTGCTCTCAGCCGAAGTACCGCCTGCACAGGTTCGTGATCGGATGCCGCCGCGCCGCCGTACCTGACAGCGTTGATTCCCGTCGCTCGCACGTCGATTGACGGGCTCACGAATAGCCAGTCAATGCGTTTGCTGTGGCGTCGAGGCGAGTTATAGTGCGAATATGTGCCCCACGGTTCGGTGAGCCGCTTAAGGGCAACCGCCCAAGAATCTTGGAGCATTGTGGTGAGTTCCCGGTAGGGCTTTGAGCGTACGCCGGTGTTCGTGTCGCCCATGGCGATCACCGGGATGTTGGAGTCCTGAGCGAGTTGGGCCAACATTCGAGCTGATTGCAAGCGCGACCGCCGTGAGAGGTGGTCGAAGTGGGTGTTCAACAGGAGAAACCTGGTGCCGGTCGCTATGTCAAAGAAGGTCGCCGACACGACTATGCGCGGAACAAGGTTGCCCCACGACTTAGACCCGGGCACATCTGGGGTGCTAGAAAGCGCCAGCTGCCGCCACTGCAGCACCTCCAAGCGCCGCGAGTCAAAGAAAATGGGGCAGCCTTCCCCTCCTCCATCCGCATTCCGACCGTGGCCGATTCGACGGTACGAGGGGCCCAAACTTTCGCTAACAAACTGCGCCTGGTCGGGCATTACCTCCTGAGCGCCAAGAAGAGAGGGTTGTTCTGCGGCCAACAACCGCCTCAGCAGCCACTTGCGTCGAGCCCACAGGTCGGGGCTGCGCGGAGGCGTTGTTGCCATGCGACGACGGATGTTGTAGGTCATCATGTGCAGATCTGGCGGCTCCACTGAACCGATAAGGGCGTCAGGCATCATCGTTTGCGTCGACCGTGACCCCAGGCGAGCAGGTGTCCCGCACCGTAACCGATCAGCCCGATAAGGGCCCCCCTCCACTGCTGCGGGCCGAATCCCACAAACTTTTGCACACTTCGGCGTTCTGACATCCAGTTCCCCTCGTCGGCGACGGTGATATGAGCCTACGGATGCTCCGGCAATGCGCGCCCCGCCCGCGCGAGTTTTCGCACATTCCGTGCCTGCAATCCGTTCCCGCGCATGTGCGCGCTGAATCGCTGCACAACCCGTATCTAAGCTACAAAACGTTCGCAGGCACCCGCGTCTGGTGACTGCAAGTTGGCCGAGGCGCGTCACTTGCGCTTGCGCGATTCTACGCGGAACAGATTGCCGCGAGCTTTCGGCTTTTGGGCTGCCGAGACTGGTTCTGGCGACCTGTTCGCTCTCGACGCCCAACAACTGTGTAACGTGCCTTCGCGCGTGCGGGCCGGCTAGTGGGAGAAATCAGGGGCACCCCTGCCGAATTCCTGCTCCAGCAGGAAGATTGACATATGGATGAGAAGACATTCGATGAGAAACGGCGCGATCAGCTGACCTCCGCTCCGAACTCGACCGAGGCGGATGCCGCACCACGCATCGAAGTCACCGAAGTGGGCGACGGCGTCAAACGGATCGATTACCTCGACTCGGCGGAAATTCGCCCGGGGGAGTAGTCAGAGGCGCAACGCGTCTGCACGCGCTCGACCCGCGCCGCAGCGCGCTCAGCCGCCCGCGCTATGCTGGCGAAAGCTAACGGCACACCGGCACAATTGGTCCACCGGGCATGGTGCCAGCTCGAACGATGGGGCCCCAAGAAATGATCAACAACCTAGCTTCTCCGCGCGTCACACAGCGCGATGATGTCGTCCTCCGGAACGGCAAGCTGACACTGTTCAACGAACACCTGACGCCGCAAGATGCGATGCTCGAGGACCTCGGCTTTGTCCGCACGGTGCTGGATGAGGCCGGCATCGACTTCCTTCTCGTGCGCGGCAAAGGCAACCGGCCTGTTATCGCCGTCAACGCTAAGGACCGCAAGGCGATCCAGCGTGCGCTGACGGCAGCCTGCGATAATGAGCCGTTTTACGCTAAGACCCCAGGACTTACCACGGTTCTCGTGGCAGATGGCAAACTGTCGGACAGCCCACGCGCATCCGCTGTCGTGCTTTACCGCCCACGGATTGAACCGCAAGGGCTGCTGCGCTACGGTGCGGCATTCGGCATCCGCATCGAACTGTGGAAGTACACCGACACGCACATTCTGGCGCCGGAACCGAACGCTCTCATGCGTCACAAAACTCCGCGCGCGGAGCTCGTGCGCGACGACGTTGAGGTGTACGGCCAGAGCTGGCCATCGATCGCTGGCATGTTTGACGAGTTGGCCGATGACATCAGCTTCGATATCGACATTGTCTTCTCCTGGGTGGATGGTGCCGCCGTCGAGTGGCAGCGTATCCGTGCCCGCCGCATGGAAAGTTACGTCATCGGGGAAGGTGATGGATCTGAGGCGCGGTTCCGTCAGCTGGATGAGCTTAAGTACGCCCTGCGATCGGTGAACCTGTTCGCGCCGTGGATCCGCAACATTTATATCGTCACAGACTCGGACCGTCCCGCCTGGTTGGCGGAGCATCCGCGGGTCACTGTTCTGTCCAGCGAGCAGTTCTTCACCAACCAGGAGGACCTGCCGACACACAACTCGCACGCTGTAGAAAGTCAGCTGCACAACATTCCCGGCATTAGTGAACACTTCCTGTACTCCAACGACGACATGTTCTTCGGGCGTCCCGTCGCCCCGGGCATGTTCTACTCCTCGGGTGGCGTGAGCAAATTTATCGAAGCGGAGACGCGCATTGGAACCGGGGAGAGCAATATCGCCCGCAGCGGCTTCGAGAACGCCGCCCGCGTGAACCGGCGTCTGCTCAAAGAACGCTTCGGCAAGCTCATCACCCGGCACCTCGAGCACGCTGCCACGCCGTTGCGTAAATCGATCTTGCAGGAACTGGAACGCGAGTTCCCCGAGGACTTCGCCCGTACCAGCGCCAGCGCTTTCCGCCAGGCCACCGATGTTTCGGTCACCAACTCGCTTTATCACTACTACGCTCTGATGTCTGGGCGTGCAGTCATTCAAACGGATGCGCGGGTCAAATACGTGGACACAACCGCAACCAAGGGCCTGAAACACATGCGGCGCCTGCTTCAGCGTCGATCGCACGACTTCTTCTGCCTCAACGACGGCAGCTTCCCCGAACTGAGCGTCGAGGAGCGGGCGTCGGCGGTCAAATCATTCCTGCAGGAGTACTTTCCGATCGCCGCCCCGTGGGAGAAAACCCCAGAAGCCACCCTCGAAGCTGAACTTGAGCAGCAAGCGCTTGAGCAGGCGCGTTAGGTTCTATGCGCAAGGCGTCGCAGGGTGTGGGGCCAGTCGATGAGCGCGGCTGTAGCTCCGCGCTCGTGCAGGTAGGTGGGTAGCGGCGCGAGCTAGACGGTAGCGAACTCTCGTTGCGGAGGCAGCAACGCCGGCTCCTGCTCGACCATGTGCGGGTTTACCGGGGGAGCGATGGTGACACCATGCGAGGCAAGGATGGATGCGGTCTCCGTCGCCGTGACGTAGGAGACGACACGGGTTTCACCTAGCGGCACCACAGAATGCAGCACCGTGTCATCGAATACGTGGATGAGGTTGAACGACTGCGCCCCGTCGCGGCCGCGTGTGCCGCCGACTGGGACGGTGAGGTCCTGGGTGTAACAGGTCGCCGACGCCACCGATACTGGCACGCCCGCAAATGTTGCCGTCGTCGAGTAGTGGAGGTGGCCGGCGATGATACTGCGAATGTCCGAACCCCGAATCACCTCGGCCAGGTCCTGTTGTGAGCGCAGCTCTACCAATACGGCGAGATCCAAGACACTCGGAACCGGTGGGTGGTGCAGGGCGAGGATCGTGCCGTGGGGGGCAGGCGATGACAACTCCTCTGCGAGCCAGTCGAGCTGTGCATCCGTTACCTCACCGTGGTGATACCCCGGGACGGTCGAGTCCAGCGTGATGATGCGGAGGCCATTCACGTCGTAGACGCGATCGACCGGCGTGTCGGATGGCAGCTGATCCAGGAGGCCATCCCGAAAGTGCCGGCGGTTGTCGTGGTTGCCCATCACCCAGATGACTTGCGCGCCCAGCCGGGCTGCTGCTGGATCTACGATCGCTCGTAACTTGGCATAAGCATCCGGTTCGCCATGGTCGGCCAGATCGCCGGTGAACACGATAGCCTCGGGCTTTGCCCCTGATGCTTCCACTTCTTCAAACAGGTGCCGCAATTTTGCTTCGCTGTCAACCGAGCCGTAAAGCTGGTTCGTTCCGCCCAGAAAGTGGGTGTCACTGAGATGAAGGATGAAGTGGTCGGGCCGTGGATACTGGGCCGTATAACCGGACATGCACATAGTTCAGCACGCCAACCTAAACAGGAGGTGGACGGTTGACGGCGATTTGCGCCCCATTTAGGGTGTCAGGCATGGCCCACGGATGCTGCCCCGAAACCGGCTACGGTCACTCTCGATAGTCTCCAAGACGTGACACGAATCCTCACGCTGGTCACGTTCACCACTGCACTTGTCGTCGGCGTTGTCGTCGGCGCTGTCGCCCCGGCATCCGCCAACACCGACGACTTCGTCTTCGCCAGCTGCAACGCGGACTACACGCTGCCCAGGGACGACGACGGGCGCTCGACGCTGACGACCGTTGAAACCTTGGTGGCGGTTTTCCCCGAGTTTGACCAGAACCGGGGCATCCGGCGTGAACTGTTCACGCAGTACGACGGCCATCCCATCGATCTGCAGATTGTGTCGATCGCGGATGAGACGGGTGCGTCTCGGGAGTACCAAACCGACGAAGGGCGAGACGTTGTGACGCTCACCATTGCCGGTGCAGATTACGTGCACGGCAAGCAGACCTACTTTGCCGCCCTAGCGCTCGCTGTCACCGGATTGGCAGGCTGGCTGCGGAGGAGAAAGCTTCGTGACGCTCCCTCCTGCGGCATCATTGTGCCCGAATATCTTCCGCCGAAGGATGCAAACCTGCTTCTGTCGGCGGTGATCATCGGTGAAACTGCCCGCGCGATCCCTGCCCAGATCATCACGCTGGCGGTTGCCGGCAAGCTACGCATTATCGAGCGCTCCGGCAAAAGTCGAAAAGCTGTGGGCCGCTGAACTGGGTAAATATTACGAAGACAACGGCGAGCAGCCCGACTGGTACGTCGGGCACGGTGCCTTCACCTCGGCACGGTTTGTCAACAGCATCGGATCGGTGGCAACCAGCACTGCGTCGGCGTGCACAGCATCACGCGGTGGGTCTGCAGACGAGAAATGAACTACTTTCCGCGACCGAGTGGGTCAGCCCAGGCGGGCTGTGACCTCTGCCAGTGAGGGGTTCGTGGCGCTCGAGCCATCCGGAAACAGGATGGTTGGAACCGTCTGGTTGCCGCCATTGAGGCTGGCAACCAGCTCGGCCGTTCCCTCAACCTCTTCGATGTTGATCTCGGTGTAGCCGATGCCTGCACGCCTCAGGTCGCCCTTGAGGCGCGAGCAGTAACCGCACCAGGTGGTTGAGAACATGGTTATGGTGCCGGATGTCGGGATGTAGTCCATACCCGAAGTAAACACCACCAGCGCTGACGTATTCCTAACCGATCATGGTGAGCATCAGACGCGAGTCTTCGACCGCTTCTACCTCATGGCGAACTGAGCCCTCTAACCGAACCAGGCCGCCGGGAACCAGATCGATGATCTGGCCGTCCGCGCTGAGCCGCATTCGTCCGTCCAATGCCTGGATGAGCAGTGCCTTCGAAGCCATGTGGTCTTTCATCACGAAGCCGGCGCTGAAGGCCAACACGACGATGCGTGCACCGGGTGACTTGAGCACCGTGTGATGACCGAGCTTTCCGGCAGCTACCGGTGCAATGGCGAGCATGCTGTCGATGACGGTGATAGGGGGCAGGGCTTCGTTGTCCATAGCTTCACGCTACTCGGGCGACCGCTAGACCTCTACCCGACCTCAAAACCGGCCACCCCGGTTAGCGGAACGTCGGAGACGTCTGTGGCGGAGACGGTAGCGAACGGGGGGCCGTGGTGCAGCCACGCCACCATCCGGTCGACATCTTTCTGTGACCCCTCGACTTCAACCTCAACCGTTCCGTCGGCGAGGTTGCGAGCATAGCCGGTGACACCAAGTCGGCGTGCCTCATGGCGTGTGTTCCACCGGAAACCGACCCCCTGCACGACGCCGCGCACGATGACGTGTTTGCGGATCATGCCCTTCCCTGTTCCAGTCGGGCGATACGGGCGCGGGCGGCAACCTCCGATGACGACGACGAGCCAAGCAGCATTCGCACCGCACGAAGTAGTACACCGGTTGCCCACAACACCGGAAGTGGTGACCGGCGCAAACCCAGCAGGGCGCGGTAGTCGGCGGGGAGGGAAGCAACGGCTCCCGCGAACATGATGCGGTAGGCGGGCATCATCGAGCGGCGAAGCGGAGGATTGCGGATGAAACGCACCGCCTCGGTTACACGCTCGTCGCGTTTAAGGGTGCCGGCATCGCGGAACGCGTTAAGTTGACTGCGCAGTTCAGCGGCGGAGCGTGGCGGGTCGGTGACACCGACAAGCTCCCCAGCTTTGGCCCACTCCCGCACGTAGGCGTCCGCGCCGCCTGGAATTGGGCCGCCCCACAGTTCATGACAGCTCAGGAAAGCATCCGTGAACACGAGGTGAACCCAAGACAGCAACTCGGGATCGCCGGCGGCATAAGGCTGTTCGGCGCCGTGGGCATCTGTATAAGTGCCGACAACTTTGCGATGGAAACGCTCAACCCGGGAGGACTCGAGCTTTGCCGTAGCGGTGTCGGCAAAGGTGACGGTGATGAGCCACTGGATTGTTCCAGATAACCGACCGAGTGGGTCCTGCCGGTAACGCGACCAATCATGGACCCCTGCCATAGCGCCCGGATGCATCGTCTGCATGAGCAGAGCTCGGATACCAGCCACCATCGTTGGCATGCTCCCGTGCACAGACCACGCGGCAGAGCCAGGCCCGAACAACCCGGCGTCGTCACCCTGCTCGATTTTGCCCACCCACTGCGGGCGGCCGTCGCTGTCATCTGTCAGAGTGGAAAGGACGTGTGATCTCCAGGTGTTCACGAACCTGTTCATGGCCTGACAGTAATACGCTTTGGCTGAGATTCGGCAAAGTGGCATCCGGCGAGCACTAAGCCGCGGGCCGGTACCCTCTACTTCATGCCTCGAAGCCCGCTCACCCCGAACCCGTACGAGGTTTTGGGGGTGGCACCCACAGCTAGCGCCGAGGATCTGCGCCGCGCCTACCGGCAGCGTGCCCGCGAAACGCACCCTGATACGGGTGGTGATGCCACGGGCTTTCACGCCGTGCAGCACGCGTGGGAAATACTGGGAACCCCCGAGGGACGCGCCGCCTATGACCGAGGCAGTATGGCTGAAGCCAGTCACCCGACATGGGCAACTGCTCCGCCACGAAGACGGCAAGACACCCGCCCAGCTGCCCGCTCATACGGTCACCCCGGTGGTTGGCGGCGGGAAAAGTACCTGAAGTTGATCCGCGAGTGGGCCGGTCGTGGGGCACTCGTTACAGACCCGTATGATCCTGCGCTGGTGCGTTCGGCGCCCCGCGACATCCGTCACCTGCTAGCTGACGCTCTCGCCGAAGAAGCTACCGCCAGTCAACTGTCGACTCTCGGCATCGGATACACGCTGTGGCACGACGTGGCGACGGAAGCCGCAGATGGCGGCCCTGAGAACAAACTCGACCATGTCGTGCTCGGGCCAACCGGACTGTTCGCCATTCTTTCGGAAGACTGGGGCGGTCACGTAAAAGTGCGCCGCGGCGAGCTGATCGGGGATGTGTTGGCGCCGGGGGAGCGGCCATTCCAGGGGCTGGCCTTGCGAGCGAGGTCGGTGGCGCGCGCCGCCCGGGTCAAGTTCACCGCGATCGCGATTGTCGTCCCCGATGATGCCAGCGATGAAGGCATCATGTTCCTGGGGCGGATGCGTGGCATGCACGCGGTTCTGGTGCAGCGGTCGCGGTTGCCCGGGTTGCTGCGAAACGGGTTGCCTGACCTCCCGCCCATAGGTGGAACGGAACTCTTCGAGGTGCGCACCCGGCTGCAGGGGGCAGTGCGATTCGTGTAGTACTCGCCGGTCGAGCAGGTCCAGACGCGCCGCGTGGTGCGGGTCATTCGGTGATGCGCGCCTCGATCTGTGGACACAAGGCCGCGCGCGCACCATTTCAGTGCGCTGGCGTTTCCCCCGCGGGAGCGGGTCCGGACCAGTACGGCAAAAGCCGTATGCGGCCTACTTCAGTAACACCGGCCCAGCATTGATGCGCACGCGGCAGAGCAGGTAAGGGTACACGCGCCGGTCTTCACCTCCTTGATATTTGCCCTGCCGGTGCAGCTGGTTCGCCGTGAAGTAGAGGTAGCCGTCGGTGGCCACCGACATGGTGTCTGGCCACAGCATCCGTTCATCGTGTACCAACGTCTGAAGCTCCCCACTGGGCAGGCGGCGCAGGATGGCGTTGTGCTCGTAATTGGTGGCGTACAAGCGGCCAGCATCATCCGACTCAAGGCCGTCAGAACCGCCCCCCTTGTCGCCTTCGTCGATGACCGTGGCAGCCACCCGCTCGTTGCTCACCGAGCGGTCAAGGAGAGCATCGGTCGACACGCTGTACCAGTGCCGGGACGCGAGAGGGCAGTACCAGAGGCGCGCCCCGTCGCTCGATATGGCGATGCCATCTGCCCCCATAGTCACCGGCGAGAGGGGCCCGTCGGGGTGGCGTTCCATAAATACTCGACCCTCCGCCATCGCCACGAAGTCGGGCGGGGTCAGCGCTTTGGTACTGGGGTGATCGTGCAACCGCCGCCAGGCTTCACCGGTGTTGATGTCGACCACGATGATGCCGTTGGGTCCGCTGTCTGAGGAGTCTGTGATGAACGCAACGTTGCGGCGCAAATCGAATCGCACGTCGTTGAGGTAGGTGGTCGGCAAGGCAACATCTGGTTCGAAAATGATGGCTTTCATCACGGTGTCGGTGGCCAGGTCGACGCAGATCAGCTTCGGTCCGCCTTTCCGGGTCGGTTCAAAAAGCGGGGACCCGGTGTCGAGTATCCAGAGCCGATCCTTCGGGTCTACCACAATGCTCTGCACCGACACCAGCGATCCGGCGTCCGCATTGCCTTTGGGTCGGTTCCATGCGTTGTCCGGGTATGGTGTCGCCCGCCCATGCTTGAGCTCCACAACGGTGGCTGGCACCTCATCGCCCCATTTCGGGTAGTTGAGGAAGATGCGTCCGGTGTGCGAGATGCTGACGCCGGTCGGCATGGGGCCATCGTCGAAAGTGTGAACGACCTCCAAATTTCCCACGGGTTCGTCCACGGCGCGATGCTCGCGGTCAGGTTGGGCATCGCCGAAGAATGAGTTGGTCATAAGGGCAGCGAACGCCAGTACGGCGCGGGTTTCAACCCCTAGCAGTGTTGCCGCTCGAGGCGTAGGTATGAACTATGAGCACAAGCCCGAGCAGGATTCGCAACCCGTTCGTCGCGCTCCGCAGGCTGCAACTGCTTCCGCCTTGGGTTCGGCGTATGGATGTTACCGTCGCCCGCAGGGTCAACGCGCGTCACGCGCATCCAGTCGTCGACCGGGGGTACGCCCGACTTAGCACCTCCGCGAACCGAAGCGTGCTCTGGTTTTCGGTGGCGGGGTTGCTGCTCCTGTTCGCCCGGCCGCGGCCCGCGCTTCGCGGGGTCATCAGCCTGACAGTTGCCAGCATGCTCGCCAACCTCGTTGGAAAGAACATCTTCGGCGGAGATCGACCGTTACTCAAGGACATCCCTGTCGGCAGACGGTTGAAGAAACCCCCCACGTCACCGTCTTTTCCGTCGGGCCATTCCGCTAGTGCCGCGGCATTCGCCACCGGTGTCGCCCTGGAGTCACGCGACGCCGGACTGGCCGTCGCTCCGATCGCAGCCGCCGTCGCCTACTCCCGGCTGCATGTCGGCGCTCACTGGTTTTCGGATGTCGTGGGCGGTTCCGCTCTCGGCGCCGGCGTGGCGCTTGCTGGCAAGGTTCTGGTGCCCGCACGCGCGAAGCCCCACCCGCGGGAGGGCGGCATCCCCCTTGCCTTACCGGCGCTACCCGACGGCGAGGGCGCTTTCATTGTGGTCAACCCGAGCGCAGGCAGCGCGCGGTCGGATCCGGTGGAGGTGATTTCGCGGCGACTGCCGCGAGCGAGGGTGCACGTACTTGCAGATGGTGAAGACATGGTTACCGTGATTCGAGACGCCGTGGCATCGGGTGGTCGGCCGACAGTTTTAGGCGTTTGCGGGGGCGATGGAACCGTTGCCTCAGTAGCTCATCAGGCGCGCAAGAACGACGTCCCCTTGCTTGTCTTGCCGGGAGGAACCTTCAACCATTTTGCGGGCACGCTGCGAATCGCCTCCATCGAGGAGGCGATCGACTCGCTTCAGGCCGGTACGGGTGTTCGGGTTGACATCGGCGAAGGCATCATCGACGACGGAGAGGCGATGACTGTGATCAATGCGGCATCCGTTGGCGTCTATCCCGAATTTGTGGCCGAGCGGGATAAATATCAGGCCCGCCTGGGCAAGTGGCTGGCTGGGATCGTCGCTGCCGTTCGGGTGTTGAGAACAGCGGCACCGGTCGAGGTGACAATCAACGGGGAGCGCACTCGAGTGTGGTCACTATTCGTTGGCGTGAACCGGAACTATCTGGCCACCGTCGCGCCGATGCAGCGACGTCGCCTGGATGATGGCCTGCTTGACGTGCGCATGGTGCACGCAAGCTCGCGGCCGCGGGCCGGCTGGGCGCTGGTCTTCGGGCGTCGCACGAGTGTCATTCTCCGTAAGTTGCACGTGCCGGGGTCTGACCAGGTTGATCAACAGGTGACCGATGCTGTCCGGCTGACCGTCCATGCAGGCTCTGCTGGGGTGGCCCGCGACGGCGAAGCGGAGGAGCGCAGCGCGCCCTACGTCGCCAAGTTGCATAACCTTCCGGGCGGCTTGAAGGTTTACGCGCCAGACCACTTACGCTGAAGCCGGCTCGCCCGGAAGATTGGGCTTCATGAAAGTTGCCATTTTTGTCACCGCGGCCGCAGCCAGCTACACGGCCAACTGTATGTTGGGTGTCGCCGTCGCCACTCGAGCGCTCGACACAAGAACAGTTCACTGGATCCACCACACCCTATACGTGTGTACCGTGGCAGTGACGGGAGCCTCAATTCTGGCGGGTGCCCGGATGCTTCTGCCCGCCATTGTTCCGCTGAGTGTCATCCCCTTCGTCGGAGCTGGGACACCACGGCACCCGATCGTGGCGCTGGCCGCGGCGCCCTTTTTCATCGCAGCGTTTGTGCGAGCCTGGCGGTGAGCTGTGGAACTGCTTGACGCCATCCGCCGCCGTAAAACCACAAACGGCCCCTTTCTTCCCGATCCTGTTTCCGAGCACCACCAGCGCCTGCTGATGGAGGTGGCTGGCCGCGCCCCGTCACAGTTGAACTCCCAGCCGTGGCGGTTCGTCATCATTGAAGACCGCGCCATGATCGGGAGAATCGCTAAAATCAGCGGTTCGAGCATGACGGAGGCAATGTCGAACGGAACATTCTTCGAGCGGTATAAACCGTACTTCCGCTTCAGCGCCGAGGAGATGGAGCGCAGCCGGGACGGGATGTTGTTCGACAAACTTCCGCCCGCGGTACGTCCTTTCACCAGTCAAGCGTTCACTAAGCGGGGGCAAAAACTGATGAACGCGCTGCGGATACCTCAGACTTTGGGGTCAGAAAATCGGAAACTCGTGGCAGGATCGCCGCTACTTCTTGGTGTCATGCTCGACCGGAAAGAGTATCGCCCCGGCCAGTTATCATCCTTCTATTCCATTTTCAGCATGGGTGCAGCCGTGGAGAACATTTGGATCACGACTGTAGAGCTGGGGATGGGGATCCAGTTCGTGTCCTTTCCTATGGAGGTTCCCGAAAAGTGGGCGGAAATCGAGAGGTTGCTTGCCGTTCCGGACGACTTGCAACTCATGGCCGTCTTTCGCCTCGGCTATCTTCCGCCGGACCAACGCCGTCCGGCCATCGATTGGTCCAGTCACCAGCGCAAATTGCCGTCGCAGTACGTGTTCCGGGGAACCTGTTCGACACCGCAGACAGGATGGGATAGCGCAGGCTTTTGAGGCCCGGCGACGCTCGTAGGCTTACCTAATGAGAGTTATCAGCTACAACCTTCGCAAGAATCGTGCGGTTAGCGAGCTTGTCGCGCTCACTGAGGAGTACGAACCCAACGTGCTCTGCCTGCAGGAGGCCGACACGGAGGCGTTGCCCACAGAAATCGGGTTGATGCATTTGGCCGACTCCACATCTAGGAACCGTCTCGGCCTGGCCGTGTACTACCGCAAGGACCGGTTCACCGCAGTGAAGACGCAGGCATTCGAATTGAAGAAATCACTGCACGACCGTCTGTTGACCCCGGCGCACGAAAGGCTCATCGGGACGCGCCTGATCGACAACGAAGCAGGGCGCGAGGTGGTGGTTGCGTCGTTCCACGCGGCGCCGCTCACCGCTCTGAATTCGTTGCGCCGGCACCAGATAGCCGCAGCCCATGAGCAACTGCAAAAGCTCGGCCCCAATCTGCCACATCTTATGGTTGGCGACTACAACTACCCCATCTTCAAAAACCACCTCAGCGAACAGGTGAAGGTGTCTGGCTATGACCTGAGCCTTAGCGACAGCAGGACGTACACCAGATACAAGTTCTTCCGCGGTCACTTCGACCTCGCGACGTCTGTGGGCCTCGACATCACCAGTGTCAAGACGCTGGCGCGGGGCACGTCGGATCACCTGCCGATTCTGGTGCAGGCAACCTACAGTGCGGACAAATCAGGTGAGCCCACCGGCGCGATGTAGCGGCTGATCCCGAGACGGTCCTACCCGGTCTTCCCCTGGCAGGGGAGTGTGGAGGGGGCCGTCTCGACCCGTGTGCGGCTTGCGAACAGCAGCGGCCGCCACACGCAGACGGATCGGCCACAGTTTTGCGGGTGTGCCCGCGGGGCACCGGGCAGGGCGAGCTTGTCGGAACCACCGTGCGCTACCGGTCGAGCGAACTAACCCGATTCACGCCCATGTTGCTCGACCCGAGCTGGGGGTGAAATGTCTCCAGCATCCCGCGTACGCTTGAAAGTGGCATTCGGAACACAATTCCGCCGTGCCTCGACACGAAAGGCTCATGTGAGCGGCGAATGCATCCACGGTCTTGAAGAGGGCCTGTGTGACTCCTGTTACCCCAAACCTGTTCCGGAAGCTGCGCCCCGCGTGACGCGGCCCCGGGCTACTCGCGCAGCGTTGCGCAGCACCGGTCCCACCGCTGGCGCGAAGGCGAAGCCGCCTGTCAATGTCGGCGACCAGCGCATTTACCACATCACGCACATGCGAAACCTGGCGGCAATTGTGACCAGCGGATGCCTGCTTGCCGATGCTAGTGAGTCCCTCACCGTGCGTCCACCGGTCGATATTTCCTCCACAGCGAACCGCGAAGAGCGTCGTTCCACCGTGGTGGGGGAGTCATACACCGTCGCCCAGTACGTGCCCTTCTTTGTCACCCCGGACTCCACCGTGTGGTCGACCATGCGCGCACGCGCTGCCGATCCGCGGCTGTCCTCGGAGCACCGTCACCTGCTTGCATCCGAATATGTGGTCTTGGTCAGCACTGTCGACGACGCCGGGCGAGAGAATGCAGCTCTGTCCACCGGAGACGCCGCTGACCACCGCAGCCGCATCGCCTCCACGCCTGCCGGTGCAGAGAGCGAGCTGCGTCGCATGCGTGGCGATGAGGACGCGTTGCGCGAGGCCGAGTTTCTGGTGTGGGACACCTTCCCCTTCGAATCGATCAACCTGATCGGTGTCGCAAATGATCGGGCGCGCGACCAGGTTAAGGAAATTCTTAAGGACTCGGCACACAACCCCAAGGTTGCGGTGCACCCGCCCTGGTTCGCGAAGGCTGAGGCGTAGGGCGGTTCCGCGCTGGCTTCGGCCAGTCTTCGCTAGTCACCGCTATCGGCCACGGTCAAGGATGCCAAGCGCGGTTCCGTTCACCAGATACTCATGCCCAGCTGGGCCGATGCCGTGCATGACGGCGCAGGCACCACAGAGTGGGTGCTCGACTCCGTTGCGGTGGAGAACAGGCTGTGGCTGCCCCGAGAAGATCAGGTGCGCGAACGGCTTGGCGATGCGTCCAGCTCATCGATGAAAATCGACGGCGCCTTCACCGCCGAGGTCGTGCTCGCTACCCGGCTCGGGGCTGAGGTCTCCGGAATACGTCAGATGCCGACAGTGTTGCTGGCTAAGTGGTCATCCGTGACTGATCCGCATCCACCCAACTGAGAGAGCTCCATGACCGATACACGCTTCAGCCGCCTCGCCGAAACCAGCACCCCCATTCACGATGTTCTCGCCAATCGGTGGAGCCCGCGCTCTTACGACACGCGCGTCGATGTGTCAGAGGAGCAAATCGTTTCCGCTCTTGAGGCCGCCCGCTGGTCGCCGTCCGCCTCAAACACGCAGCCGTGGCGTTTCATTGTTGCGCGTCGCGGCACGTCGGAGCACTCCGCGATTGTCAAGAATTTGATGGGCTTCAATCAGTTGTGGGCAGAATCCGCCGCCGTGCTGATCGTCAACGTTGCCCAGACAATCGATGACGCGGGGGCGCCGCTGCGCTGGTCGGAGTACGACCTCGGACAGGCCGCCGCACACCTTTCGGTGCAGGCGCACCACGATGGCCTGCACGCTCACCAAATGGGCGGCATCGTCGTCGATGGGTTGCGTGAAGCGTTCACCATTGAGCCCACTTCCGTTCCTGTGACCGTCACGGCGCTCGGCGTCCTGGGCGCACCCGAGGCGCTGCCCAGCGAAGCGCTTCGTGAGCGCGAAGTTCTGCCGCGCAGCCGTAAGCCGCTCGCGGAATTGCTGCTCGTCAACGCGTAAACGGCTGGACGTTACGGCTTCGGGTTCGCCTCCCCATAGCCGCGAGGCCGTAACCGATGCGCAGAGATGGCTCGGCTCCCGTGACCGTTGGCGCGTTCGTACGCGGGTAACCCTTGTCGCCGAGCGTGCCGAAGCGTTGACTGGAGGCTGCAGCACTCACTGGCACAGCAGCTCCGCCCGCTGAAGGAGGGCCCATGGATGACGAAGAACTGAATGATGGTGACGTGGAAACTCTTTCGAAACGCGGCCAATGGGTTAACCGGGTTGTCGGAGATGCGGCGGAGTCCAGCAGTTTTGCGAGCAAAGAGGAGGCGATGGAGGTGGGGCGGCTGCTTGCGACCGAACGTGGCACACGCCATGTCGTGCGTAATGCGCAGCCAACCGGCGCTATCACCGATGAAGACCCGGCCGTGCTCGAGCAGTTTGGCGATGAGTGAGAGGGTGAATCTTCTGCGACGTCAACACCACTTGTCCTCGATGACGCAGTGGCGAGCACCGTCACCGTCGACCAGATTGCGCATCGCTGCTGCGGTGGATGAATGCGGTGCCGAAACGGATTCGGCTAACGTCGAATTAGACTGAAGGCATGCCTGCGCCGCTCAGCCGTGAACTGGCGCAACGCGTGGTCGACCAGGTTTCCCCCACGCTTGAACACAACATCAACGTGATGGACCGCACCGGAATCATCATCGCCTCAAGTGACTCCTCCCGCATCGGCACGCTGCATGCCGGTGCGCGAGAGGCCGCAGGCACCGGCCGACCCGCCATCATCCGTGCTGGCGATGAAAGCGAGGGAGTGCGCCCGGGCGTCAATCTTCCGTTGGCGTTAGACGGCGACATCGTCGGTGTCGTCGGGCTGACCGGTGAGCCGCTCCAGGTCACCCCGGTCGCGCAGGTTCTGGTGCTGACCATTGAACTGCTGCTCACGCGCGAACGCGAACTTGATGCCAGCGCCCGCCGCGAGGCTCGCGACCGGGACCTGCTGTCACGACTGGTGAACGGACGTCTGGGCCCGGACGCAGTGACGGCCGCTTTCGGTCGAGAATCTCCGACGCTGCGGCCTCCATGGCGCTTGTCAGCGATTGTCGCCCCCGAGTCGGCTGGATCGCCCACGTCCCGCTTACCGGACGCACTACAAGACATCACCCGCCGCATCGACGCGCACGGTCGCTTCCGCTTCGCCCCATTCCAGGGTGCACTATGGGTTCTCAGCCAGGCCAGCGATCTCGACGATTTGGCGTTAGCCGAGGCGAGTGCCGGGGTGCTGCTCTTGCGCGGTGATGCGTGCCCGGATCCCATTGCGCTTGACGGTTCGGCGAAAACTATTGCGGCTCTCGTCGCGCGCCCGTGCTTCATCCCGTCAGCTACCGGCATCCTCCGTACGGCTGAGCTCACCGCTGAGCTTGCGGTCGCTTGCATGCCGGCGGAGACGGCCAAACATCTGGCGCAACGGATCGCAGCGCTCAGCCAGGTGCACCGTGCAACAGTCGCTACATACCTCGATTCCGGTCATTCTGTCTCGGCAACGGCACGGGTGTTGTTCACCCACCGCAACACCGTGATTCAGCGCCTCGATCGCGCTGCGGAGTTGACCGGGCTCGACCCGCGCCTTCCCCGCCAGTCCGTCACCTTCCAGCTGGCGCTCGTCGCCGCCCGTCGAACTGGGCAAAATAACCACATTTCTTCATCACCTGCCGGCTAATTCATGGGGAGGCATCCATAGCGCCCGCCGTGGGCGCACCGATACGTTCTTCTCCATGTGTTCTTCCCGCCCGCCGGTGGTCGTCGTTGCCCCGGACTCCTTCAAGGGGAGCGTCTCAGCCCAGCAGGCAGCCGCGGCCATAGCCAGAGGTGCACGGGCCGTATTCGGCCCGGACGCCGAAATCATCGAGCTACCTCTCGCCGATGGCGGCGAGGGAACGCTTGACTCGCTGCTGGCCGTGTGGGGGCAGCAGCCTCTCAGCATTGTGACGACGGATGCCATCGGCCGCAGCCGCACCGCACGCTACGGTGTTGCCAGCGACGGCAAAACGGGTGTCATCGAGGCGGCGGAGGCAAACGGGCTGCCCCATGTGCAGGACGTTCCGCTGCAACCGCGGCGCGCGGACAGTTACGGGGTCGGCACCATCGCGGTCGAGCTGTTGGATGCCGGTGCAACCGAAATTTTGCTGTGTATCGGCGGCTCCGCCAGCACGGATGGCGGTACGGGGATGATGACCGCGCTCGGCGTGCGGTTTCTTGATGCCGCAGGCGACCCAGTCACGCCGGGCGGTGCCGGCCTGTCTGACATCCGCTCAGTCGATGCATCGGGTTTGCACCCGCGGGCCCTGAACGCTTACTGGCGGGTCGCCGTCGATGTCGACAACCCGCTGGTCGGACCCAGAGGCGCCGCCGCTACGTTCGGCCCGCAAAAGGGCGCCGACGGGCGAGACATCCAGGCGCTCGATGCTGGACTCAGCAACCTTGCCCATGTGCTGGCGAACGCCGGCGGGCTCTCCGCTGACGAGTACCTGCAGCAGCCAGGTCTCGGCGCTGCAGGCGGCATGCCGCTGTCACTGGTCGCCCTGGTCGGTGCAGAGCTGATGCCCGGCGCACGCCTTGTCGGTGATGCTGTTGGCCTGCCTGCGGCCCTGGCCCGAGCGGATCTCGTACTCACGGGCGAAGGTTCCTTCGATCAGCAGTCGCTTGGCGGCAAAGTGGTGGACGCCATTCGACGTGAGGCGCCGACATCCGCCGCTGTAATTGTCATCGCTGGAACCGTTTTGCTGACAGCGGCTGAGTGTCGCGAAGCAGGTATTACCGCCGCGTTCTCCATCGCTCGTGGCGCCAGTACGTTGAGCGACCTTGTCGCCGATGCCGAGAAACTTCTCGAGGACACCGCCGGGCAAATTTGCGCAGCGTCGACGTTCTCAGGACACCAATCCCGTACCCACGGAAAGTAAAGGAGCTTTCATGATTGATCTACTCATTTTGGTAATTTTGGTGGTCGGCATTGTGCTGGTCACCGCAAAGTGGAAAATTTCGCCCTTCCTCGCCCTGTTGGGTGCTGCGCTGATCGGGGCTTTCGCGTTCCGGCTTCCAGTTGAGGAAATCGTCCCCACCATCACCACATCTTTCGGTAACACGATGGGCAATATCGGCCTGGTGATCCTGTTCGGCACCATGATCGGCGTGATCCTTGAGCGGTCGGGTGGGGCCATCGCGATGGCCGATTCGCTGATCAAGGTCATGGGTACCCGGTTTCCCACCCTGACGATGAGCGTCATCGGATACATTGTGTCGATTCCGGTGTTCTGCGACTCGGGCTTCGTCATCCTCAACTCGCTGAAGAAGGCCATGGCTGAACGGGCCAAGGTCTCTTTGGTGGCTATGTCGATCGCCCTGATGACCGGCTTGTACGCCACCCACACTATGGTGCCGCCCACGCCGGGGCCGCTCGCCGCAGCATCCAACCTGAATGTGAGTGACAGTCTTGGACTGCTGATCGGGCTGGGACTTGTCGTAGCCGCGTTCTCCGCGGCCGCCGCTTTGATCTTCGCCAACACGTTCCTGAAAAAAGATATCGACTTGCTGCCACTTCCGGCCGAAGAGGTCGAGGTTAGCTATGAGGATCTCAAGGCGCAATACGGCAAGCTGCCCAGTGGATTCATGGCGTTTCTGCCCATCCTGCTTCCGATCGTGCTGATCTGCCTGTCATCCGTCGCCAAGCTTCCCGGCCTTCCGCTCGGCGAGGGGTGGTTCTACGCGACGGTAGTCTTTTTGGGAACCCCGGTCATCGCCCTACTCCTCGGCCTGATTGCCGCTGTCTTCCTCCTGCGCGGCAAGGGCAAGCTTGCCTCCTTCAACAAGCAGATTGCGGATGCGATCCTCATCGCCGCGCCCATCCTCCTGATCACCTCTGCTGGAGCCGCCTTCGGCGGCGTGCTCGGCAAGAGCACAATCACTAGCTTCCTCTCCGACAACCTGGCTGCGCTCGGGCTCGGTATCGCGGTGCCGTTCATCATCTCCGCCGCGCTGAAGACTGCACAAGGTTCCTCGACGGTGGCCATGGTTACCACTTCTGCCATGTTGCTCCCACTGTTGGAGCCGCTGGGGCTTTCCACCGGCGCCGGTCCGGTACTTGCCGTGCTGGCCATCGGCGCTGGGGCGATGGTGGTGTCCCATGCGAACGACTCTTACTTCTGGGTCGTCTCGCAGTTCAGTCGTATCCCCACCGCAACCGCGTACAAGACACTGACCCCGGCAACGGCCATTCAGGGAGTGGCTGGCTTCTTCGCCGTGTGGGTATTGAGCCTGTTTCTGATTTAGGTCCAGCTACGCGCGCCGATCGGCCCGGATGGTTGGTCGGCGCGCATCCTGTTTGGCCCACCGCTGCCTCGGTAGCGAACCGCTGAGCGCCAGCCTCAAGCGTGTGCCCGGAAGGCGGCAATACCGCCGCCAGCGGACTCATACGCCACCGCGCGGCCAGTGGGTAACCCTGTGCCGTCGCAGCACCCTCCACCACAATGTCAGTCGCGCCCCATAAAGTCAGCATCAACCCGAGTGAAGAGGTGCGATGTTCCTACTCAACGATGACGTGATTTACAGCGCAAGTGATGTGACGGCGGCATCCACGTGCGAGTGGGCGCTGATGCGCACACTGGATGCGAAGCTTGGGCGCATTGATGCGGTTGTCGACGGGGTTGACGAGATGCTCGCACGCACCGCAAAACTGGGCGACGCGCATGAGGCACGAATCCTCCGGCGGTTTAAAGCCACCAGGCGGGTCATTGAGTTCACGAACCGACCCAGTGTCAGCGAGCTGCCGGCCGCCGCGGACGCGAGCACCCAAGCGTTCAGGGAAGGCGCGGACGTCGTTTTCCAGGCCACCTTCTTCGACGGCCGATTTCTCGGCTACGCCGACTTCGTCCTGCGCAATGCAGAGGGAAGCTACGAGGTCTACGACACGAAACTTGCGCGCAAGGCCAAGATCACCGCACTGCTCCAGCTCGCAGCGTACAGCGAACAGCTCGAGCTTCTTGGCATCCCGATCGGCGAGAACGTGCACTTGATCCTTGGCGACGACCGTACCAGCACCCATCAGGTCAGCGACATCCTGCCCGTCTACCGAAAGCGGCGGGCCCGATTGCAGAGCATCATCGACGAGCGGGCCCAGGATGCCGCAGCCACTGAATGGGGTGACCCCCGCTATGCCGCCTGTGGCCGTTGCGCCACCTGCGCTGAGCAGGTGGACGCGACCCGCGATGTTCTGCTTGTCGCAGGCATGAAGCTCACACAACGCAAGAAACTGCGTGAGGCCGGAGTGCTCTCCATCGACCAGCTTGCCTCGGCAGCGGGACCCGTGCCGGGCATGCCTGATGGCACGTTGGACAATTTACGAGCGCAAGCCCGAATCCAGCTGGCGGGCCCACTTGAGTACGAGGTCTACAACGCGAATGCATTGGCCGCGCTTCCTGTGCCTAACCCCGGCGACGTCTTCTTCGACTTCGAAGGAGACCCGCTCTATCAGGAAGGCACCGCCTGGGGGCTTGACTATCTTTTCGGCCTCGTCGAGGTTGACAAGACGTTCCGCGCCTTCTGGGCGCACAATCTGGCGGAAGAACGTCAGGCCCTCGTCGACTTTCTCGCCTATATAGAAGGGCGGCGCGCGTCGTATCCCGGCATGCACATCTACCACTACGCAGCCTACGAAGTGACCCACTTGCTCTCGCTCGCTGCGCGCCACGGAGTAGGCGAAGAACAGGTCGACGATCTTCTCCGCGCGCACGTTCTCATCGACCTCTACCCGATCGTCAGGAAAGGCATCCGCGTCGGGTCCCGCAGCTACTCCATCAAGAAACTCGAGCCTCTCTATATGGGCGAGGAGCATCGCGCGGGCGTCGACAATGCCGCCGACTCCATCACCCAGTACAGCGACGCGCGTGCGCTCCATGAAAGTGGGGCGACGGATGCCGCGGCGACAGTGCTGCGCGACATCGAGCAGTACAACACTTACGACTGCGTCTCCACACTGCGTCTGCGCGACTGGCTGCTGCAGCACGCCGCGACCGCTGAGATTCAGCTTGCCTCCCCTAATGACCTTGAACTGGATATTCCCACCCGCGAACCGAGTCCCGTTTATCTGGCGCTCGCGGCGCTAATCGAAGATGTAGCACCCTTAAGCCGCACGGCCGACCAGACGGCGATCGCCCTGGCCTCTGCCGCTATCGACTACCACCGGCGGGAGGGCAAGAAATTCTGGCAAGAACACTTTGGCCGCCTTCGCGATCCGGTAGATGAGTGGGCCGGCGCCCGGGACGTACTGATCGTCGACACGGTGAAGGTGGAACGCGAGTGGGCAATTGTCGGCCGGGCCCGCAACCAGTCCAGGGTTCTTCGTGTCACTGGAGAGCTTTCCCCGGGCAGCAGCTTCCGCGTCGGGCACAAGCCTTACCTGGTCTATGACCCGCCGTTTCCGCAAATCGAGAAGAGCACCGAGCCAGGTTCCCGATACACCCATGACCGCGCCGAGATAACGCATGTTGACGGCGGCGTGTACTACGTAACGGAGAAGTTGAGAAGTGGCGCCGAGCGGTATGCGGAGGTGCCGATGGCGCTGGCCCCGGGGGCCCCTCCTCGTGCGCAGCCGCAACCCGAGGCCATCGAAGCGTGGGGGCGCCGGGTGCTCAGTGCGCAGCCAGCGATGCTGCCGGATGCTGCCCTGGACATCCTTCGTCGCCAACCGCCGCGGGGTTCCATTGTTCCGGTACGCGAATCGATACCCGATGCCATTCGAGAAACACTCCTCGGCTTGGACCGGTCGTACGTTGCCGTGCAAGGTCCACCAGGCACAGGAAAAACGTTCACTGGCTCGCGGGTTATCGCCGACCTCGTTCACAACCACGGTTGGCGGGTTGGCGTCGTCGCGCAGTCGCACAACACTGTGGAAAACATGCTGGCCGCCGTTGTCGACGCCGGTCTTAGTCCAGGGCGGGTGGGGAAGAAAGCAAAGGCAGGGGAGAAGGGCAAAGCCGCAAAGTGGACAGTCTTAGATGCGGCAGACATCGCCACTTTCGCGTCGCAGCCCGGCTTCGTCTTCGGTGGTACCGCCTGGGATTTCAGCAACGCCGAACGTGTGCCGCCGGGATCCCTAGACCTTCTTGTCATTGACGAGGCGGGACAGTTCTCGCTCGCCAGCACCATCGCCTCAGCCGTCGCCGCGCAACGGGTGCTGCTGCTTGGCGACCCGCAGCAATTGCCCCAGGTGAGTCAAGGGTCGCACCCAGAGCCGGTCGATGCCTCCGCGCTCGGTTGGCTTTGCGGCGGCCACGACGTTCTGCCGCCGGAATACGGATATTTCCTGCCCAGTAGCTGGCGGATGCACCCGGCCGTTTGCGCGCCGGTGTCGGCGTTGTCTTACGAGGGCAAGTTGCACTCTATCGCCCCTCCCAGATCCTTGGAGGGGGTCGAACCCGGACTGCACCCGATTCCGGTGGAACACACGCTCAACTCGACCTCGTCGGATGAGGAAGCGGTTCGAGTCGTGGAGCTCATCCGCTCGCTTTTGGGGAGGGCGTGGACGGACAACATGCTCACGCGTGCACTGCAGCAGGCGGACATCATCGTCGTCGCCGCCTACAACGCGCAGGTTGCGCTTATCGACGAGCACCTGACCCGGGCCGGATTTGCGGCTGTAGCTGTCGGCACGGTGGATAAATTCCAGGGCAAAGAGGCCGCGGTTGCGATCGTGTCGTTGGCTGCATCATCTGCCGAAGAAGTGCCGCGCGGTCTCGAGTTTCTTCTCCTCGCAAACCGCCTGAACGTGGCCATTTCTCGCGCGCAGGTAGCGGCGTACCTGCTTTACTCGCCCGCGCTGACGGAGCACCTGCCTACAAACGTGGAGACGCTGGCCAAGCTGAGCGTTTTCATCGAGCTCGTTGAGGGTGTGCCGGTGGCAGCGCTGGGTGAGCGGCAAGCAGCTGACCAGCGAAAGGGCTATGAGGTGACGACGCTGCGCACTTGAGCCCATTCGGGTGTGGGCTCAAGTGCGCAGCCAGGAACGACGTCCGCTTCGGATAAAAAAACGAAAATTGTTGCTTCGTGCCCGTATCAAAAGCATTGGGGGCACCACTGACATTCGGCACTGCCATTCACCACCGGCCGGAGCGGCAGTGTGGTTGCGGATAAGGCGGACCTTGCAAATATTTGAGTTGCGGCGCACAAGAACTGCGTTGCCTCATCTCAGGCGAAGGTCGGTGCGCAATTTTCCGCGCAGACTAGCCGGCAGGCACTGTGGGCCGAGGGCGCTCGTTGGTACAGTTGTGCCATCTGTACCGAAGGCCGGTCCGGGCCGTCAGGAGTTCCGCGTGAGCAACACACCCCCCATCAGAGATGCCGATGAAACGGCCAGCCCGTTCACCAATGGCAACGCATCACCAGTTGACGACTCCGGTGACACTGCCGGGGTCGACGACGTAGCAACGCATCACGAACCGGCTCCGCTGGTCGAGCCGCCGCACGAGCAAACGCAGTATCAGGCTCCTGCTGCCGTACCGATCGTGACGCACGGCGATGCCCTTGCAGACGCCCAAGGCACCGGTTCCTCGGCGCGTTCGGCCAGCGGGATCGAGCCCCGAAGCGGCGCGAATTCCACACCGGAAGCGCGCGGCACCACTGTGAGCAGCGACGATTCTAGGGCCAGCGGGAGCCGCGAACACGCACAGGCCCCCGCCGCGGTACCCGCAGCCGTTCCGGCTGTGACGCGCCCCACCAGCGAGTCCAGTGAATCCGGCGAAACGAAGCAAGCTACCGAACCGGCCACCGAACCGGCCACCGAACCGGCCACCCAGTCGAGTCCCGCACCGCGACCGGTGCAGACGGTTTACGTCACCGCACCCGTGCCGCCGAAGAAGCGCGGCAACCGCATCTTCGGCCTTCTGCTCGCCGTCGTGGCGGTCGTTGTGTTCGCGCTTATCTTCGCCGGTGTGATGGCCCTTATCCTCAACTTGCTCTTTCCGGGCGAAGTCGTGGAGCGCCTGGTCATTTTCCTCGCAAGTTCAGCGTTCCTGGTGCCGGTCATCGTCTTCGTGGTCGCATTCGTCTTACTCATCCTGATTGCGAACCGTGCCAGCTGGTGGGCGTATGTGCTTGGTGGCTTCATCGTGGCCCTCGTCGTGTACTTCGCGACAATTGGCGTCATCATGCTCGGTGCGAACGTGTTCGGCATGACGCGGGATGAGGCTATGGCCGGTTTCATCCAACTGGCGTCAAGCCCGTCTATCATCGTGGCCGCTTTGGTGGCCCGCGAGCTGACATTGTGGTTCGGTGCGGCGATCGCCTCGCGCGGCCGCAAGGTGCGTGCACGCAATGCGGAGGCGAAGGCTCAGTTCGAGCGCGAGAACAACGACAACCGCACGGAACACGCCCGGGCCTGAGCTTCCCCGCTCATTTGACCGCACCACCCCTAGCAGCTATTCTTGTGAGGTGTGCGCTTTGTTGTGCGATCATGCTGTGCTCTCCAGTGCAGCGAACGACGCAACACGGCACCGATTGGAATTGGGCCTGACTGCTTTTAACGGCTAGTCAAAACTACGGAATTCAAGATTCCGCAGGGCTCCCACGGCATACCCACCAGCAGAAACAGAGTCCTTCTGTGCTGTCGGCGGGTCCACAAGCCCTCCAGACATCCGTATGGATAGTGCGGAGGGCCAAATGCAGCAGTAACTGTCACCGTGCAGTCAATTCAAGGAGTAACCAGTGCCAACTATTCAGCAGTTGGTCCGCAAGGGTCGCACCCCGAAGGTCGTCAAGACCAAGGCGCCTGCCCTTAAGGCCAACCCACAGCAGCGCGGCGTTTGCACCCGCGTTTACACCACCACCCCGAAGAAGCCGAACTCGGCTCTGCGCAAGGTCGCCCGCGTCAAGCTTTCCAATGGCACCGAGGTCACGGCTTACATTCCCGGCGAGGGACACAACCTGCAGGAGCACTCGATGGTGCTCGTTCGCGGTGGTCGTGTTAAGGACCTCCCCGGTGTTCGCTACCAGATCGTTCGTGGCGCCCTGGACACCCAGGCTGTCAAGAACCGCAAGCAGGCTCGCAGCCGTTACGGCGCGAAGATGGAGAAGAAGTAATGCCTCGCAAGGGTCCAGCTCCCAAGCGCCCCGTAGTAGCCGATCCGGTCTACGGCGCCCCCATCGTCAGCCAGCTCGTCAACAAGATTCTGCTTGACGGTAAGAAGGGCCTTGCCGAGCGCATCGTTTACGATGCCCTCGCAGCGGTCTCCGCCAAGAATGGTGCGGATGCAGTTGTCACCTTGAAAAAGGCACTAGACAACGTTCGCCCCACCCTTGAGGTTCGGTCCCGCCGTGTTGGTGGTTCCACGTACCAGGTTCCCGTTGAGGTTAAGCCGCACCGCGCGAACACTCTCGCGCTGCGTTGGCTCACCACCTACGCCAAGGGCCGTCGTGAGAAGACCATGACGGAGCGTCTCACCAACGAGATTCTCGACGCATCCAACGGCCTTGGCGCCGCGGTGAAGCGCCGTGAAGATACTCACAAGATGGCTGACGCCAACAAGGCTTTCGCACACTACCGCTGGTAACCGCTTCGCTGATCGGCAACCTCGCTGGTCGAGCGTGTCGAGACCACCGCTTTGCGGATCTTGACACGCTCGACCCGCAGGTAGCTGGGTCAACGGGCTCACCTGATCTCGACACGCTCGATCACCGCTTTACCCAAATTTTCGGAGGACCCACGTGGCACAGGACGTGCTCACGGACCTAAACAAGGTTCGTAACATCGGCATCATGGCTCACATCGATGCCGGCAAGACAACGACCACTGAGCGCATCTTGTTCTACACAGGGGTCAACCACAAGATTGGTGAGACGCACGACGGCGCCTCGACGATGGACTGGATGGCGCAGGAGCAAGAGCGCGGCATCACGATCACTTCGGCTGCCACAACCTGTTTCTGGGCCGGTAACCAGATCAACATCATTGACACCCCCGGTCACGTTGACTTCACCGTTGAGGTGGAGCGTTCGCTCCGCGTCCTCGATGGCGCTGTCGCCGTGTTCGACGGCAAAGAGGGCGTTGAGCCTCAGTCCGAAACGGTCTGGCGCCAAGCTGACAAGTACGACGTTCCCCGCATTTGCTTCGTCAACAAGATGGACAAGCTGGGCGCCGACTTCTACTTCACCGTCGACACCATCATCAACCGTCTCGGCGCCAAGCCGCTGGTCATCCAGCTGCCTATCGGTTTCGAGTCTGGCTTCGAAGGAGTCGTCGACCTAGTCGAGATGCGTGCGCTCACGTGGCGTGGCGACTCAAAGGGTGACGTAGAGATGGGCGCCAAGTACGCCATCGAAGAGATCCCCGAGGACCTCAAGGAGAAGGCTGCGGAATACCGCACCAAGCTTCTTGAAGTTGTCGCAGAAACTGACGACGCGCTGATGGAAAAGTACTTCGGTGGTGAAGAGCTCACCGTCTCTGAAATCAAGCACGCCATCCGCAAGCTGACCATTGCCAGCGAAATATATCCCGTCCTCTGTGGTTCCGCGTTCAAGAACCGGGGTGTTCAGCCGATGCTGGACGCCGTTGTCGACTACCTTCCGACGCCGCTTGACGTTCCCGCTATGGAAGCAAAAGACCCGCGCGATGAAGAGAAGATCATCGTTCGTCACCCCGACGCCAAGGAGCCGTTCGCGGCTCTCGCGTTCAAGGTCGCCGTTCACCCCTTCTTCGGTCGTCTTACCTACATTCGCGTGTACTCCGGTCACGCTGATAGTGGTGCGGCTATCGCCAACTCCACTAAGGGTAAGAAGGAGCGCATCGGCAAGATTTTCCAGATGCACGCCAACAAGGAGAACCCTGTTGACAGCGTCACCGCTGGCCACATCTACGCCGTCATTGGTCTCAAGGACACCACCACCGGTGACACGCTGTGTGACCCGAGCAGCCAGGTGGTCCTCGAGTCGATGACCTTCCCGGAACCTGTCATCGAGGTGGCAATCGAGCCGAAGACGAAGGCGGACCAGGAGAAGCTCGGTACCGCTATCCAGAAGCTGGCCGAAGAAGACCCGACGTTCCGCACCGAGCAGAACCAGGACACCGGCCAGACTGTCATCAAGGGAATGGGCGAGCTTCACCTCGACATCCTTGT
>JAODMI010000096.1 GCA_025464755.1 Homoserinimonas sp.
TCCTCAGCCTGGACTCGCTGATCGGGGTTGAGAACACGGGCGGTCGACACATCTACTACATCGGTGACTACGTGCCCAACGACAGCCCGCTGATGAAGCTGAACGACGAGGAGCTGAGGGCCAAGTGGTTTGCTGGCGTGAAAAGGTTATTTCCGAAATTTAGCGAAGAGTCGGTGATCGAGTCGCACGCGTTCCGGTTCCGTAATGCGCAACACATTGTGGATGTCACCTACGAATCGCGGATCCCGTCTATGGAGACGCCGTTACCGGGCTATTTTCTGGCCAACTTCTCGCAGGTGTTCCCGGAGGACCGCGGAACGAACTATGCCGTGCGTGACGGTTTGAAAGTTGCCGAGCTGATCAAGGCCAGTCTCAGCGAGAAAGCGGTGGCGCCGATCGGTTAGTGCACCTGCGCGCATGGACGAGGAGCGGGGGTGCTTCCCGCAGCGCAGCCTCGGCGTTTCGCGGCTGCTGGCTTAGCGGTTGTCTGGCGCGTGGTGGTGTGGCGCCTGGTGGTGTGGCGCATGGTTGGCTGGCACAGACGCCGCTATCCGCCCTTTTGGGCCAGCTCACTCTCGTACGAATCCTCATAGGTGCCGCTGCTGTCGCCATCCCAATAATGGTGGGCTTCGTAGCGAAAATTGTTGGCCGGGTCGTTGATCCAGCCGTCGGGGTGAAAGCGCAACCAACTTTCTACGCCCGACCAGTTGTAGCCCGGAACCATGATGAGGGTCTCGTCTCCAGCGTTCCGGATACTGGTAAGTACCTCCTGGGAGATTTGTTCCCAGAACTCGGCACCGCTGAGATTGCCGGTATGGGCAAAGTCATGCGGCTCGTTCATGAGCCCGTACGCGTAGAGGGCGTCGTGGGACTGAAATTCGGTGCTCAGCTTCAGCCAGACATCCGTTAGCGCATCCGCCGGTAAGCGGTCGGTTCCCACCTGCAGGGGGCCGCTGGGAGACTCGTGGTAGCCGTAATTGTGGAGGTCGAGGATCACCTGTATGCCGTTCGCCGCCGCGGAGTCGAGCGCTCGCCGCAGCTGGTCGAGCGACTCAGCGGCGAAGTCTCCGAAGGGCGTCGGCTGCAGCCGTTCCCAACGGAAGGGAAGTCTCACCAAGGTGACGCCGCGCCTGGCAAGGTAGGCGAAGCTGGCCTCTGGCTCCTCAAAGTACGCCTCACCGATGACGCCAGGGGCGCCGGAGTTGAAGTTGCTCTCGGTGCCGAACTCAAGGCCTGCCAGGTTCACCCCGGTGGGAACCGCGACGTTGGCAGCAAACTTCTCCAGCGTTTCCGCTTGCGAATAGGCGGCAGACAGCACCCTGTCTTCACCGGACTTGCCATAAATGGTGAGCGCGTAGTCGTCGGACCACATGCTTCCGGCTGCCCAGGCGGTGGAAGACACGTCGTGGTACTGGGCCACCTGGTACCACTTGTCTGCAAGTGTTCCCCAGGGGTTCGCGTCGCCAGTCGTGCGTGGCCAGCCGAGTTCGCCTATAAATCCTTTAGCCTGCTGTCGTTCCAGCCATCCAGTAAAGGCGACAAGTTCGTCGATTTCTGTGCGCTCCAGCGGGTTAAGGCTTAATAGTGGGTAAGGGTCGGGTCCTTTCACCGGCTGCGGATCGCTCGGTTTCGGGGCAGGGCTGGGAGCCGTGGCGGGAGGTTCGCTTTCAGGGCTGGTCAACGCGTAGCCGGCGATAGCGAGTATCGCAATCGCGACAAGGCCCGCGACGATCGCCAAGACGCGGTGGCGCCGCTTGCGGTCCAAGTGTCTGGTCACGAACTAGATGTGCCCTCTCGGGGCAACCGAAGGGGCGGCGTTCGGTTCGTCTGTGAAAACCAGGCCACGCCCGCTATTGGCGGAGGCTGCAAGCATCTCCACCCATTCACGATTGATGTTGGGGCTCTTGCTGCCGAAGTATTTGAAGTAGAGAGGAATAGCGCTGTCAATCCAAATGCTGGAGCGCCCATCGCCGATGGCGGGGTCGTCTTTCCACGAGAAAAAGAAGCTTTCGCCCCGCCGCAGCTTCATACCAATGACGACCTGCAAATGCGTCAACGCTCGGTCCTCGATTTCGATTTCGATTCCCGCGTCGCTATACAGCAGCTTGCCCATCGTTCCTCCTGAACCCTAGAAGCGCCAAAGGCCCCGCCGTGTAGCTCTAAAACTAGACTGACGCCGCGACTTAGACAAGGAAACCGGTTGGCGGGGGATAGGTAATTTGTAGCCCGTCTACCGAGGCAAAGTCTGTGAGGGTGTGAGGCTTGGTTGACTTTGGGGTCATGATGTCGAGTACGTCGACGTTTCGAACGAGCAAGGCGTCGCCGATGAGTGAACGGTGGCATCGCCACGGCACCGCTTCGGCACACATGATTGCGACGGTGAAGCGCTGGCTCACCTCGAGCAGCTCCTCAACGCCGGCGGTGAAAGCGCGTGTTTGCATGTAATCGGCGTATCCGCGAAATGAGGCGTTCTTCCAGCCAGTGTTGGCCGACTCTTTCGTGGTGTTCCTGAGTCCTCCGAGGGCCTTCAACCTGAGGTAGCCGATCCCGTTCAACGGCAAGCTGATCATCAGTTGGTCCTCGCCGAACTGCGGGTTGTGTCGAGATCTGGCGATCGTTCTCACATCGACGAGGTAGTTCACGCCATGCGCTTTCACCAGCGCCACGAAGGCGTCGATAGGATGCGTGGAGTGTCCGACCGTGTAGATCCGGTTCGCCATACACACCATCCTGCTCCCCGAGCGGGGAGAAGTCTCCAGTCACCCGAACTCAGTTTGTTTGGCACCTGCCCAAAAAATTGTCTGGCACCTGCCCAAAAAACGGGTCGGCTTCCAGCGCACCCCTAACCCACGCCAGAGCAGCCACGACGTTGCTGTTGTTGACGCTTGTCGCGCGGCTGAGGGGGACAGCATCTACTGCGCCACGGGTTTGAGCAGCTCACGTTCTTCGACGGCCTCCAGCGAGAGAACACGGTACCCCTCGGTTTCAAAAAACACGGTGATGCGGTCATCCTCATTTCGCATGACCGTGCCAGGGCCCCACAGCTTGTGCCGAACCGGAGAGTTCACGGCGAATGGACCATCAACGGTTGCGGTCTGCGGTCGGCGCTCCTGCTCAGTTTCGACCATCGCGGAGCGATCTGTGCAGTTGTCACAGTTGCCGCACGGCTCGTCGCGCTGCTCTCCGAAATAGCCGAGAAGGAACTGCCGACGACATTCTGTAGTCTCGGCATATCCCCGCATCATGGCGATGCGAGAGTGTTCAATGCGCTCCCGCGATTCTGCCGATTCGACGGCTCGCGCCACAGCGTCCTCGAGGGAAACGCCCCGGCTGGCACGAACGCCCCGCTTTGTAGACACCACCACCCCAGCATCAATCAAGACGTTGAGAAGGTGGGCAAGACCTCGCGTCGACAGGTTCAGCTTGCCGGCGAGCTCACTCCGAGCCACCGGCGTCGAGGGGTCAAGTGCCGAAAACACACGCCGTAAATCAGCGTCAGCTGGCGTGCCAGCCGCGAAGAACGTGCGCAGGCCCAGGTCTTCGGCACGGTAATGGAGCGTCGCCACCGCCGACTCACCATCGCGGCCAGCCCGGCCAATTTCTTGGTAGTAGCTGTCGAGTGACTCGGGCACAGAGGCGTGCACGACGAACCGCACGTTGGGTTTATTGATGCCCATTCCGAACGCGTTCGTCGCCACTACTACATCTAGTTCATCCGAGAGAAAAGCGTCGTGCACGTATTCGCGCACCGAAGCGGCCAGCCCCGCGTTGTACCCTGCTACCCTCAAGCCGCGCTCCGTCACGGTGTTCGTGTACCGCTCGGTGTCTCGACGCGTCGCCACGTACAACAATCCTGGCTTCGTCAGCCCGGTGACCTGATCTGCGACCGCCTTGCGCTTCTCCGAGTCGGACGTGTAACGGGAAACTTCGAGACGAATGTTGGCGCGGTCGAACCCCCGGGTGAACGTGTGCGGCTCCCGTAGGCCGAGGCGCTCGGCGATCTCCTCGCGCACAGGAGCCGCCCCGGTTGCAGTCAACGCGACCACAGTCGGACGGCCGAGACGGCGAAGCGCCTCGCCGAGCCGCAGGTAGTCCGGCCGAAAATCGTGACCCCACGACGAGACGCAATGCGCTTCGTCTACCACCACCAACGACACCGTGATGCCGCGTAGCCGCTCGATGACAGATTCTTTCGCGAGTTGCTCCGGTGCCAAAAAGAGGAACTCTGCATTGCCTGTGCTGATCGAGGTCCAGGCGTCTTCGTTCTCGGCATCACTCTGGTTCGAATTGACGGCGACGGCCGCATCCACGCCCAGTGCTGTGTCGATGGAGCGCACCTGGTCGGCTTGCAGGGCGATGAGTGGCGAGATGACGATGGTCGCCCCATCCAGCAGCATGCCAGCAATTTGGTAGATTGCCGACTTGCCGTAGCCCGTGGGCATGACGGCCAATACATCGTGGCCCTGCACGATCGACGTTATGGCGTCGAGTTGGCCTGGCCGCAGACTCGCCCAGCCGAAGGCATCCTGTGCCACCTGCTGTACCCGCTCTGCAACGCTGTCCGAGGTTTCCGTGGCGACGCCTTCTTGTGGTGACACAAGGACCATGAAACCCTGCCGTCGCCATCTTCGGGAGGGGTTGACCCAATCTGGGGACAATCAGACGCTAAGCGTCGTCCTATATGTCGTCGCCAAGTTTGCCCGCGAGGCGGGCATGCATGCTGGTGCTCGCCTCATTCATGCCCACAATCACCACGTGCTTGCCCAAGCGCTCGTACTTCGTGGTGATGCCGTCAAGCGCGGCCACCGTGGACGCGTCCCAGACGTGGGAGTGCGACATGTCTATAACCACGCGCTCAGGGTCGTCGAGGTAAGCGAACTGCGTGGTGAGGTCATTGCTCGAGGCGAAGAACAACTCGCCGCTCACGACGTAATAGGCAGAAGGGACCGCGTCCTCCGAAGCCACGGTGCGCTCCACCGTTACGAAATGTGCCACCCGGCGAGCGAATGCGACCATCGCCACGAGGACCCCGACAATCACGCCTATGGCGAGGTTGTGGGTGACGACAACCACAATGACAGTCGCGAGCATGACTGTCGTCTCGCTCTTGGGCATCCGTTTCAGGGTTGACCACCGAACACTGTGCCAATCGAAGGTGGCCACCGAAACCATCACCATGACCGCCACCAGCGCAGCCATCGGGATAACAGAAACCAAATCTCCCAGCGCCACGACCAGAATGAGCAGGAAGACCCCGGCGAGGAAAGTGGAAATGCGTGTGCGGGCTCCTGACGCCTTCACATTGATCATCGTTTGGCCGATCATCGCGCAGCCCCCCATGCCGCCGAACAAACCAGACAGCACGTTGGCCACGCCCTGACCCCAAGCCTCGCGCGTCTTGTTTGATCGTGAGTCGGTGATGTCATCGACCAGTTTGGCGGTCATCAAAGATTCGAGGAGTCCGACCAGCGCCATGGCCAGCGAAAACGGGGCGATGATGCTGAACGTCTCCCAGGTAAGAGGAACCTGCGGAATGAACAACTCTGGCAAGCTCTCTGGCAGGTCGCCCTGGTCCCCAACGGTGGGGACATTCAAAGCGATGAAAACAGTTGCCACGGTCAGCAAAACGATAGCCACCAGTGGAGCCGGAACCACCATGGTTATTCGCGGCATCGCAACGAGGATCAGCAGGCCGACGGCAACGAGCGGGTAGACCAGCCAAGGAACACCGATCAGGTGGGGAACCTGCGCCGCAAAGATGAGGATCGCCAGCGAATTGACGAAGCCGACCATAACGCTGCGGGGGATGAAGCGCATGAGCTTCGCGACGCCAACCACGCCGAGCACGACTTGGAAAACGCCAGCCAGCAAGACCGCGGCGATGAAGTAATCCATCCCGTAATCGCGTGCCACGGGAGCGATTACCAACGCGACGGCGCCGGTTGCCGCCGTGATCATCGCCGGGCGGCCGCCAAGGAATGCGATGGAGACAGCCATGATGAATGATGAGAACAAGCCCACACGGGGGTCGACGCCAGCGATAATCGAGA
>JAODMI010000108.1 GCA_025464755.1 Homoserinimonas sp.
ACGATGGGCAGTGGTTTCCCCGAGTCGAGATGCAGGAGCATGCCGGCGACATTGTTGCCGTATTTCGACAGCGGCAAGCCCCTGCCCTTGCCCGGTCGATAACTTTGGCGACCCATGCCGGAGCCGACCCGAGAACACAGCCCACGGTGAAAGGGCCGGATACTGGCACCCTTTCACAGCTCCGTGCGGAGGCGCAGCTGCGCGGCGCGGATGATGCGGTCATCCTCTCAAGTGATGGTTACGTTGTCGAAGCCGCCCATAGTGCGCTGGCGTGGTGGCGGGGCGACATCCTGTGCGTTCCTCCCCTCGAGTTGGACCGGGTGGACAGCGTGACTGCACGCACGGTGATCGCCCTCGCTACAGCGCTCGGAACGGAGGTTCACTACGAGTCGGCCACTCCCGAGAATCTTGACGGACGAGAAATCTGGTCGCTGAACGCGCTGCACGGCATCCGCATTGTCACGCACTGGATCGACGGACCGCAAACAGCTGAAGAACCGGGACGCCTGGGCATCTGGCGGGCAAGGCTTGATCGCCTGCGCAAACCGATAGTCGTCAGTTCGGCTCGATAGGATTCCGGTGTGAATGACGTCCTCAGCCTGATACTCGACACAGTCAACAACGTTGACCCGGTACTGAGAACGCTGCTCGCCGGGCTCGCCATTTTGCTGGAAACATCCATTCTGATCGGCTTAATTGTTCCCGGGGACACAATCGTAATTGTGGCCAGTACGGGCATTGGAAACGTCGTCGAATATGTGTCGCTCATCGTGGTGGTCATCATCGGTGCCCTGTGCGGGGAGAGCATCGGTTTCGCCTTGGGGCGCTACTTCGGCCCGAGGATTCGGCGCAGTATCGTTGGGCGTCGTCTTGGCGAGGCGACCTGGGTTCGGGCAGAGAACTATCTGGACCGCCGCGGCGGAATAGCCGTATTCATTTCACGCTTCCTGCCCGTGTTCCATTCGTTGGTCCCCCTGACCGTCGGAATGAGCAACATGACGTACAAAAGGTTCATGGCCTGGACGATTCCCGCATGCACAATCTGGTCCGTCGCTTATGCCTCGGTCGGGTGGGCGGCTGCGGGAAGTTATCGTGAGCTGGCAGATCAACTGCATTACGCCGGCTATATTTTTGCCGGCATTATCGTGATATTCCTGCTGATGGTCATCGTGGCCAAAAAACTACTCGCCAGAGCTGAAGCTCGCTACATGGACCACCCCGGCGATGGAGACACCAGCACCGATAAGTGAGCGTTCGCCTACGCGGATGGCTCCCCGTAGTACCCGACCAGGTAACCACGAGCGACGCTTCGCGCCTCGGCGATAAAACGCTTATCCCCCGAATGTTCGATAGCGAATGCACGTGCAAGCAATCCGTCGACGAGGCCGACCGCCACTTCAAGACGGAACTCCAGGTCATCGTCTTTCTTCAGGTCGAACCTCGCGCTGAGCACATCAGCGATGGCGGAAGCGATTATCGAGTTATTCGTACGGTCGCTTTCGGCTGGCCGTACGTCGATGACGTCGCCGAAGCGAAGCGAGCGAAAGCCCGGGGTGGAGACGAAGGCTTCTACGACCAAATCAATAGACGCATCAACGGCATCAAGCCAGGTCACAAGTTTCTCGTCCTGGAGCGCTGAGCTCACCCGTTCTGCGAAGTCCGTCGCTGTACGCATGCTCAGGCTCTGCAGTACCGCAATGCGGTCGGGAAAGTAACGATAAACGGTGCCAATAGAAGCGCCGGCACGTTCAGCAACCATCGCCGTCGTCAGTCGTTCAAAGCCGATTTCGTCGATGACTTCAGCGGCCGCGTCGAGAAGGCGCGACAGGCGTGCCGTGCTCCGAGCCTGAACAGGCTCGTTGCGCAACGTTGCAGTCGTCCCCGGCAGCGCTTCTTCCAGGTTGTGATGCGGCAATGAAACTCCTAAAAATGGTCAACTCGAATTGTATCCTGCACCAAAAGGGCGATCGTCAGCGTCGTGACGCGCGACAATGTCGGAGCTTATTGCCAGAATTGCTCTATGTGTGGACGATTTGTTGTTGCCAGGGCCTCCAGCGAGCTGGTCGCGGTGTTCAATGTCGATATAGCGGCGGACAACCTAGCCGAGCCGTCCTGGAATATTGCTCCAACGGATCGGGTCAACGTTGTCATCGATTCCATTTCGAAGAGTGACCCGGATGATCCGGAACCTGTCAGACGACTGGAGTCGGCTCGGTGGGGGCTGGTTCCGGGATGGGCGAAAGACCCTCGGGCCGGCGCACCCCTGTTCAACGCTCGGATCGAGTCGGCGCATGAGAAGCCTGCCTTCCGTAATGCCGTCAAAAAGCGACGCGCCATGATTCCGGCGTCTGGTTACTACGAATGGCGAACCGCAGCAGATGGCACGAAAGCGCCTATTTTCATCCATCTTCCGGACGGCGAGCTACTTCAATTCGCCGCCCTCTACGAATGGTGGCGCAACCCTGACGCGGCAGGTGACTCTCCCGTCACATGGTTGCTCTCAACATCGATCGTGACGCGGAAATCTGCGGGAGAGCTAGAAGCCATCCATGACCGCATGCCGGTTTTGCTGCCGCCCGAGTTGGTGGACGAGTGGCTTGATCCCCATGTAGAGGGGACAGAAGACTTGCTTGAACTTGCGTCGCAGGGCGGTGCCGCAATGGCAGAAGTGGCCGAGTTTTACCAAGTTGGGGCAGCCGTTGGCTCCGTGCGAAACAATGAGCCATCATTACTGAATCCCGTGTAACCAGGCCCGCATGAAAGACTGTGGCAATGGCCAAGTCCCTAAGAGAGTCTGCGCGAGCTGCGGGGGCTGAACCGATCCTGCATTTTGCCGCCCGGATCGAAGACCGACTGCACAGTTTCCGTGAAAAGCGTGCCCGGAAGCGCGGGCTCACAGCCACCATCATCCCGTATACCGGATATGGGTCGCCCGGTTGGATTCGGGTGCTGTGCAGGGTGCTGCTCACCAAACCAATCATCAGTGACGACAAGCGGTACAAGAAGATTCGCGGGTGGCGCAGCTTCACCAGCGTGCCTGTGGACGACGTCGTCGTCACCATTTCTATTGCCGGCGTCGAACAGCACGTCACAGCGGACCGCGGTGGAGTAGTTGACACTGTCGTCAAAGTCGAGCTCTCCCCAGGTTGGCACACCATCACTATTCGCAGCGAAGGGTCGGAGGTCGTAGAGGCGCCGGTTTTCGTGGTCGACCCGGACGCGCGCTTTGGTCTTATCTCCGATGTGGATGACACGGTCATGGTCACTGCTTTGCCGAGACCGCTGCTGGCGGCCTGGAACACGTTCGTGCTCGACGAGCACGCTCGTCGCCCGGTGCCCGGCATGGCGGTTTTGTATGAACGCCTGTTGCGCGATCATCCAGGCGCGCCCGTTTTCTACCTCTCCACCGGAGCCTGGAATGTCGCACCGACACTTTCCCGCTTTCTGATGCGTCACCTTTATCCCAGCGGCCCGCTGTTGCTGACTGACTGGGGACCCACCCACGACCGCTGGTTTCGGAGCGGACGTGCACACAAGCAAGAGAGCTTGATCCGCCTGGCTGGGGAGTTCCCGCAGCTGCGTTGGCTTTTGGTGGGTGATGACGGGCAGCACGACGAGGAGCTGTATACCCATTTTTCGGAAAGCCACCCGACAAGCGTCGAGGCGATCGCGATTCGCCAGCTTTCCACAAGTGAAGCAGTACTTGCCGGCGGTCGTAGTAAAGATGATGAGCGCGCCCCCGAAGACTCGGCACGATGGGTTTACGCACCTGACGGAGCTGGCCTGGCTGAACAGTTGAGCGAACTTGGTTTACTCAACGACTAAGCGCAGGGTGTGATCTGCCTGGGTCCGTCGTAGGGGCATACGACGTAGTTCACAGTCGACATGGGCTACCGTAGTTCGCGAGCGGCCCCGACACCGCATCCGTTTTCAGGAGATCCCATTGATCGAGCAAGGCACTACGGTGCACCATGATTTTGCTATTCGCAGTCTGACCGTAACAAACAGGCAAGAGATCAGCCCCGGATTCGTACGCATCACGGTGAGCGGCCCAGAGTTGGCCGGCTTCGTCAGCACCGGCGCAACAGACCACAGCAAGTTGTTCTTTGCAGACCCGGCAACGGGCACCCTGACCGTTCCCACCGTCACCCCCGAAGGCATCAAGCGTCCGGAACACGGCACGGTCATCTCCCGCGACTACACCCCGCGAGTTTTCCGCGACGCGACGGAAGGATCCGATGCCGAACTGGACTTCGATTTCCTCTTGCACGGAGAAGCTGGTCCGGCTTCCGCCTGGGCTGCTGCGGCCACCCTTGGCAGCACGCTTGTCGTGGGTGGTCCCCGCGGTTCACGCGAGGTACCCAAAGGCGCGACGCGTTTCATTCTCGCTGCCGATGAAACAGCGCTTCCCGCACTGGCCCGATGGATCGAGTCCATCCCCGAGGGTGTTGACATCATCTCCTTCGTTCAGCTTTCAAATGATTTTGATGCCGCGTATCTTGAACCGGCGCATGTTCATCGTGCAAAAGTTATTTGGCTGAGCAAGGAAGTCGGATCCCTGGAGCGTGCCATCCGTAACGTCGGCCCGATGGGGGATGACACCTTCGTCTGGGCAGCCGGTGAAGCGACATCGCTCGTTCCTATTCGCCGTTACCTGCGCAACGAACTTGGGCTGCCAAAGAACCAGTACAAAGTCGACGGTTACTGGAAGCAAGGCGAACCAGGCCGTGACCACCACCTGCCCATCGATCCCACCGACCCAGAGGACTAGTCACAGCGGAATTTCTGCCTCCGCCGTCCTGACGCGGTGTTCTCCTATTGGCCATTGTCGGTAGTGCGGCGTACCTTTAACTCGAACAAAGTTTCGAGCAAAGGATCCAGCATGAAGGTCGATGAAGCGGTTGCCGTTGAACTGTCCTCCACCGGTTCGCCAGTACGGTTCCGCTGGCGAGGGGTGGTGTACGGCGTCATCAGCGCCCCCGAAATATGGGTGACCCGTCAGGACTGGTGGCGGCTTGCCGGGCGCGCTCCCAGAGGGGCAGGCCAGCGCCTTCTCGAAGTAAAGGTGTGGCGGGTTGATGCCTTGCCGCTAACCGATGGTGCGCGCCGGATCGATGGAACCTTCGACTTGACCAAGAACCCGATTACCGGTGAATGGCATGTCGCCAGCGTCTTCGACGACGAACGTGACCAGCAGCTGTGGGCCTGAGCTCTACCAGCCTTCTGGACCGCGGGTTCCGGCGGGATATTCGTCGAGGGGAACCGCATCCGTATCCCAGGCTTCCCGCACGGGCTCGATGATGCGCCAGCATTCCTCGACGATGTCCGAGCGCACCGAAAATGTCGGATTCGCCGAAAGCACGCCCGCCAAAACCTGGCCATACGGCTCAAGTTCACTTCTGCCCGAATCCGCAGTGAACGTTACTCGATCAAGCTCTAGTGGATTTCCGGCCCCATTCATCGTCACATCCAGCTCGACGTCATCCGAGGTCAGTGACAGCCGAAGTCGGGCCGGCCGCTCCCTGCCCTTCAACCCTTTGGGAAGGTGCGGCACCTCCTTGAAAGTCACCGTTATGTCCGTACGCGGCTCCCCCAGCGCCTTGCCAGAGCGCAACACGAATGGAACTCCAGCCCAACGCCAGTTCTCAATTCCCACAGTCACTTGCGCCAACGTCTCGGTGCCGTTCTCTGGCCTAACCCCCGGCTCATCAACGTAGGAGGGCAGCTCGCGCCCCCTAACGATCCCGGCGGTATACCGTGCCCGGCGGCTGAAGGCGACCGGGTCACCGCCGTGAACCTCTGCCGCCTGCAAAACTTGGGACATGGCGCCTCTCACGCTTGACTCATCGATGCTCGGTGGCGGTTCCATCGCCACCACGGCGAGCACCAGCAAAAGGTGGCTTTGGATCATGTCAACCAGGGCGCCGGCCGTGTCGTAATAGCCAGCCCGCCCCTCCAGCGCCAGTTCTTCATCGAAAACGATTTCGACACGCTCGATGTTGTCGCGGTTCCACACCTGCTCAAAAAGTCGATTCGCGAACCGCAGACCGAGCATGCCCAGAACCATCGATTCGCCCAGAAAATGGTCGACACGAAAAATTTGCTTTTCAGGGACGAGCTTCACCAGCTGCCGATTAAAAGAGGCGGCGCTCTGCCGGTCGGTGCCGAACGGCTTCTCAAGTACTAGAACAGTTCCCTCCGGAAGGTCCAACTGCTCCAGCGCGCGACAGGCCTGCATGGTTACCGCCGGAGGTAGGGCGAAGTACAGGGCGGGCATTCCCGTGCAGGCTTCGAGAACGCGCCGGAGATCATCCGGATCAGTGACATCTGCCTTTACGTAGGCCGAATCGTCGGCGATTCTCTGCGCCGCGGGCGTCATGGAGCCGGCCTGCCGGAACGCCCTTTTCACCCGCTCCCGCCAATCCTCATCCGACAACGGATCCCGGCCGACGCCAACGATGCGGAACAGGTATTCTCGCCCGCTACTCACCAACTGGCCAGCACCAGGAAGCAGTAACCGCTCCGCCAGGTCGCCGGTGGCGCCGAAAATGACCAAAGTCTGGATGCGGTCCGTCATGCCACAGAGCGTAAAACAACAATGCAAATGCGAGGATGGGTTGATGGCACTCCCTATCGAAGACTATGCACTTATTGGCGATTGTCACACCGCGGCACTCATCGGCCGTGATGGCAGTGTGGACTGGTTGTGCCTTCCCCGCTTCGACTCCGCGTCGACTTTCGGCGCACTACTCGGAACCGAAGATCACGGTCGGTGGTTACTGAGCCCCGTTGGCGAAGTCACTGAAACCAGCCGTCGCTATCTCGACGGCACATTTATCCTCGTTACCCGCTGGGTGACTCCGACGGGGGAAGCAGAAGTCATCGATCTCATGCCGCACGGAAATAGGCGAGCGGATGTCGTGCGTCGCGTTCGCGGGATTCGTGGCACGGTGATCATGAAACAAGACATGCGTATCCGTTTCGGATATGCGGACTCCATGCCGTGGGTTCGCCAGGCGCCCAGCGAGGGTGTGCACGCGCTGGTAGCTGTCGCCGGGCCCGACGCTGTGGTGATTCGGGGACCGCGACTTACTGCCGCAAACCACTCACACGTGTCTCAATTTACGGTGGCAGAGGGAGACACTGTCGACATAACTCTCACCTGGTTTCCGGCACACCGGCAGCCTCCCGAGGCGATCAACGTGGATGACAGCATCAAGCAAACGACTGAGTGGTGGCGTGAGTGGGCCGGCCAGTACCAGGCCGAGGGTCGCTATAAGGAAGAGGTGCTGCGTTCTCTGCTCGTGTTGCGTGCACTCACCCACGAAGACACCGGCGGAATCGTGGCAGCCGCGACGACGAGCCTTCCCGAAGCGTTCGGCGGTGAACGCAACTGGGACTACCGGTATGTCTGGCTTCGCGACGCCGCACTCACCCTCGAAGCACTACTCATCCACGGATATAAAGGCGAAGCAGACCATTGGCGCAGTTGGCTGCTCCGGGCGATCGCTGGCGACCCGGGAGACGTGCAAATCATGTACGGCCTCTCCGGTGAGCGTGATCTTAGAGAAACCGTGATCGAGAGCCTCCCAGGCTATGACGGCGCTGCCCCAGTGCGTCGCGGCAATGGCGCCTACCGGCAGTACCAGGGCGACGTTTTCGGGGAGGTCATGGTTGCCCTGCAACTTGCCCGTGAGCAAGGGTTGACGGAGAACGCGTACTCCTGGCCGTTGCAACGGGCTCTGATGATCCACGTCGAGGCGAATTGGCAGCGTCCGGATAACGGGATTTGGGAGATCCGGGGACCTCAGCGACATTTCACCCACTCACGCGTCATGCTGTGGGCAGCGTTTGATTGTGCCATACGTGCAGTGCAAAACCATGGCCTTCCTGGCCCGGTCGAGCGTTGGGAGAGGCTGCGCGATGAGGTGGCGGCGGAGATTGAGTCCCGGGGCTTCAATCAGGAACTGAACAGTTACACCCAGTTCTACGGCGGCCGGAACGTTGACGCGTCGCTGCTACAGCTGGCGCAGGTTGGCTACCTGAAGCCAGACGACCCACGAATGTTGGGGACCGTTGCAGCGATCGAGGCCGAGCTAATGAAAGACGGCCTGCTGATGCGTTACCGCACGGAGACCGGTGTTGACGGCCTGCCCGCCGGCGAGCATCCGTTCCTTGCCTGCTCATTCTGGTTAGTTGAGCAATATGCGCGCAGTGGGCGGGTGGCGGATGCGACGAAGCTGATGGACCGCCTCGTCGGCTTTCGCAATGACGTCGGCCTACTGTCGGAGGAGTACGACACCGAGCATCACCGGCAGGTGGGAAACACGCCGCAGGCACTGTCCCATCTGACGTTGGTACGGGCAGCAGATGCGATTGACGCCGCCACAACGGCCCCCCGCGCAGAAAGTGAATGGCAACGGTGACCCTGAAGGCGTAGACTCGAACATAGTTTCGACCTGCCGCAAGGCAGCCATAACGCCAGAGGCCGGCTGACGTGAACCGCATCAGCGTAATCAGAGAGCCAGCCTGTAATGCCCCGTTTCACTCACTTGCATGTCGCAAGCGCTTTTTCTGCGCACTACGGAACCACCCCTCCGGAAAGGTTGGTCGAGGCCGCCGCCGAACAGGGGGCGGATGCAGCGGCCATCACTGACCGCGACGGACTTTACGGTGCCATTCGCCATGTACGTGCCTGTATCGCCGTCGGGATCGATCCGATTGTCGGGGTTGACCTCGGGCTCACCTTCGATCCGCAATCAGGGAACTCTGGGCGTGTCACAGTTCTCGCCCACGGGAATAACGGCGGTGCCGGCTGGGCGGCGCTTTGCCGGCTGATCAGTGCGGCGCATGGTCGCCCGACAAAACGCAACACCTCCTCCCCTGCGACCATTACGCGTGAACGCACTCGAGCCTTCCTTGCCGGAACGGACGGGCCGGTCGGTACCGTACTGCTTGGCGCGGATTCAGATGTTGGCCGCGCGGTATCCGCCGGCCAGCTGAAAGATGCGGGAACTTTGCTCGAGCGGTGGAAAGGGACCCTGCCGGGCGGGATTGTGGTGGAGGTTGTGTGTCACTTCACTGAACCGGGCGACAGCCGCAGCATTCGTCACGCCGCCCGAATGCTCGAACTGGCCGAAGCACACCAGGTTCCTGCTGTGCTGACCAACGCTGCGCGTTACCTTGAGGCCGATGACGCCGTGACCGGTGATGTTTTGGATGCCGCCAGCCAGTTAAGTGCGCTCGGAACTTTTTCTCCGCAGCCGAATGCGCAGGCTTGGCTGAAACCTGGGGACGAAATGCGGGCGCTTGCCCGCACCATCACCGATTATTCCCGCCTCGATCGGCGCTCTGCAGACGAACTGCTCAGCCACACCGAACAGCTAGCGGATCGTTGCCGCCTAGACCCGGACACCGATCTGCAGTGGCGAAAGCCGAAAGTTCCCGAGCTTTCGGCTTTGGGCCTCTCCGACGCCACCGACGACCCCAACCAGGTGCTCTGGCAACGGTGCGAGGCCGGACTCACCGAACGCTACGACAATCCGGGCGACGCGTTGCGCCTTCGGTTGCGCGACGAGCTCAGCACGATTACCGGGTTCGGGTTCGCCAGTTACTTTCTGACCGTCGCCGACGTCTCCGGGCTGATGCGCGACCTGCGGGTACGCAATTCGGCGCGCGGGTCTGGCGCGGGCAGCCTGGTCAACTATCTGCTGCGCATTAGCAATGTTGACCCGATCGAACACGACTTGCTCTTTGAAAGATTTTTGGGCAAGGCGCGGTCGACACTTCCCGACATCGACATTGATGTGGAATCGGGCAGGCGGCACGAGGTGTACCGCGCCATCTTTGAGCGGTATGGCAGCGACCGGGTGACGTTGCTGTCAATGCAGAACAAATACCGCGCCCGCGGTGCCGTGCGTGACGCCGGGTTGGCGCTGGGGCTTGATGAGGAACAAATCGATACCGTCGCGAAAAATGTGTGGCGGTTTGATGCGAAAGAGTTCCGGGAGGTGCTGAATAAGAAACCAGAGCTGCGCGAAATCGCTGAACTAGTGCGGGAAGACAACAAGCTCGACCTGCTGGTCGACCTCACCGAAAGGCTCGACCGGCTCCCCCGCCATATCTCCATGCACCCGTGCGGCGTCATCCTCGGCAATTCCGACCTGCTCAGCATGACACCAGTGCAACCCAGCGGAATCGGTTTGCCGATGAGTCAGTTCGATAAGGACGATATTGATGACGCCGGGCTGCTGAAGTTGGACGTACTGGGCGTGCGAATGCAAAGCGCGATGGCTTTCGCCCTGGATGAAATCATCCGGATTCACGGTCCGCGGGCGGCGATGGCCGGTAACCTCCCCCTCGATGCTCCTTATGTGAACCCGGATGGCTGGATTGAGCTGGACGCGATCCCACATGATGACGAACCGACGTTCGAGGCCATCCGCACCACCAATACCCTGGGCATGTTCCAAATCGAAAGTCCCGGCCAGCGGGAGTTGGTGGGAAAAATGCAACCCACCGAGTTCGAAGACCTGATTGCCGATATCTCGCTGTTTCGCCCCGGGCCGATGAAAGGCAACATGGTTGCGCCTTTCCTGGATGTGAAACACGGATTTGCCCGACCTCAGTACCTGCACAAAAACTTCATTTGGTTTTTGAAACCCACATATGGCGTAGTCATCTATCACGAGCAGGTGCTGCGCATTTTCGCCGACTGCATGGGCATCGACTTGGCGCAGGCCGATGAGCTGCGACGCAACATGGAGAAGAAAGTTGAGATAGTTGAGCAGTTGTTCCGAAGCAGGACTGCCGCGAACATGGATGAGGGCAAGCGCAGGTACACGGATGTCGAGATCGACACAATCTGGGCTGCGCTGAAAGGCTTCGGGGCGTTCGGGTTCTGCAAGGCCCACGGGGCGGCATTTGCCCTCCCCACCTACCAGAGCGCGTGGTTGAAAACCCATTACCCGGCAGAATTTTTGTCCGGAATTCTGACGCACGACCCCGGCATGTACCCGAAACGCCTGCTGCTGACCGAGGCGAGACGGATGGGCGTCCCGATTCTGCCGCTGGATGTGAATGCCAGTTCCGAGGTTTACCATGTGGAGCCGGTGGAGGGAGCAGAATCGGGCTTGGCTGGTGAAGGCGGCCTCGCTTCCCCCCCCTTAGGCATTCGCCTGTCGTTCTCCGACGTGCACGGTCTCAGTCACAGCGAGCTTTCGCGCATTGTCGTCGGCCAGCCTTACGACTCGATCACTGACTTCTACTTGCGGGCTAAACCATCTCGCGGTGTCTTCCAGCGGCTCGGACAGGTGGGGGCGCTGGATTCCCTATCTCAGGATGACCGCACGCGCGGCGATGTGGTGGCGCGTATCCGCCAGCTCACCGCCCGTAAGACACGGCCGGCGGAGGGAGAACAGCTTCCCCTCTTCATCGACGACCGGGATCTCATCCCCACCGGCAATCCCGAGCCATCCGCACGCGAAAAGGTCAGCAACGAGCTCGACATTCTGGCCATGGAACTTAGCGAGCATGTAGTTGAAAGCTACCGCCCCATGCTCGACGAGATCGGTGTCACGAAAGCGTCCGATCTACTGGGGTTGTGGAACAACACGACGGTACTGGTCGCCGGCATCCGCGTCGCCACCCAGACACCGCCCATGCGCAGTGGCAAACGTGTGGTGTTCATCAGCCTTGATGATGGCAGCGGATGCTCGGATTCAACGTTCTTCGAAGATGCCCAGCAGGCCGCCGGACCTCTGCTCTTCGGCACTAAGTTGATGCTCATTCAAGGGAAAACGCGTCGTACAGGGGAGCGTGGAATGTCAATTCTGGCCGAAAATGCCTGGGATTTGAAACAGCTTTGGGCGCAGTGGACGCAGACGCGAAAAGAAATGTTGGTGCCATGACGCAGCACTAGTAGCTCCACCTGGGACGCATCCCACGACAGTACGCTGGAGCATATGCGCATGTCCGCCACGATCCAAGCATCCTCGCGCGGCCCGCTGCTCCAGGTGGTGAAAACGTCGGTAGCGGCCACCGCTGCGTGGCTTCTCTCAACGCTGCTTCTCGGTCAGCCTCTGCCTATCTTCGCGGCGATCGCCGCGCTGCTTGTGGTGCAGCCGAGCGTCAATCAGTCTCTTGCTAAGGGCATCGAACGCAGTCTGGGCGTTATCCTCGGCGTTGTGCTGGCCTACGGGGCGGGCCTGGTCTTCGGCGCCTCCAGTTGGATCGTTCTCGCCATCATCGCAGTTTCGCTGTTCCTGGCCTGGGCGCTACGGCTCACCCCGGGCTCCGCCAATCAGATACCCATCAGTGCCATGCTCGTGCTCGCCCTCGGCGGGGTGGACAGCCCCGACTATGCGCTGCTGCGGATCGTTGAAACCCTCATCGGTGTCGGTGTCGGATTGCTTGTCAACGCTGCAATCGTTCCGCCGGTTCTGCTCGCCCCGGCTCATCAAGCCGTGGTACGTCTGACAAATAATGTTGCGGCGACGCTCGAATCCTTGGCGGAAGCTCTTCGAACCGGTCCGGACCGTAGCGCGCTTGCTTCGCTGCTTACCGAAGCGCGAACACTACGTCCACTGCAGCACACTGCGCAGGAGGCTTTAACAAGGGCGGAGGAAAGCCTCATGCTGAATCCTCGCGGGGGCAGGCACCGCACGGTCCTTCAACTGGACCGAGATTTGATGTCGCGGCTGAACGTTTTGGTTACCCGCGTGCTCGGCATGGCTCGCGCTGTTCGCGATCGTTATGACCCGGATCTTGCGAACGAGCCGATAGTGAAGTCCATCGCCCTTGAGCTGTCCCGCGCCGCGCATGACCTGCGCCTGTTGGCCCTCAGCCAGCCACCGCCCGAGAGCCGCGAGCAAAACTTTGATGACCTACCGGCATTGACCGCCCCACTGCGCATCGCCACACCGCATCCGGAGCACTGGATTCTCATCGGATCGCTAATGGAAGACATTCGCCGTGTTCGTGAAGAGATAACGGGAACTAGTGACAGTTAGGCCAGACCTAGCGGAAGCTGCTGTTCCGGCCCTTGCATCCAGGTGAGGGTCGCGAAGTCTTCAGCGGTGAGCCCAAGCGCAGCCGAACCGTTTGCGACGATTGCGCGCAGCTCCGGCAAATCCGCACCCTGCCGAACCAGAACGTCGACACCTTCGGGCACCGACCATGTCTTGCCATAACGAAGGACGACGACGTTTGCGTCTTCGCTGATCCCGGCCACAGACCACCGGCTTGTGATGGGCTTCAAAAAGCGCGCACCACGCCACAGGAAGTGGCCGCGCCGCCAGCGGGCATGCCCGTGGAGGCGGCGAATTTTACCGTCGGGCGCCGAAAACGACACTTCATTCGTCAGAACCAGTGGTGACGTGGCCGCCACGTCGTAGGTGATCACGGGTTCAAGACGCTGGCCATTCAGCCACAGTGGCAAGTTGGTAGCACCGATGTCCCACGAGCCTGGCAACACGTCGGCGATGTGACGTGATGACGGGGCATTGTGCATGGAACTAACCTATCGGCGATTGCTGGGCGAAGGGTTAGCATGGGCGGCATGCCGACAGCTTCGCCATCCCGTTTGGTGGCGTTGGTTTCCTCGACGCATCCCGGGCCAGCAGTAGCGGTCACCCTCGTGGCCATCGTCCTGGCGGTGAGCCTGGGTCTCGCGCCGTGGCGGATCGCCCTCATCGGAATTGCGTTTGCATTCAATCAGGCGTCCGTGGGATTGTGCAACGACTGGCTTGATGCCGATCGTGACACTGCTGTTGGCCGCCAGGACAAGCCCATCGCTCGTGGGTGGATTCGCGCCAGAACGGTGCGCAATGCCGCCTGGGCGACCGCAGCGCTGGCCATCCTCGCCACCCTACCGTTGGGTTGGCGCGCCACGCTGGCGCATACCCTTTTCATCGCCTCCGCCTGGAGTTACAACGTCTGGCTAAAGAAGACCGCAGCCTCCGTCGTCCCCTATGTCGTGAGTTTTGCCCTGCTCCCCACGGTTGTCACTTTCGCTGCCGAGACAGCCGTCTGGGCCGCGTGGTGGGCGATGGGCATGGGCGCGTTTCTGGGCTTGGCCGCTCACTTCGCCAATGTACTGCCAGACCTTGAGGATGACCGTCAGACTGGTGTGCGCGGTCTGCCTCACAGGGTAGGGGTTCGAGGTTCAGGTTTAGTGACCTGGATATCGCTGGCTGCGGCATCCGTTTTGGCACTCATCGGGCCGCCCAGCCCGGTACCGATTGCCCAATGGGTGGGTCTTGTCGTCACGCTGACCATCATCACTGTGGGCACGGTTTTGACGCTGAGAAAACCACCGACGCGACTGGCTTTTCAACTGATTATGGTGGCGGCGCTGGTCAATGTGGTGATGCTCGCCCTGTCCGGCGACCACGTGCAAAGCTGATACGGCCGGCCTACAGCCGGTTAACGCCCGTGACTCGCACGACGGCAAGACCCGCCGCGTTGGACTCTGCCAGGTCCACCGTGGCGCTGATCCCCCAGTCATGATCGCCAACAGGGTCGGCGAAGATTTGTCGGACTGTCCAGGCGTTGCTCGCCTGCTCGATGATGAGCATTGCTGAGCTGCGAGCGTCGGCATCGGTGCCCAAAGAGTCGTGTTCTGCATAGTAGGCGTCCAAAGCGTCGGCCCAGGCGTCGGCGGTGAAACCGGATGCCGCATCCAGTTCACCCAATGCTTCATAGTTTTCGAGGGCCGCCAGTTGAACGCGCCTGAACAGTTCGTTGCGAACGAGAATGGTGAACGCTCGCGGGTTGGTCGTGACATTGTGTGGGGCAGGCGGGAGCACCGCGTCGCCCGGTTGGCGCGCAGCGATCTCAGGATTGGTGAGTTCCTCCCACTCATCAAGCAGGCTCGAATCAACTTGCCTCACCAGTTCCCCAAGCCACTCGATGATGTCGCGCAACTCTTCTGTCTTCAGCTCATCGGGTATCGTCTGCCGCGCCGCCCGATAGGCGTCAGATAGGTAGCGCAGCACCAGGCCTTCTGAGCGGTTCAGTTTGTAGAAGCCGATGAAATCGTTGAAGGTCATGGCGCGCTCGTACAGGTCACGCACGACCGATTTCGGGCTCAGCTCGAAGTCGCCAACCCAAGGCTGAGACGATCGGTACGTGGCGAATGCTGCATCGAGCAGTTCCTCAAGCGGCTTGGGGTGCGTCACACCCTCCAGAAGTTCCATCCGCTGGTCATACTCGATACCTTCGGCCTTCATAGCGGCGACCGCCTCCCCGCGGGCCATGAACTGCTGTGCAGACAACACGGGACGCGGATCGTCGAGCGTCGCCTCGAGCACGGAGATGACGTCCATCGCAAAGGACACCCCATGCTCCTGTCCCTCAGCCGGGCTGATCAGGTCGAATACGGCCAGGGCGAACGGTGACAGTGGTTGGTTGAGGGCGAAGTTGGGTTGGAGATCGACGGTGAGCCGGATCTCGTCACCGTTTTGCACCACGATCTCGGCGGTTCGGAGGGTGCGATAGATGGACAGTGCCTGCCGCATCAGCTCGAGTTGCCGCCTTCGCGGCTCGTGATTGTTCTCCAGCAGGTCACGCACTGCGGTGAATGCGTCACCGCCACGGGCGATGACGTTGAGGAGCATTGCATGGCTGACCTGCATGCTCGACGTAAGCTTTTCAGGTTCGGCCGAAATGAGCCGGGTGAAGCTCGGCTCACCCCAGGAGACGAAGCCTTCCGGCGCACGCTTGCGCACAACCTTCTTCAGCTTCTTCGGGTCGTCGCCGGCCTTGGCCAGCGATTTGGCGTTATCCGACTCGTGCTCCGGCGCCTGGGCGATGACTGTACCTGCCGTGTCATACCCGGCGCGTCCCGCACGTCCCGCGATCTGGTGAAATTCCCGTGCGCTGAGTTGGCGCATGCGCGTTCCATCGAACTTGGTCAACGCCGTCAGCAGTACCGTGCGTATGGGTACGTTGATGCCGACGCCGAGCGTGTCGGTTCCGCAGATGACGCGCAGCAAGCCGCGCTGCGCCAACTGCTCAACCAGTCGGCGGTATTTCGGCAACATTCCGGCGTGGTGCACACCAATTCCCGAGCGGATGAGTCGCGACAGAGTGCGTCCGAAGTTGGTGGTGAATCGAAAGTCGCCTATCGCTTGCGCAATGTCGTCTCGCTGCGATCTGGTCGCGACGTTGATGCTGGTCAGGGCTTGTGCCCGTTCAAGGGCGGCCAGCTGTGAGAAGTGAACGATGTAGATGGGTGATTGCCCGGATGAGAGCAGATCCTCGACCGTCTCGTGCACGGGCGTGATTGCGTAGGAATAGTGCAGCGGGACTGGCCGCTCAACGCCAGTAACGACGGCGGTTTCCCGCCCGGTTCGCGCGCTGAGGTCATCCGCGAGCCAACTGACGTCGCCGAGCGTCGCCGACATCACGATGAACTGCGTTTTTGGCAACGTCAGAAGCGGCACCTGCCACGCCCACCCGCGTTCGGGGTCGGCGTAGAAGTGGAACTCGTCCATAATCACCTGATCGACCGGGGTGTCTGCCCCATGTCGGAGCGCCAGGTTGGCGAGAATTTCAGCCGTGCAGCAGATGATAGGAGCATCGGCATTGACACTCGAGTCGCCTGTCACCATTCCAACGTTTGCCGCCCCGAAAACGTTCACGAGGGCGAAAAACTTTTCTGATACCAGAGCTTTGATGGGTGCAGTGTAGAACGTACGTTTGCCCTCAGCGAGGGCAGCGAAATGGGCGGCAACAGCCACAAGTGACTTACCGGTTCCCGTGGGCGTGCTCAGGATGACGTTGGCTCCGGAAACCAGCTCCATGACGGCCTCTTCTTGCGCCGGGTAGAGGGTAAACCCGCTTTCGGCCGCCCAGCTTTCGAAGACGGCGAAAATTTCGTCGGGCCCCTCAACCCCTGCTGCCAAAGCTGCCAGGTTGAGGGCCGGATTGCCGTCAGCCATCAAGTTGAGGTGTGCTGAGCTGGTGGCGTGCACTCAGCTGGCGTGCCACTGTGGCGTAGCTTTCGAGCACATAATCCCAGAAAGCTTCGACATCCAAAGCGATGGGTACAAGGCTGTTCGGCGTGTTGGAGCGGAAATCTGTGACGGTCATACCGGCGGTGAATGTGCCCGCCGTCTCCACCTCCACCCGCGCTCGGGCGCAGGTGAAGAGTTCCGGGTGTGCCACATAGGCCACCGCACAGACGTCGTGCACTGCTTGGCCAACCCAATCCGGATCCTCCGGGTCGCTCCAGTAGGTGGCGAGGGGAACGACGAGGTCCCGGCCCAGTGGGCCGAGCTGGAGCATCCGCTCACGAATGCTGTCGGTTACTAACGCCTGCAAGGTCAGGTCGAGACCTACCATCACGACCTCCCACCCGGCAGCGAAAACTGTCGCTGCAGCTTCCGGGTCGGCGTAGATGTTGAACTCGGCAGCCGGTGTGGTGTTGCCGCGAGTGTACGAGCCGCCCATGATGACGAAGGATGCCGCCCACTCCACGATCCGTGGTTCTTTCGCCAGCGCGAGGGCAATGTTGGTCAGAGGGCCGATAGCCACCAGATGGATTTCACCTGGCGCCGCGCGGAGGGCATCAATGATGATATCGACGGCGTGGACGTCGACGGGCGCAAGGGTGGGCAGCGGCAATTCCACATCCCCAAGACCCCCATCACCATGAACATGCGCTGCGTTGCGCGCTTCACCTTTGGCAGGCCCGGCCGCCCCAGCGGCAACCGGAACCGTGGTGAAACCCAGGTACTCACGAAGCTGAAGCGCGTTGCGTGTGGTGTTCTCCAAGGCGACGTTGCCACCCACTGTGGTGACGGCGACCAGATCCAGTTCGGTGTCACCATGCGCTAACAGCAATGCGAGGGCATCATCGAGTCCGGGGTCGCAGTCAAGCAGCACTCTCTTCACGGTCATGCCTCAACCCTAAGACGGTAGAATCGGCACAATGACCGCCGCGCCCGAATCATCCTCACCACCGCCCGGCGAACCCATCCCCGAAACGGCCGCTACAACACCAATCGACCCGTCCGATCTTGCCGTGACGCTTCGAGTTCTCGCCGCCATGGACGAGATCGATGAAGATCACCCAGACTTCGTTGCCGTCCGTCGCGCCACAGCTCGCATGTTCAAATCGGTCAAAAAGAACCGACGCCTGGAGAAACGGGCGGTCATAGCGGATGCCGATCGGGCAGTAGTGGCCGCAACCGCCACCGGAGCATCCGACCGCATTGATGACGAGACGCGCGGCATTCCTCTCGCCTCTGGTACGTCGGCCGCGAGCGCGGGAACCCTGCTCAAGTCGCGGGCCTGCTACATCTGTAAGCAGCACTACACACAAGTCGACGCCTTCTACCACCAGCTGTGCCCGGGGTGCGCGGCCGAGAACCATGCCAAGCGCGACGCTCGCACCGACCTCACCGGCAAGCGTGCCCTCCTCACAGGTGGCCGGGCAAAGATTGGTATGTATATCGCACTGCGCTTGCTGCGGGACGGTGCTCATACGACCATTACGACCCGGTTCCCGCGTGATGCGGTGCGTCGGTTCGCCTCACTGCCGGACTCCTCTGACTGGCTCCATCGTTTACGTATCGTGGGGATAGACCTGCGCGATCCCGCCCAAGTTCTTGGCCTCGCAGATTCCGTCGCCGCTCAGGGCCCGCTTGACATCTTGATCAATAATGCTGCGCAAACCGTACGCCGCTCCCCCGGCGCGTACAGCGCCCTGGTGGACGCCGAACTTGAACCGTTGCCGGACGGGCCGCGGCCCGAACTCATCACGTTCGGCCACACCAATGATGCGCATCCGCTCGCCATTGCAACATCGGTCATGTCGCACCCACTGCTGGCACGCACCGCTCCCACCGCTGACGCCCTCACCGCGGCGGCCATGTCTGCCGGCTCCTCGTCGCTGGAACGTCTCGCCGCCGGCACGGCGATCGATGCGGGAGGCCTCATTCCCGACGAGCACCACATCAACAGCTGGACCCAGCACGTGGACCAGGTGGAGCCGCTCGAAATGCTCGAAGTGCAGTTGGCTAACGCTACTGCGCCGTTCCTGCTCATCAGCCGGCTGCGCGCTGCGATGGCGGCGTCTCCCGCGCGGCGCAAATACGTGGTCAATGTCTCCGCCATGGAGGGACAGTTTGCCCGCCGTTACAAGGGCCCGGGGCATCCGCACACCAACATGGCCAAGGCTGCCCTTAACATGCTCACCCGCACCAGCTCAGGTGAAATGCTTGAGACGGACGGCATTTTGATGACTGCGGTCGACACGGGCTGGATTACCGACGAACGTCCGCATCCGACTAAGGTGCGCCTCGCCGAGGAAGGATTCCATGCGCCCCTCGACCTGGTTGATGGAGCAGCGAGAGTGTATGACCCCATAGTGCGCGGCGAA
>JAODMI010000036.1 GCA_025464755.1 Homoserinimonas sp.
ACCATGTCGTTCAACGAGGTGGACTTGGCCGTTATGACGACCTCGGTGAGGTCGGCTTTGGTGATGGTGAGGCTGGTGCTCGGCCACTGCGTTACGGGCCCCGTCACGGTCACTTGCGCTTGCGCCAGTTTTCCGACTGTGACATCTATCTGGCCGGCACCGGCACCGGGACCGGCCGTCACCGAGACTTTGGCGGAGGTGCTGCTGGCTGAGTACAGTTCCAGCGCTTGCGGTTTCGCGGCTGCTGTCGCCAAGGTGGCGAGGGCAGCCACCTTTGTGTTCAGACCCTGCAGGGCGGTGATCATGATCTGGGTGGTCGACGCCTTCTTTTTGAGAAGGGTCTGCGGAATCGCCTCGAGTTGCATCAGGGAGTTGATTAGCGCGGTCGTATCCATCCCGCTGACAAGGCCATCGACGGCAAGTCCGGCCATGGATAATCTCCCTCTGTGCTTGAAGCGATGAGAAGTGCGGTGTACGGGGAACGCTCGGCGGCGAACGAAGGGAGAGGTCCAGTTCCCCCGTCGGTCGCCACCGAGCGTCGTTTGTTGCCCGGTCTAGCTAGGCGGTTCAGCGCTTAACGCTTAGCCGAGGAGCTGCAGAATGCCCTGGTTGGACTGGTTCGCCTGCGCGAGCATGGCGGTACCGGCCTGCGACAGGATGTTCGCGCGGGTGTAGTTGACCATCTCGGAAGCCATGTCGGTGTCGCGGATGCGAGACTCAGCAGCAGCCAAGTTTTCGCTCGACACGTTGAGGCTGTTGATGGTCGACTCGAAGCGGTTCTGCTTGGCACCAAGCTCCGAACGTGAACTTGAAACGTTCGTGATCTGGGCGTCAATCAGCTTGATTGCACCCTGAGCACCAGCGGCGGTGGTGAAGTCCAGCGCACCTGCCGAACCAGCGGTACCTGCAGTGCTGAGACCGGCGGTTGCAGGCGCGGTAACGGCAACGGTTGCGCCGGTAACCGACTTCACGTTGACACCGGTCGCGGTGCCGGCTGCGTCATAGACGACGCTGGCCACAGCCTTGGCTGCGAAGCCTGCATCGGCGTTCAGCGCATCGGCGAGGTCTGCCACGCTCTGGTAGGTGCCAGCGGCACCGAGCGTCACGGTGACATCACTGGTGGTGGTGCCCTCCGTGATGGTGAACTTGTGGGCGCCAGCAGCGAGTTTTGCGTTCGCGTCCGAGGAAGCGAAGGTGGTGCCCGTGTTGCCTACGCTGAGCGACGTGGCGATCGACGATACGTTTGCCGTGGTCAGGTTGACGCCGATTTGGCTGCTGGCGTCACCGTCAGCTCCGACCTGGAATTTCAGCGTGCCGGCGGAGCCGTCAAGCAGGTTGATGCCGTTGAAGTTCGTCGACTTGCCGATGCGGTCGAGTTCAGCGACCAGATCATTTGCTTCGGTAGTGATGGCCGTGCGCGACTCAGCGTTGTTCGAATCGTTACCGGCCTGCACAGCGAGGTCACGAAGACGCTGCAAGATCGAGTGGGTTTCTGTCAGGGCGCCTTCTGCGGTCTGGATGACCGAGATACCGTCCTGGGCGTTGCGAGCGGCGACCTTGAGTCCGCCGACCTGCGCACGCAGACCCTCGGAGATGGCAAGTCCTGCTGCGTCATCCGCTGCGCGGTTGATGCGAAGGCCACTGGAAAGCTTCTCCAACGACTTGCTGAGGTCATTCTGCGTGGTGGACAAGTTGCGGTACGAGTTAAGCGCCGCAACGTTGGTGTTAATCTGCATACCCATGTTGTTTTCCTCCGTGATTGGGTCTAGCCGTATCGGCCCATCCATGGGCTGACATCTTTAGCTATCGGCACACGGCAACAGAGCGTTAGTTGCCGAGTTCGATTTTTTTGGATCGGTTCAGGATGCTGCGGCGTTCGAGCTCAACGCCTGTGAGTGAGCGATTCGAGACATGCCTGCCACAGCTTGGTCTGCCAACCGGGCAAGGTAGGCGTTGCGGCTGGCCGGCGCGATGCGCGACTGCGGTTCATACCCCTCCGCCGACTCTGCGTCAGAGTAGTGAGTTTCCAGCCCATCCTTCAACAAGCGGATAGCTTCGGCCCGCTGCTGGGATACGGCTGAATGTGTCGTGCCCAGTTCTTCAGCCAGTTCTTTCACCGACCGGTCATCGAAGTAGATTGCCGTGACGATGTACCGCATCTTCTCCGGCAATGAGGAGACGGCGGCACGCAGGAATATGAGGCGCTCGGAGCTTAGGAGCGTTTCCTCGGGCAGAGCTGTGTCAGCACCGAGAAATTCTGCGGTGGTGTCATCCAGTACCGAAAGGGTGCGCGAAGCGTCCGCGAGGCCGGCTGCGGCCTCATCACGGCTCACCCCTAAAGCGCTGGCGATTTCTTCAACCTTGGGGGTGCGCCCAAGGGCGCTAGTCAACGCCTCCTGCACGGCGGTTGTTTCCTTGATGCGGCGGCGCGCCCCACGGGTCGCCCAGTCGTTGGCGCGCATCTCGTCAGAAAAGGCGCCGATGATGCGGCGACGGGCATAAGCACCGAAAGGGATTCCCAGGTCGGCTTGGTACGACTCCGCCGAGGTGATGAGAGCAACTGCGCCAGCGGATGCGAGGTCGTCGCGTGAGAGGTGGGTCGCTTTCGCGCACAGCTCGGACACCAGGTAGCCCACCAATGGCAAATTGGCGATCACCAACGTGTTGCGTTCCGTGCGATTCATGCTGGACCCCCGTCAGCACATCTACGTGAGCTGATTTTTGTGGCACTTTCCTCGAATAGGAATGTGTGCCGATGTACAAGAAAACGACTCGGGTAGCCGGTGAAGCGGTGCTGCGTAGTAGTGACTCTATCGACCATGTACTCCGAAAAAACCCCGTAATTTCGGGCAATTCTGCCCTTGTCCGCCCCCAGTTCGGGGGAGCCTGTACCCCGAACGTGTCCCTGTGTCCGCATTCTTGCCGACCCTCGTTTGCGGGGTCGACGATCAGATCCACCCAGGAAGTCCTCTAACCTCGCAGATACCCTTGCCGATAGTTCCTACGAACGAGGTGGAGACCATGCAACCGTGTGAGCGAACAGGGAACGCGTCCTCACGGTCCAGCGCAGAAAGTTGGAGTAGCCGTGGGCGCTAACGAATTATCGGCGTCGTTATGGCGCGAGAGGGAGCTGCTTGAGCTCCTCATGTTCAAGCTCGAAGAGGAGCAGCTACTGCTCACCGCCGGCAAGTCACGCTGGCTTCAGTTCGCGACTCGTGAAGTTGAGCAGGTTATGGATCGCCTTCGCAGCGCCGGACTGGCACGTGCCGTCGAGGTTGCCTCGCTGGCGAAAGAGTGGGATGCCCACGAAGATGTGACTCTGCGAGAACTTGTCGGTCATGCGCCAGACGGTGCCTGGGCAGAAATATTCAGCTCACACCTCAAAGCCATGACCGAAATCACCGGGCAGATCAAAGAACTGCGCGACTCGAACGAGCAGTACTTGCGCACCGCCATCCGCTCGACCCAGGAGACCATGGCAGACAGTGGCCCTGAAGTGGGCACCTACAATGCCAAAGGCGGTTCCGGTTCCACCGCTGTCGCCGCACAATACTTCGACAGAACCCTGTGAGGATCAAGTCGTGAGCACCTTCAGCGGACTAAACACCGCCTACACCGCGCTGAGCGCCGCCCGCAAGGGTTTGGATGTCATCGGGCAGAACATTGCCAACGCCACCACCGAGGGCTACACACGTCAGCGGGTTGCCACCTCAGCCGTGGGCGCTCTCAGCACGGTCGGCCCGCTTTCAGGGCAGCCGACCGTCGGTCAAGGCGTCGCAGTTGACAGCATTGCCCGCTTAGGCAACGCCTACCTCGACCAGCGCGTTCGGCTGACAGCGGCCACTGCGGGAAATACTGCCGTTCGCGCCAACGTCATGTCGGCGCTGGAGATTTCCCTTCAAGAGCCAGGTGAAAACGGCCTGTCAACGCAACTGGCTGACTTCTGGTCGGCATGGCAAGACGTTTCGAATCAACCAGGAGAGCTGGCGCCCACTGCAGTGCTCCTCGAACAAGCGGGCTCGGTGGTAGCCCAGATCTCGTCCGGTTACAAAGATTTGCAGAGCCAGTGGACCGGGTTGCGCAACCAGGCGGCAGGAATGGTCGCCGAGCTCAATAGTGCTGGCGCCCAGGTGGCCCAACTCAACGCGCAGATTCGCACCACCCTTGCCAATGGCGGATCGGTCAACGAGTTACTCGACCAGCGCAACAACTTCACCACTGCGATCGCCGCCCTCACGGGAGCTACGGTGCGCAATCTGGATGACGGCAGCGCCGAAGTTCTGGTGGGCGGGAACGCCCTCGTCAGTGGCGATACCTTCCGACCGGTTGCGCTTGCAGCGGGAACCGAGCTGGGCCACCAGGTCACCCTCGAGTGGAGCCACCGGCCAGGAGTTTCCCTCGGGCTCGTCTCCGGGGAGCTGGCGGGCGCACTGGCCATGTTGGCACCGGCCGATGGCGCAAAGACTGGCGGGGCCATTGCCGAGGCAGCAGCCGCGTACAACGTACTCGCCACGAACCTGGCCGACCAGGTCAACGCGCAACACCGCCTGGGCTTCACCACGGCGGGAGCCGCCGGCGGCGACTTCTTCCGGGCAGGTGTTACAGGACCTGCGGCCACAACCCTACGAGTCATTCCCACCAGCGCGTCGGAGATTGCCTCATCCAGCGGTGGTGCGTTGGGTGGTGGCAACGCTGACGCCATCTCGCAGATCGGAGCGGGAACATCGTCCCCCGATAACCTGTGGGCGTCCTTCGTCACGACGATTGGGGTGGCAGCCAGGACGGAACTACGGCAGGCAGAGTATGCGGAGATGGCGGCGACATCCGCTTCCAATACTCAACTTTCCAACGCTTCAGTCGACCTGGATGAAGAAAACGTGAACATGCTGACCTATCAGGTGGCCTATCAGGGCGCAGCACGAGTGATGACGGCTGTTGATGAAATGTTGGACACACTTATCAACCGCACAGGATTGGTCGGGAGATAACCGATGGTAGACCGCGTAACCAGCCAGACCATGATGCGTTCGGCGCAGAGGAATTTGCAGACCAGCGTCGCGCAGCTTGCCAAAGTGCAGAACATGGCGAGCAGCCTGGCCAAGATCAGCAAACCGTCTGACGACCCGATCGGTACCGCCAACTCCATGCGCGTGCGCGCAGAGCAAAGGGCCGTTGAGCAACACAGTCGCAACATCAATGATGCAAACGGATGGCTGACCACTGTCGACACCGCGCTCAGCTCAACTACCAGCATTCTCTTGAAGGTTCGCGACCTCACCGTACAAGGGGCCAACGACGGCGCGATGTCGGCAACGGCCAAAGAAGCCATCGCTATCGAA
>JAODMI010000130.1 GCA_025464755.1 Homoserinimonas sp.
TGGTTGTGCAGTTCTTCGCGCACGTAGGCGAATGCCGGGGAGCCTGGGCCACCATTGAGATATTTGTGGCTGCATCCGGCGGCCAGATCCACTCCCCACTCATCCAGGAAGGTGGGCACGACCCCAACGGAATGGCTGAGGTCCCACACCACGAGGGCGCCGGCGGCATGTGCAACAGCGGTGACCGCGGGTACGTCGGCGAGGAAGCCAGACCGGTGGGCAACATGGCTCAGCACGACGACTGCGGTGTTGTCACTGAGAACACCAGCGAGCTGGTCGGCCGTCACGCCATCTTTTTGCTCCTGGCCGTCAATCCACGTGACAGTGAAGTCGCCCTCCGCAGCGATTGCCTCCACGACGGATCTGTGCGTAGCGAAGTTGCTGCGTTCGACCACAATTTCGGTGCGTCCCGGGCGGGCATCCACGGCCGCCCGAATGAGTTTGTACAGCACCACGGTGGTCGAGTCGCCAATGGTCACCTGGCCTGCGGCCGCCCCGAGGGCAACGCGACCTAGCTCATCACCGATCGTGCCCGGAAGGTCTAGCCAGCCTTCGCTCCACCCACGGACGAGGCGCGAGCCCCACTGCTCGGAGATGAAGGACGTGATGCGCTCACGGCTGGCGATCAACGGTCGACCAAGGGAGTTGCCGTCAAGGTAGGAAACCGTGTGTGCATCCAGCAAAAAGAGCTCGCGAAAGCGGGCAAGGGGATCTTCAGCATCAAGGCTTTCGGAACTCATCATCCGTTCAGCCTAGGTGTTGTTATCAATCCCCTTGTTGTGTGACAGCCGCCGAACGCCGCGCACCGGCCTCGTATTCAGTCGTTGTGCGGGTAGCAGAATGACTCCAACGGTGTTCGAGAAGCCTGGGAAGGCTGCGAAACCGGGCGGCGCCTCATCGGTGACAGTAGGGCGGCTAATGTTCAGGCGCGCAACTGCGCTAAGACCGCTGCCAGCTGCTCCACGGCAAAGTCGAGGTCGTTTGCGGTGACCACCAGGGGCGGGGCAAGCCGAATTGTGGAGCCGTGGGTATCTTTCGCCAAGACCCCGCGTTCCATCAGTAGTTCGCACACACGTCGACCCGTGGCCAGATGTGGGTCAATGTCGATTCCAGCCCACAGCCCGGCACTGCGAATAGCGACAACTCCTTGCCCGACCAGCCGATCGAGGGAGTAGCGAAGGTGCACACCGAGGGAGCGAGCGCGCTCCTGGAACTCGCCGGTGGCCAGCAGGTCCACCACGGCATGGCCGACGGCGGCGGCCAGCGGGTTGCCACCGAAGGTTGAGCCGTGCTCACCGGGTTGAAGCACTCCTATGACGTCACGGTTTCCCACGACGGCGCTGACGGGAACGATGCCACCACCCAAGGCTTTCCCCAGCAGATAAAGGTCGGGCACGACACCCGAGTTGTCGCACTCGAAGGTCGCGCCGGTACGACCCAATCCCGACTGGATCTCGTCGGCGATCATGAGGATGTTGCGCTCAAATGTGATCTTACGAATGGCAGCCAGATATCCGGGCGCTGGCAATACGACTCCAGCCTCACCCTGAATGGGTTCAATTAGCACTGCCACCGTGTTCGCGTCAATGGCTGCTTCCAGCGCGTCAGCGTTCCCGTAGGGAACAGATCGAAAACCGGGAGTGAACGGTCCAAAGTCGGCCCGCGCTTGCTCGTCGCTGGAGAAGCTGATGATGGAGATGGTGCGACCGTGAAAGTTGCCGTCCGCCACAATGATGTTGGCTCGACCGGCGGCGACACCCTTCACCCGGTAGCCCCATGCCCGAGCAACCTTGATGCCGGTTTCGACCGCTTCCGCCCCGGTGTTCATAGGGATGATCATGTCTTTGCCGGCAAGCTGGGCGAGCGCGGCGGCGAAAGGCTCCAGTTGGTCGTTGTGGAAGGCGCGACTGGTCAGCGTTATGCGGTTTAGTTGTTGCCTGGCGGCTTCTAGGAGTGACGGATGCCCATGGCCGAAGTTGACGGCGGAGTATGCGGCAAGGCAGTCCAGGTATCGGCGGCCCCGGACATCCGTGACCCAGGCTCCATCGCCGGAGACAAGCGTTACTTCCAGCGGATGGTAGGTGTGGGCGAGGTGCTCATCGACGGGCGCTGCCTTGATCCGCTCCGCAGTCATCGCCGTAGTTCGAGCGTGCAGCACTTCACGCCGCCGCCGCCGAGCAACAGCTCGGACAGGTCGACCCCGATCGGGTTGTACCCGCGCTCGCGCAGTTGGCGCTCGAAGTCGGTGGCACGTGATGCGATGACGACGTTGTAGCCGTCGCTGAAGGAGTTGAGGCCAAGCACGGCGGCGTCCTCTTCGGTGGCGATGATCGCGTCGGGGAAGAGGCCACGGAGCCGTGCGAGCCCCTTCCCGTTGAACGCAGACTCGAGGTAGGCGATGTTGGTGTCGTCGAGAACGGCGATGGCGGTATCGAGGTGGTAAAAATCTGGGTTGACGAGTTCGAGGCTGACGACCTCGCGTCCGTAGACCTGCGCGAGCTCTCGGTGACTGTTGGAGGTGCTGCGGAAGCCGGTGCCGGCGAGGATGACACCGCCGACCAGGAGGAAGTCACCCTCACCCTCATTGATATTGGCTGGGTGTCGAACCTCGAAACCGTTGTCACGGAACCAGTCCATGTAGGCCGGACCCTCCGGCTGACGTTCCGGGTAAGTGAAACTCGCGCCGTAGGCGATGTTGTCGATGATGAAGCCGCCGTTTGCTGCGTAAACCATGTCTGGCAGTCCCTCGATGGGGTCGATGAGGCGCACGTCGAATCCGAGGTCAACATAGGTGCGGTAGAGCACTTCCCACTGTCTAACCGCCAGGGAGGTGTCTGTCGGTTCCTCCGGGTGCATCCATGGGTTGATGCGGTAGCTGACCGTGAAGAAGTCAGGGCGACACATAAGAACGCTGCGGGATGTGGCAGAACGAGTGGAGTTCTCAACAGTGGGGGAAGGGCTGATGGCCGACACGACACTCCTCGCATAGTCAGGGAAGATAACCGTTTCAGTCTTACACGCAAACATTAGAAGTTTTGGTTCATAATGCGCACGAGATGTGCGTGTATATTGACGTAGACACAAGGAAACGGCGTAGTCTTGTCGTCATGGACAACCTCGACCACGGCATTATCGACCTTCTCCGGCAGAACGCGCGGGCGGGCTACGGCGACATCGGGGAGGTTGTCGGCCTTTCAGCCTCCGCAGTAAAACGTCGCGTCGACAAGCTGGTCGCTGACAAGGTTATCCGCGGCTTCACGATTCAGGTCGACCCGGTCGTAGATGGGCTGGCCACCGAGGCGTATGTCGAGTTGTTCTGTCGGGGAACCGTTGCACCGGATGAGCTCCGGCGCATCCTCGCCGCCGTGCCCGAAGTGGTGGATGCGGGCACCGTAAGTGGCAGCGCGGATGCCATCGTGCACATGCGTTCCCGTGACATCACCAGCCTCGAGAACGCACTTGAGCGGGTTCGTTTGGCACCGAACGTTGACCACACGCGAAGCTCCATCGTGCTATCCAAACTCATTCACCGCTCGCATAACTAACGGCAACCCACGCGAGATCCCCCTCGAAGCGTCAACCGGTACGCGCGGTTCGTGCGGAATGTTGGCGCTAGCCCCGCGGTGGAACGTCGCACCAGCATCAGCGCGACGGTGAGGGATGACGCGGTACATTGACCGGATGCTGACGCTCACTATCGATACCGGCTCGCCCACCCCGCCGTTCGAGCAGCTGCGCCTGCAGATCCTCGAGCGTGTACAAAGCGGAGACCTGGCCGCCGAAGCCCGGTTGCCGCCGGTCAGAGCTCTTGCCACTCAGCTCGGTCTCGCTGCCAATACCGTTGCCCGCGCCTACCGCCAGCTGGAGGCGGACGGGGTCATAGAAACCCGGGGCCGCCATGGCTCCTTCATTTCGGCGCATGGCGACATCACGCAACAGGAGGCGCAACAGGCTGCTCGGCTGTATGCCAACCGCATCCGCCAATTGGGCATATCCGCAGAGGAAGGCCTTTCGCTCGTCAAGGCCGCCTTGCTCTCGTAACATTCCGGGCGCCCGCTCTGGCGCCTGCTAAACATGAATTATGTCTTCCGCTCGCACCCTTCCTGTCCTTGACCTATCACGACTCGACCGGGGCGCAGACGAAGCCGCAGCTTTCCGGGCGGAACTTCGGGAAGCGACGCACGAGTACGGCTTCTTCTATCTGACCGGCCATGGTGTTCCCCAGGACCTTCTTGAGGGGGTCATCAAGACGGCTCGTGACTTCTTCAACCTGCCCGAGGCAGAGAAGATGGCCATCGAGAACCTGAAGAGCCGGCATTTTCGTGGCTACACCAGGGTGGGCGGCGAGCTCACGCTCGGCAAGGTTGACTGGCGCGAGCAGATCGATATCGGCCCGGAACGTGAAGCCGTCGCTAAAGGCCCGGATGTGCCCGGTTACTGGACCCTGGAGGGACCCAACCTGTGGCCAGAGGCGCTTCCCGAGCTGCAGGATGTCGTGCATGCCTGGCAAGACCAGATGAATGCGGTGAGTTTGCGGCTGATGCAGGCTTGGGCAGAATCTCTCGGCGCCCCGGCGAACGTCTTCGATGAAGCTTTCGCTGAAAACCCGTCAACTCTGATCAAGATCGTGCGATACCCCGGCAAGTCAGACCCGACCCCTCAGCAGGGCGTCGGCGCGCACAAAGATTTCGGCGTCCTCACTCTCCTCTACGTGGAGGAGGGTAAGGGCGGCCTGCAGGTTGAGAAAGACGGCGAGTGGATCGACGCTCCTCCGGTGCCCGGCGCCTTCGTTGTGAACATCGGCGAGCTCCTCGAAGTGGCAACCGACGGATACCTCAAGGCAACCGTGCATCGCGTGATTTCGCCACTGATCGGTCAGGATCGCATTTCGGTTCCATTTTTCTACGCGCCGGCGCTCGATGCGACCATCCCGTCGATCGCGTTGCCGCCAGAGCTGCAAGAGAAAGCCCGCGGCATCACGGTCGACCCTAACAACAAGCTGTACACGACCTACGGCGAGAACTCTCTTAAAAGCCGCCTTCGAGCTCACCCGGATGTGGCCGCGATCCACCACCCGGAGATGACCGGCTAAACACGCTCGACGATCGGGTCACAGCACGATCGAGGCGGCTATCGGGTCGGGGTGCCCAAACCGGTGAGCGGTGATACTGATCGACTGCTCCTGAAGGAACGGCAGCAGTTCCAGTCGCCCTGACGTGGTGACCGGCCCCGCGTAGACGGCTACATCGATGCTTCCCCCGAGGACTGTTGCCAGCGCGGCCTGCGCCCCCGAAGTCCCGATGAGACGGATGCGGGTGGTTGCAAGTTCTCCGGCGGCGGCGCGGCCCTGCCAACGAGCATCCGACTCAACGGTCACCATACCGACACGCAGCGGCGTAAGGTCATCGTCGAACAGGGCAAGGAGCTTTGCGGGGAGCGGTATCGCGGAACTGATATTGACCGGCGCGCCGGATCGCGTCGCTGCAACAATCACGCGCACGAGGGGTGCGAGCGACTCTCCCTCCGCGAGCCGAACGGTGACCCCGGTCGGCCGGTAGCGGAACACGTTACGTTCGACGCCGATTCCACTCACATCTCTGGCGAGCCCATACTCGGATGCCCAGGCCCGTTCGTCGCTGACGGCACCGGCTCGCACCCGATCGAAGCCGAGGAAGTTGAGTCCCGGCTGGGCCGCTTCGATAACGCGACGCACCGACTCGCTGACTCCGGTAATCCGCACGGAGGAACCCGGCTCGGCGAACACCGGCTCCCAATCGCCGAGGGCCAGCAGGTAGTTCGGACCACCGGCTTTAGCCCCCGTGCCCACCGAGGAGCGCTTCCATCCCCCGAAGGGCTGGCGTTGCACGATAGCACCGGTAATGCCCCGGTTGACGTAAAGGTTTCCTGCTTCCGCCGACTCCAGCCATGTTGCAATCTCGTCGGCGTCGAGGGAATGGATACCGGCGGTCAGGCCAAACTCCGTCGCGTTCTGCAGATCGATGGCCTCGTCAAGGGAATCGGCATGCATGATGCCAAGCACTGGGCCGAAGTATTCCGTACGGTGAAACTCAGATCCTGGTCGCACACCATCTTTGACCCCAGGCGACCACAGCCGGTCGCTGCCATCGAGTGCGGCTGGTGTGATGATCCACCTTTCACCCTCACTCAGCGTTGTCAGAGCCTCGCGTAGTTTGCCCCGAGGCGACTCGATCAGAGGACCCATATGCGACTCGGCATCCTGCGGATACCCCACCACCATGGATCGCACAGCATCCTCAAGTTGCCGCCGGAAGCGCTCCGACTTCGACACTGACCCCACCAGGATGACCAGACTTGCCGCCGAGCACTTCTGGCCTGCGTGACCGAAGGCGCTTCGCACCACATCACCCACCGCAAGGTCGATATCAGCGCTTGGGGTCACGATGATTGCGTTCTTGCCGCTGGTCTCAGCCAAAAGCGGCAGATCATTTTTAAGCGATCGTAACTGTGTTGCCGTCGCAAGTCCGCCGGTGAGGATGACCCGGTCGACATCTGGATGCGTGATCAGCTGCTCGCGGAGGTTGGGCTCGTCTAATTCGACCAGCGCGAGCAGGTCGCGAGGTACCCCCGCCTCCCATAGGACCTCCGCGAGGATGGCCCCGCAACGGCGCGCAAGGCGCGCCGGTTTCAGGATGACGCCACTGCCAGCGGCCAGCGCTGCCAGTACGGAGCCGGCGGGGATCGCCACGGGAAAGTTCCACGGTGAGGCGACCACGATCAGCTGCGAGGGGATGAAGCGCGCGTTATCGACACTGTCAAGCCGCAACGCCTGCTCGGCGTAATAGTGTGCAAAGTCAATGGCCTCGCTCACCTCGACATCGGCTTCAGCGATCGTCTTGCCGCACTCACTGGCCATAGTCTCGATGAGCCGGCCACGGTATGCCGCCAGAACATCACCGACCTCGTGGAGCACCGTTGCTCGTTCGACAGCGGTGCGTTCGCCCCACGCCCCACCGCTCCTTGCCGTCGCGGCAATGAGCGCTTGCAGCGCGTCACTGTCGAGCACTCGAGCCGCGTCCGCCGCGGATGTTTCGAGGTGCGCTGCACGCGCCCGTTGCAAGATTTGCTGACCCCAAACTCGGTTGGCGGAGATCGAAGGATCCGTGTCCGGGGTGTTGCGGAAGCCCGGCTCGCGAGGCGTACTCAACACCTCGGACAGCGGATGCAAGCGGTTTTGCACCCGATGCGATATTGGTGTGGGATCGTCCAGGTGCGCTAGCGCCGCGCGAAACCTTAGTTTTTCCCGCTCGAACGTTGCCGGGCTTTCAAGCTCAGACAGCGCCGACAGGAAGTTGTCCGGGCTGGCGTTCTCTTCCAGCCGTCGGACCAGGTATGCGATGGCGGCGTCGAAATCGGCCGGTTTCACCACCGGAGTGTAAAGGAGGATTTCGCCGACGTCGCGCTTGACCACCTCCACCTGGTCAGCTGCCATGCCGAGCAGCATCTCGAAATCCACGCGTGAACTGACTCCACGATCCTTGGCCAGCAGCCAGGCGAAGGCGACGTCGAACAGGTTGTGCCCGGCGATACCAAGGCGCACCGCATCCGTCCGTTCAGGCGTCATCGCCCAAGTGAGCAGACGCTTGTAGTGGGTGTCGGTTTCGCGCTTTGTTGGCCAGGTAGCCAGCGGCCAACCGTGGATCGCCGCGTCCACCCGCTCCATGGCCAGATTCGCACCCTTCACCACACGCACCTTGATGCCAGCGCCGCCGCGGGCACGCCGCCGGGTGGCCCATTCCGTGAGGTCCTGCAACGCACGGGTGGAATCAGGCAGGTAGGCCTGAAGGACGATACCGGCCTCCAGTCCTTCAAGCCGGGGCTGATCGAGCAGTGCCTTGAACACGTCGACCGTCAGGTCGAGATCGCGGAACTCCTCCATGTCGAGATTTATGAACTTTGTCGAAGCGGATGCTGCGGCGAACTCGTAAAGCGGGGTCAATCGGGTGACCACCCGAGCCACCGTCTCCTCATGAGCCCACACCGATACTGTGCCCGTCACGGCTGACACCTTGATGGAGACGTAATCGACATCATCTCGTGCCAGGAGATTGCGGGTACTCTCGAGCCTCCTACCCGCCTCATCGTTGCCAAGCACTGCCTCGCCCAGCAGATTGAGGTTGAGCCGCACGCCTTCACCACGAAGACTGACTATGTGCTTGTCAAGTTCCTGTGGTGTTGCGTCCAAAACCAGGTGCCCCACCATGTGGCGAAAAGCTCGCCGTGCAAGCGGCACTATGGGCCACGGAACGATGGGAGCGAAACCTCCGCCCAATTGGATGGCGATACGCAAGTGCCATGGCAGAAACGCTGGCACCCTACGGGACACCAACTCGAAATTGCGCCCGGCCACACGAATGTCCGCCGGCCTGATGACCCCATCCACGAAACGGATGGCGAAGCCCAGGCCGTCGGGATCTTTCAGCAGTGCGCCCAGCCGCTGTGCAGGGACGTCCCTTTTCCTTTCGGCCGCGAGGTCCGCAGTTTCGGCCAGCCAACGCTGCACCGTGGTGATCGCCTCATCCGCCAGGTCGGTTGGATGCGCGGGAGATGCGGATTCGTTCGAGAGCATGGTGTCGAGATTACTTCGTTGCGCTTCGGTAGTCAGTCTGGCGTGGCGTGGTGGCTGCGCTGCTCAGGTTCGCCAGACGGTTGGTGCGGCCACCCTTAAACAACGGGTGCGGGTGCGGGTGCATGTGCATGTGTGTCTGCACCCGAAGGCTGTGCGCAAGCTGTACGAGCAACGCATTTCCTTTACCTGCAGTATTAGCAGTGCTTGACTCGAAGCATGACTTTCAACCCTTACGCCAATCAGGGCGCTCCAGCCTCGGACCCTGACGAAGCGGCCGCAACGCAGAAGGCAGCCGAGAAGATCTTCAGCGACAGGGGGGACAGCGTCGCTACGACCGGTGACGCCACCCCCAATCAGGACTCAGATCAGCCCGGCGAGATCGAAGACCCGGACTTCGCTATTGAGCGCTGAGCTTCCTGCCGGCTGAAGTCACCAGATCAGGGCCAGATGCTGGGTGCTTCTGCCCGCGTCGGCGGTAGCCCGACATGCTTAGACCAGTCCCTCAGCCATACCGGCAACGTGAGCTCGGTGGTGTCAACACTCAGGGCCTGCGCCAGCTCATCAAGCGGGACGGTACCGCCGCTGCGTTTCAAAAAACGCCCGCGAACGAAGGCTTGGGCATAGATTTCACCGTTGACGACGAAGCGCTGTTCGATGAAAACCGCTTTAGGGTCGTAGCCGACGATGCGCGTCTCGATGACATATCGCTGCCAAAGACTCAGCGATTTGCGGAAGGTGATCGTCTCACTGGCAACCACCGGATAGATACCGTGTTCCGTCATCTTCTCCCAAGCGCCGCAGCGATGCAGGAGGTCGAGACGTCCAAGATCCATCAGCGACAAATAGACACCGTTGTTGACATGGTTGAGGATGTCCAGATCGGTGGGCCACACCCGCATCATGATCCGCCCGACGTCGTGCACTTCAAGCTTCGGCCCGCGGGTGCGGCGGAGCCATAACAGGATTGTCCGAAAAATCATGTGCACGGCGACACGCTAGTGCACGGTTGGCCCATCCAGGAACTAACTGTGGGTGTTCGACACTCAATGCCAGCGGTGATCCGGGATGGTCATGCGTGGCCCAAATCTCGGCTTGCGGAAGCCACTAGCTGCGATGAGCCTCATCACGCGTTGCCGATGCCCGCGCCACGGCTCCAGCAGTTCAAGCATTCCGTCGTCGTCGACAGGTTTACCAATCAGCGCCCAGCCCACAGTGGCAGGCAAGTGGTAGTCGCCAACGCTGACCGCATCAGGGTCACCGTGCGAGCGTTGCGCTGTTTCTGCGGCCGTCCACCCGCCGACACCGGGCAGCGATCGTAGCCTGCGTGCGACAGCTGCACCATCCGATCCAAGCTCGAGCGTGCGCTCCAGACCCGAGACGACGGATGCTGCGCCCAACGCAGTTCTCGAGCGTTGCGCGTCGACACCGCACCGATGCCACCCCCACGACGGAATGAGACGCCACGCGTTAGCGGCAGGAAACACGCGCATCCCGGCGGGAGCGGGGCCGGGCGCGGGCTCGCCGTACGCGACAACAAGCTGACGCCAGGAACGCCAAGCTTCGACACTGGTGACCTTCTGCTCCAGAATTGCTGGCAGAAGCGCTTCAAAAACCAGGCGGGTACGAAGCAGCCGCAATCCCGGCTGGCGGCGGCGGGTGTCAGCGAGGAACGCGTTTGCGCTCAGGTCCAAGCCACCCCAATCGTCGCGCCCACCCAACAATTCGGGCACCCCGTCAATTGCCCATTCGCTCCCGTCACCCCAGGCGACGGCCGTGACGCCGTCACGGGTGTCGCTCAGTCTGAGCGTTGCCGCTCCATGTGGTGTGCGCATCGTGAGCCACACTCCGGCACCATCCCACGCGCATGTGGGGTTATTACCGCCGCGGAATAGTGGCGCAAGGGTTAGGCGCAGATTGACGATGGTGGCAGGACGATAGACGGTGCGCACGGGTACCTGGGCGGTGGTCGGTCTCGCGAGTGCAGCATCCATCACCCAGGAGACTACGCGGAGCCCCTGATAGTCGAAGCCGGACAACGGCTCAGCCAGCTGCGCTTAAACTCGGTCGGTGGCTATCCCCAAAATCTTGTTGTACTACGTGTTCACTCCGCTCGCCGACCCCGAGGCGATACGGCTGTGGCAGCGGGACCTGTGCGAGTCGCTGGGTCTGGGCGGGCGCATCCTCATCTCCCGAGACGGTCTGAACGGTACGGTCGGCGGCGACATTCGCGCCGTCAAAACATACTTGCGCAAGACGCGCGAGTACCCGGCATTCAAGAACATCGACTTCAAGTGGAGCGATGGTCGGGGAGATGACTTTCCGCGGCTCGCAGTGCGCGTGCGCGAAGAGCTAGTCAGTTTCGGTGCGCCCGGTGAGCTGAAGGTAGACCACAATGGCGTAGTCGGTGGCGGTAAGCGCCTAAGCCCTGAGCAATTGCATGAACTGGTGGCGGACAAAGCGGTCACCTTCTTCGACGGGCGCAACTCTTTCGAAGCGGAGATCGGCCGGTTCAAGGACGCCGTCGTCCCAGACGTCAGCAACACTCGCGAGTTTGTCGCCGAGCTCGACAGCGGAAAGTACGACCACCTCAAAGACAAGCCGATAGTGACCTACTGCACCGGAGGCATCCGCTGTGAAGTGCTGTCGGGACTCATGCGTAATCGCGGATTCTCAGAGGTCTACCAACTGGACGGCGGCATCGCGAAATACGGTGAAACCTTCGGCGACTCCGGCCTGTGGGAGGGATCGCTGTACGTCTTCGATAAGCGGATGGCCATCGATTTCACACCGGAATCAGCGATCATCGGCAAATGCTATCGGTGCGGTACGGCCACCAAGCACATGCAGAACTGCCACAACTTGTCGTGCCGGGTGCAGCTGGTGGTCTGTGAGGTTCACGCCGCGGAAACCGCGTGCTCGCTGCATCCGATGCACACAACGATCTGAGCGGCCGAAGGCCCGCAGAAAAGCCGGGCCATTCGTCACGCCTTAGTGCATTACGGGCACTCTATGGTTCCGCCGCCCTGAACCTCGTACGTTCCCGCGTCGAAGCCGGTGCACATGTCGTTGATCGCCTCGAACCCAGCCTGCGCAAGCGTTGCGATGAGCACGGCAGCGATGAGGAACAGGATGAGCATGACGATGCCGACGATGATGCCGGCGACAGCCGGCCCGTTCTTATGACCGGCCTTCCTCGACTTGTTGAGGGCGATGATGCTGACAATCAGGCCAACGATATTGAAGAAGAAGGCAAGAATAAGCCCGACGATCCCCAGTGTTCGGCCTGGATCTTCCCCCGCAGGTATGTGTGATGGGGCACTGTAGTCAGTCATCGTTCTCCCTGTTCTGATGTGGCCGATCCCGACGGCAACATTGCCTGACTCTAGTGTCGTAATGCAGCAACCAACACCCTGGCCATGCATGCGGAGTCGCGCCAAGAGGTTCACTCCACCAAGATGGTGCACATGAGAATCGGAATTTTGACCAGCGGCGGAGATGCGCCAGGACTCAACGCGGTGATTCGCGGAGCGGTGCTGAAAGGTGACCAGCTCTACGGCCAGGAGTTCGTCGGCTTCAAGAGCGGATGGCGTGGCGTCGTCGAGGAAGACATCGTTCCCCTCGGACGGCACGAGGTGAAAGGGATCAGCAAACAGGGTGGCACCATCTTGGGCACGTCGCGCACCAATCCCTTTGATGGCAATGGCGGGCCGGACCGTATCCGTGAAGTTATGGAACGCAACGAGATCGAGTCGATTATCGCCATTGGCGGCGAAGGCACCCTTGCTGCGGCGAAGCGACTGTCTGATGAGGGACTGGAGATTGTGGGCGTCCCAAAAACCATTGACAACGACATCTCTGCCACGGATTACACCTTCGGTTTTGACACTGCCGTGCAGATCGCGACCGATTCGATGGATCGGTTGCGTACGACGGGAGACTCGCATGGGCGATGCATGATCGCGGAGGTTATGGGTCGCCATGTCGGATGGATCGCCCTGCATTCAGGCATGGCTGCCGGCGCCCACGCCATTCTCATCCCGGAACAAAAAACGTCAATGGAGCAAATCATCAAGTGGGTGACGAGCGCTCACGACCGGGGCCGCTCGCCGCTGGTCGTCGTGTCGGAAGGCTTCTCGCTGGACACGATGGATGACCCCCATCACGAACGCGGGCTTGACGCCTTCGGGCGGCCTCGCCTGGGCGGCATCGGCGAAATGCTCGCCCCTCTGATCGAATCGCACACCGGAATCGAGACTCGCGCAACAACGCTCGGCCACATCCAGCGTGGCGGCACGCCCACCTCATATGACCGGGTGCTGGCTACGCGCCTGGGAATGGCTGTTCTTGAGCTGGCTCGCGGCAAGCAGTGGGGCCAGATGGTGGCGCTGAGTGGAACGGATATTGTGACGGTACCGTTCGAGGCTGCCCTGGGCAAGCTGAAAACGGTGCCGGAAGAGCGCTTCAGTGAAGCCGCTGTGCTGTTTGGCTAACCTCGCACGGAAAACGCGGGAGGATGTGATCAGTGCGGTTTCAGCGTATCCGGGCGTTCAGGGCACGACGGCACGCGATTCGTATGAGACGGCTGCGTAGTGTGGAGTGATGCGCGAACTCTGGGTTGATAAAGACGGCACAGGCATTCGCAGTGAGCTTCGCGAGTCGCTGCCCGATGATGAGCTCATGCCGGGCGATGTCACGATCGACGTCGAGTTCTCGAGCATCAACTACAAGGACGGGTTAGCCATCACGGGCCAGCCCGGAGTCATCAGGCAATACCCGCTCATCCCAGGCATCGATCTGGTGGGAACCGTCGCCGCGGTTGAGGCTGGTTCGAGATGGACTCCTGGTGACCGCGTCATTCTCAACGGCTGGGGCGTGGGCGAAGCGCATCATGGTGGGTTGGCCGACCGGGCGCGCGTCAAGGACGAGTGGCTGGTCGCGCTGCCTGACAATCTGACTGCAGAACGGGCCGCAGCGATCGGGACCGCAGGATTCACCGCCATGCTTTGCGTGCTGGCTTTAGAAAAGGCGCAGGCTCTCGACGGGGAGGTTCTCGTCACCGGCGCGGCGGGTGGGGTCGGTTCTCTCGCGATCGCGCTCCTGTCTGGGCTCGGCCACCGGGTCGTCGCCTCGACCGGGCGCTTAGAAGAAATTGACTACCTCAGCTCGCTCGGCGCATCCGCAATTATCGACCGCGCCACACTGTCGCAACCTGGCAAACCTTTGCAGAAGCAGCGCTGGGCCGGGGCTGTCGACGCCGTCGGCGGCCCGACGCTCGCCAATGTACTGGCGCAGACGATTTACGGCGGTACCGTCGCATCGTGTGGCCTCGCGCAGAGCGCCGATCTGCCAACGACGGTCATGCCGTTCATCCTTCGTGCGGTCACCCTGACCGGCATCAACTCGGTCCAAGCGCCGCAGCAGTTACGTTCCGCAGCGTGGGAGCGGTTGGCCGTCGACCTGGATATGCAGCTTTTGGACTCTCTCACGACAACGATCGGACTGTCGGATGCTCGCAGCGTAGCCGAAACTATTGTGGCGGGACGGGTGCGCGGTCGCACCGTCGTTGACGTTCGAGCCTAAGAGAACTGCTTAGCGTAGATCGCCAGACCTTCAACCAGAGAATCCACGGTCCGGTCCTCGGCGATGACCTTAACGGTCAGCCCTGCAGCACGGGCGTCGAAGGCGGTTCGTGGTCCGATGCACGCCACAATGGTCTCTTCCGGAAGCGGACCTAATTGCTCCTGCACCTGGCGGGCGACCGTGCCAGAGCTTACTAACACGGCACGAATGCGACCGGATGCCACATCCGCCGCCACCGCATCAGAGACGGGAACCCCGACCGTACGGTAGGCGACGACAAACTCGACGCCGAGGCCGACGCCTTCCAGCTCGGCGAGAACGTTCGGCTCGGACAGCTCGGATTGCAGGACGAGCACACGTCCGTTGCGGGCGGATGCAGGCCACTCCCGCAGAAGACCTCGTGGCGAGTTGTCCATTGCCGGCACGAACTCGACCTGGTAGCCGGCGCTGGTCAACGCCGTTCCCGTCGACTCGCCGACCGCGGCCACCCGCGTCGTCGACGGGATTTTGACTCTCTGACTGACGAGCACGTCTACAACGGCCACCGTTGTCGCAACCACCCAGTCGAAATCTCCCGCCTCGATGCGTTTGAGAGCGCTAGAGATTCCCTGGGTGTCGTGCGGAGATGCGAAATTGATCATGGGCGCTACGACCGGGGTTGCCCCATAAGACCGAAGTGTTGAGGCGACACTCTCGCCCCAACTGCCGCCACGGGGAACAAGTACTCTCCACCCGGCAAGCGGTTTAGCTGCGCGGTGAGGGTTCATGGAGTCCATCCTGCCCCGCTCGGGCAGTCAAAGCCAAAAGCGGGACAGGACTGTGGCCTAATCGTCGCCGAAAATCGCCCAGGCAATGAGCCCGCCGATGACGACGATGGCAGCGGTAGCGCCGGCGATCCACGGAACAGGGTTCTCGTCATAGGACGATTCGACCTTCTTGGCCAAACGGCCCGCCTGTTTCGGTATGTTCAGTTTTTCTTCGATGGCATCTAGCGTGCTTTCCAACTCGGCACGCTTGGCGTCGACGGTTGCTTTGACGTCTGCACCGCCCAGATCTGACGTGCTCATGGCTTGCTCACTTTCCGACGCCGCGAACGACGTCTACATCCGCTTTTAGGCTCTGCATTGATTCATTCGGTACCGGCGGCATTCCAAGCTTCAGTTTGCGGTATCCCAGCAGTCCGAGCACCGCAGCACCGATGAGCAGCACCAGCGCCACAAGAAGCGCCGCCAACCATCCCGGCATGACAAGAGCGAGCGCCAGAATAGCCGCCGTCAAGAGCACGCCCACCATGAAGAGAACAAGGACAAGCGCTCCGACGAGGAACGCCGCGCCAAGGCCCAGGGCCTTCAGCTTGCGGAGGAGCTCCGCCTTCAGCTGCTCTATCTCAGCGGTGACAAGTTCTGTCACAAGCGTGGGCAGATTAGCAATTAAGGCGAACAGCGACCGTTTCTTCTCCGGATTCGGTACGTATTCCGCTTTCGGCACAGACATGAGGAGAAACTACTCCGAGCCGGGTGTACTCGTGCTCGACGTGCTTCCCGCAGAAGCGTTTTCTGATGAGCTGGCAGCGCTGGTTCCATTGCCGTTCTTGCGATTCGGTTTGACCTGGGATGCGACCTTCTTCACGTTGTCCGTGACGAAGTCAACGACCTCCGGCGCCTTGTCTTTTGCGAAGTCCTCGACTTTGTCGACCTGTGACTTCACGCGGGGGTCATTCCAGAACTTGTCTGTGGCCCGCTTGATGTCTTCGTAACGCCCGCGCCCAGCACGTGCGCCCAGCACGTAGCCGACAGCCAGGCCAGCAACGATAAGAATTTTGCCTCGCATTTGCTACTCCGTTTCTCGAGACGCTTCGTGAGCGAATCGCCAGATGGGTTCCTCCAGCGTAGTGTCACCACACATTAAACGGCTTGGAGCAAACTCCCAGACTGACAGTCTGTACGCAAAAACTTCACCAGATGCTGACGCGATCTTCCGGGTCAAGCCATAGCTTGTCGGACTTGACCACACCAAAGGCATCGTAGAACTCGTCGATGTTGCGAACGATCTGGTTGCAGCGAAATTCGTTGGGAGAGTGGGGATCTATGGACAGCAGTCGAATGACCTCCTCGTCCCGCGCTTTCAGCTGCCAGGCCTGCGCCCAGGAAAGAAAGAACCGCTGGGCGCCTGTGAGCCCCTCGATGACGGGCGGCTCGTTACCAGCCAACGACAGCAGGTACCCTTTCCAGGCAATGCCGAGTCCACCGAGATCGCCAATGTTCTCGCCAATGGTGAGAGCCCCGTTCACACGATGCTCTGGCACCTGCCGGGGGGCCAGAGCGTTGAACTGTTCGATGAGGTTACCGGTCAGCTTCTCGAACGCACTGCGATCCTCGGCGGTCCACCAGTCGGTAAGGCGTCCGTCGCCGTCGTACTTGGAACCCTGATCGTCAAACCCGTGCCCGAGCTCATGCCCGATGACGGCACCGATTGCCCCGTAGTTTGCGGCGGCATCACGATCTTCGTCGAAGAAGGGAACCTGCAAAATCGCTGCCGGAAAAACGATCTCGTTGAAGCCGGGGTTGTAGTAGGCGTTGATTGTCTGCGGCGTCATGAACCATTCGTCGCGATCCAGTGGTTTTCCGATTTTGCCGAGTTCCCGCTGGAACTCGAACTCGTTCGTCGCCCGCACATTGGCGATGAGGTCTGTCGGGTCGATGCTCAACGACGAGTAATCCCGCCATTTCACCGGAAACCCAATCTTCGGCGTGAACTTGTCGAGCTTGTCGAGGGCACGTCGGCGGGTTTCGTCCGTCATCCACCCCAGCGTATTGATGCTCTGGCGATAGGCCGCAATCAGGTTCTCCACTAGGACGTCCATGCTTTGCTTAGCGGTTTTCGAGAAGTGCCGCTCGACGTATATCCGTCCGACCGCTTCGCCCAGAGACCCCTCGACCAGGGACACTCCACGCTTCCAGCGTGCGCGCAGTTCCGGCGTACCCGTAAGAGTCTTTCCGTAGAACTCGAAGCTGGTGTCGACGAAGTCGGCTGACAGGTAGGAAGAGAAAGACCGGATGACCTGCCAGCGCAGCCAGTCTTTCCAGCTTTCTAGGCGATCCTCCGTAAACAGGGCGGTCACACCGGAGACGAAGCTAGGCTCCCGTACAACCAGTTCGTCCAGCGATCCGGCTGGCGGATTCAACGCATCGAGCCATCCGGCAAGCTTTTCGGTGGAGTCGGTGGAGACCAGCTGCGACCACGAGGTTAGGTTGTACGTTGCCTCGCTGTCCCGCGTGGTCACGTTGTCCCAGTGCTGTGCAGCGATCTCTGTCTCGAGGGTGAAAACTCTTTCCGCTTTGCCATCCGCGTCTGGCAGTTCGGCGAGACGCAGCATGCGCCCCAAAAACTCTTGATATTTCTGGCGTATCGCCGCCGACTTCTCCTCACGGTAGTACGCCTCGTCGGGGAGGCCGATGCCGCCTTGCTCGAGGAAGACAAGGTACCGCTCAGGATTTCCCGGGTCGTTGTCAACGAAGAGCTGGAAGAGGCCTGTCGTGCCCTGGCGCTCCAGACTCCCCAATGTGGCCAGAAGCTCTGCGACGGAGCCGATGGCATCCACTTCTGCCAGCATCGGCTTCAGCGGGGCATTACCCAGCGCTTCGATACGGTCAACATCCAGAAAGCTCGCATACAGGTCGCCGAACTTACGTTCCTCGGTTCCCAGTTCGGCTTTCTGGGCCTCCTCGATAATGTCGCGCACCGCCTTCTCCGCTTCCTCTGCGAGCACATAGAAGGAGCCGTACCTTGCCTTGTCGGAGGGGATTTGCGTGCGCTCAATCCATTTGCCATTCACGTGACGAAAAAGGTCGTCTTGCGGGCGAATGTCCGGGTCGAGTTCGTGAGTGTCGATTCCGGAAGCGAGACTGGTTTGGGCGATCATGCGTCCAGCCTAAAGGGCGAGCATGACTGGCCACCCGCACTAAAATCGAATCATTCCCACACCACTCGATCGCAGCATCCTGCGCCTCGCCGTGCCGGCGTTCGGCGCGCTCGTCGCTGAACCGCTCTTCCTGCTGACGGACACGGCTCTTATCGGACACCTCGGCGATGTTCCGCTTGCAGGCCTGGGCATCGCTGGCGCGATCCTGCAAACCGTCATCGGTCTCCTCGTGTTCTTGGCCTACTCCACAACTCCGGCTGTTGCCCGCAAGCTAGGGGCGGGGGACCACACCGGTGCGATTCGTGCCGGAATCGACGGCCTGTGGCTGGCCCTGCTGATCGGCGTGACGCTGATTTTCGTCGGCCTCCCGACGACCGGATGGCTGATCGGCCTCTTCGGGGCCACCCCCGAAGTCGCCGATGCTGCGGAAACCTACCTGCACGCGTCGCTGTGGGGAATCCCCGCGATGTTGCTTGTCATCGCGGCAACAGGCCTCCTGCGCGGCTTACAAGACACCAAGACGCCGCTCGTTGTGGCGGTGTCAGGTTTCGCCCTGAACGCCGGTCTGAACGTCGTGTTCATTTACGGATTCGGTTGGGGAATCGCCGGTTCCGCCATCGGAACCGTGGTGGCCCAATGGGCGATGGCAACTGTCTACCTGGTCATGGCAGTACGCGCGGCCCGGGCAACCGGGGCACCGTTACGTCCAGGACTGGCCGGTGTGCGCAGGGCCGCGAGGGCAGGAGGGTGGTTGCTGGCCCGAACAGCCAGCCTGCGCGCCGCGATGCTCGCTACCGTCTTCGTGGCTACCGGATTCGGGGTGACCGAGCTGGCGACCCTGCAGATCGCCATGACCATTTTCTTCACCCTCGCCTTCATCCTGGACGCGCTCGCCATTGCCGGCCAGGCGCTGATCGGTCACGGTTTGGGGGCGTCCCAGGTGACCCGGGTGGCTGAAATCACCAGACGGCTTATCCTGCATGGCCTGGTCAGCGGCGCAATCCTGGGCATCTTGGTTGCTGCAATCGCCCCATTTGCCGGGCCGATATTCACATCCAACTTCGATGCGCAGTCCGCCTTGGTACCCGTCCTGCTGGTGATGAGCTTGGGTGTTCCGCTGGCCGGCTACGTTTTCGTGCTTGATGGCGTACTCATAGGAGCGGGAGACGCTCGCTACCTCGCCATGACGGGCGCGCTTAACTTTCTGATGTACCTGCCGTTACTCGCCTGGTTGTACACGGCACGTCCCGAAAATAGCCTCACCTGGTTATGGGTAGCCTTCGGTTTCGGCTACATCGGTGCGCGCGCGTTGACTCTCGGCATTCGCGCGCGCGGAACACGGTGGATCGTGACGGGCGCGACACGTTCGACTTAGGCTTGCAGGATGTCGATCGCGGTGTACCCCGGCGGCCTAAGCAGGGCTCAGGTGCTCGGTTGGCGTAACGCCGTCTTCGTCATCTTCGCCGCCTGCGGTATGGGGATCGCCAGCCTGATGGCCCGCACTCCATCCGTGAAAGAAGATTTGAGCATCCGCACCGACCAGTTGGGTGTGCTCATCTTCGGTCTCGCGATCGGCTCGATCACCGGGCTGATCGCCTCAAGCCATGTCATCTCCTGGTTTGGAACGCGAAAGATCATGAAGTGGTGCCTGGTGTTTGGTCCGCTGGGGCTGGCCACTGCGGGCGTCGGAATCTCCGTCCTCCACAACTTTGCTGCCGCATTCGTCGGTCTTGCCATTTTTGGAGCGGTGATGTCTCTGTGCGATGTGGCCATGAACCTGTCTGGGGCCGTCAACGAACGCGTGCTGGGCAAGAGCATCATGCCGGTGTTCCACGCCTTCTTCAGTTTCGGCACGATGCTTGGTGCCGGTGCGGCTGCCGTAGCCGCTGCCGCTGGCATATCAGTGGCCGTGCAAAGTGCTGTCATCGCTGCGGTCATACTCGTCGCCG
>JAODMI010000162.1 GCA_025464755.1 Homoserinimonas sp.
ACGAATTCTATTCCTAAGCCTTTGTCTCGGGCCAGAAGGACCGAGACAGTTGTACCCATGCCGAAGTCGAAGCTGCCTGCAACCACTCCCGGCAGGAGGGCGCCGCCACCAGAACCCGTTTGAATATCGAGATCGATGCCCTCGTCTTCGAAGAACCCTTTCGACTTACCGAGCCAGACTGGCGCAGAATCAACAATCGGGATGACCCCCGCGGTGACCTTAGTCAGCGCGCCATTGTTGCCGGTCGGCTCTGACGGGCTGTCGCCGGCTGCGGGCGTCGAGCAGGCTGTTAAGGCCAGCACCGACAGTGTTGCTATACCTAAAACTACGGACTTCATGTCACTCCTCTTGTGGCGTAAATGCACTGGCGAGACTCAAAAAACTTTCGATAAGCGAACAAATTGCATACTACTGCGCTGCTGTGGTTTAGCTGGAAAATGCGGAGGTTATTTCGCTTACTGTGGCCACTTGTGCATATTTGGCGTTCATTTCGAACAGGCTCACGTCGTGGCTCAATTGGGCACGATCGAATGTTGCATCTTCGGCAACAAGAACTGGCCAGCCCAAAGAATGTCCATCCACGACCGTTGCTCTGACGCAGCCCGATGTGGTGCACCCACAGACGATCAGAGAATCAACACCCAGCTTGATCAGCTGAGCAGTCAACGGGGTGCCGAAGAAGGCGCTCGGGCGCCCCTTAGAAACTACCGATTCTCCCTGCAGGGGCGCGATGACATCGGGTATTTCTGCTACCTCGGCCCGTGCCGACTCCCTGCCATCTATGACCGTCTTGAGAGCACCGCCCAGCGCCCCGGGGTCCCCTGTCGTGTAGATCACGGGAAAGCCCTGGCGTCGGGCCATTTCAATGAGCGCCTGAACTTTGGGAACTGCCGCCCAACCAGTCGGCCCGCAACTCAAAGGCCACCGCGCGACCGATTCTTGCATCGAAACTCCTTCGTCGCCGAGGAACGCCGTTACCACATCGATGACAAGAAGCGCGGGGCGCCGTCCCACGGTGGTGGGGTCCGCTGGTGACGTGTCAAAAGAGGCATAAGCCTCATCCGACATAACATTGCGCCATGATTTCATGTTGATCCTTACGTTTGAGCCATATCGGGGCGACGATCTGCGCCGCTGTACTAGTGGGCGGGAACTGTGTTGCGAAAGTGTGCTGCAATCTCGTCACTGGTCGTCAACCACACGTCGGGTTGGCTGGTGATGAACTCCAGTGCCAGGTCAAGGTACTTATTTCGGAAGGGTTGACCAATGATGAATGGGTGCAGTGCCAATGCCATCACTCGACCGCTGCCGAACGAATCTTTGCTCAGTTGCGCATATTGGTCGATGACCAGTTGGAGAAAGTCGGCACCGCTCACCGTGCTGGCCAACATTCTGACGTCATTAACTTCTATTGAGTACGGGACACTGATGAGACCGGGAACATTCAGGTGGAAGGGCTGATCATCAGCACACCAGTCCAGAAGATATTCGATGCCCAGCTCAGCCAGGATCGACGGGGTGTTGAAGGTCTCCGTGAGAGCTGGGCCTAGCCAACCTTTCGGCCGTGCTCCCGTATGCGCCGCTATCGTGTCGATGATCTCCGTCAGCTGCGCAGTCTCATCTTCGCTGGTCATTCCCGTGTGCAGAATCGAATTGCTCAGACCATGAGCGAGCCAGCTCCAGCCTCTCTCTCGTCCCGCGGTAATCACTTGTGGGTAACGGGTGCAAACCTCTGCATTGAGGAGAACACTAGGGAGCACACCATGGCGATCGAGGGTCTCGATTGTGCGCCAAATGCCCACTCGGAGCCCATAGTCGCGCCACCCATAGTTCAGCGGGTCCGGCGTCAACCCAGCGGTGCCGGTAGATATCGACGTCGCAGGCTTACCAACGTGGAAATGCTCGATGTTCAAGCCGACATAGAAGGCGACCCGCTTGCCCCCTGGCCATTCAAGGGCTGGGCGATCAATGATGGGTTCATATTCGTAAAGATTGTTATCGATGATCTACCGCCCGTTCTGGTGTTTCGGTGCAGCGTTCCGCGGCCCGCCTTCATCCATGGTGAGTCGCCTACGTCAAAGCCTGCCGGCGCGCCGACGATATCGCCTGGACGCGGTGTTACCCCACGTGCCTATGCCTCAGAACTATAGTCCTTGGGTGCGTATTACGTCGACAATTCGGTATACGAAACTTATTGGGGGCTAAAAAATTCTTTGCGCCTCTTTAGCGGGGACGCTCCCAAAGCTCAATCGGCCCGGGGACGACACGGAACAACGGATGCGCATCCGGATCCTCGATGGCAGCGATCCTTGCATACCATGGCGCACTACGCGCCTGTACCTTAACCAAAAGGTGGGCCCACTCGAACGCGAGCTGGCCTGAGTGCAGGGCGATTGGCGGCACCTCACCGAAGCCGCGGATTTTCTCGCGGGCGAAACGGTAGCCGCGGGCATCGGCCTCGCTGACGATGCCAGAGAGGTAGGCGCCCAGCGAGTCGAGGGGTCGATCACACGCCCGAAAGCGCTGCAGCTGAGGGTGGTTGCTGTACCCACCACTGGACTTGCTGATGACCGCCTGAGCCAGGAGCCCTTCACGCCAGCAAGCTACCAGCGCCTGGCGGTCGAGGTAGCGCGGATGCACCGACCAGAGCCTCATCGCGGGTCGTCGTTAAAGTTCGATCGGATGGGAAGACAGGTCAACTTCGATCTGCGTGGCCGCGTCCAAAACAGCAGCGACAAGGTTGTCGGCCACCAACTTCTGGAAGCGGTTCACGGGAGTTGCCACCGAAATCGCCGCGACAGCCCGGCCGCTGCCATCATGAATCGCCGCGCCGAGCGCACTGACCCCCTCCTCGGTTCCTTCATAGTTGGTGGCGAACCCGTGTTGGCGAACTTGCTCCAATTCCTTCAGCAATGCGCGATACTCCGTTTCGGCAAGCTCTTCATGGAGCTGGCTGCGGAAGAGCTTTGCGAGCGAGTCTGCCGGCAGCTCCGCCAATATCGCCTTGCCGCTGGAAGAGGTATGGGCGGGAAGAATGGCACCGCGCCGATCCCCAACGCGCAGCAGATTGGTGCCTTCCACCGTTGAGAGAAACCGCACCTTAACCCCCACCCGGATGACGAGGTTGGCTGTTTCATTGAGCTGACCGGCCAGCATCTCAAGGTGAGGTTGGGCGAGGAGGCGCAGCTGCCTCGTGCTGCTGAGACCCGCCGGACCCTCACCCATAGCGGCACCGGACACATAATTGCGGCTGTCATCCTGGATGGCGAAACCGCGGTAAATCAGCATGGCCAGCAGTCGGTGAGCGGTTGACGGCGCAACACCAAGTTCGGCTGCGGCGTCTTTAAGCCGCAGTGTTCCTGTGTCGCGCAGGAGCTGCAGCAATTTGAGCGCATTATCAACGGACGCCAACGGATAAGGAGGCTTCCGTTGAATTTCGGGGTTCCGCATAGAAGAACTCTATGCGGAGCGGTATGGGTCGTTATTGCCACACGGCCGATCCGGCCCCACCTGCGGCGTGGCGGACGCCCTACCCCTCACAGTTGGGGTCGCCCGCTCACGGGTAGCGCGGCCAGAATGAGGGTACCTGTCACCAAGTGAAACTACTGCGGCGCCGATGGTGGCGCCAGCGGCGCCGAGCCGCCAAGGGTCAAGCCGAGGGCAGCCTTCAGCTGATCCTCCGCCTGCGAGTCTGCTTTTGCTGCGGCCATATTCGCTTCGGTGACGGCTCTTAGAACTTCTTCGCGCTGGATTTTGACCCCGCGTGGCGCGTCGATGCCAATACGGATGCCGTCGCCACGCGAGTCGAGGATAGTGATGACGATGTCATCGCCAATAAGGATTCGCTCCCCCGGCTTACGCGTAAGAACCAGCATCAGTTCAGCCTAGCGACACGCTCTCCACCCAGCCGACGGGAATTGCGAGTTCGTGCACCGTTTCGGGGGTCGCGGTGGCGTCGCTGCCGATCACGGCGATACCGTCAACGTGGACAGCGGTCTGTATGGTGCGCACCCAGCGAGCACTATCCTCCTGCTTGCGACCGGCGTCCACTGCGACCCAGATCTGGTCAGCATGAAGCTTGGCCAAGGTCCCCAACCCACCACTGTGACGCCCATCTCGGGTCAACCCAAACGCAACGAAAGTGCTGTGACCCCGTTCAACACCTTCCGCCCGTGCGGCCAGCGTGGTGCGCCGATCCTCGACCCGGGCAATGCCGTCGCGCGGGACCCCGTCGAAGGCCAGCTCGCCGGCGATGCGAAGCGACCCTCCGGGTGCCGCCATGGCGCGCGCAACGCGCAACGGATCGTCGCCAAGTCCGACGATAACGACCAGGTCGCCCGCCTCCCGCAGCGGGCCCGGCCCGCGAGGCGTGATTGGATCTGGCGTTGTGGCGGTGTTGAAGGTCAGGTCGGCCATGATCGTGGCGAAGTCAAGGGATGCAGTGGAGAGTCTGGGGCCGCCTCCCGCCGTGAAGCTGGCTTCGGCTTCATCCGCACCGTCAAGCAGCGCAGCAATACCGGCACGGGCCGGCAAGTCGAAGGCATGTGCGTCTTGGGCGGATCCGTCCGGAACCTCGACGGTCACCTCGAAGTGCCGCTGGGCGAAGAAACCCTGGATGCCCCCCGTCGTCACCACTTCGGCCGCCACGATCTTTGCGTGCGGACCATACTCGTTCACAACTCTGGCATTCAGTTCGTCAAGCGACGCACCCTCAAGCTGAAATCGACTCGGAGACACGAACCACCCCCACGGTTTCGATGTTCACGTTAGCGGCGGTCACTTCTTGATATGAGAGCACCGGGAGGCCACCAACCTGTGCCGAAACGAGGCGCCGGATGGCTGGCCGCAGTGCCGGAGCACAGACAAGAACGGCAGACAGCCCGTTGGACTCTACCCTGCTCAGACACTCTTTGACGGAGGCGAGGAGCGCTTCCAGGCTGTTCTGGTTCATCAAGATCTGTGTTCCGTGCTCGGACGGGCGCATTCCCTCGAGCATCGCCTGCTCAAGCAAGGGGTCGATCATGATGACACGTAACGTCTGTCCGTCGAGGTGACGTGAGATCAGGGCGGGGCCTAGCGCCTGCCGGGCAGCCTCGATGAGCCCTTCCGGCTCGGCCGATACTTTCGCGCGCAGCGACAGCGCCTCATAGATACGGGGCAAGTCGTTTATGGGAATCTGCTCCAGGAGCAGCCCCTGCAGAACCCGCTGCACCTCGGCCAAAGTGATGAGGGACGGGGTCAGCTCATCGACCGCTGCCGGGTTAACCTGCTTGACGCCCTCGGTGAGCACGCGCACGTCCTCACGAGTGAGTAATCTTGCCGCGTTATTCATGATGATTGACGACAGGTGCGTGACCACGACGGAGACACGATCAATGACTGTCGCCCCGGTCATTTCTGCACTGTGACGCAGTTCACTGGGAACCCATTTGCCCGCTAATCCGAAGACGGGTTCGACCGTTACGCTGCCGGGGAGGCTCTCCAGCGCATCTCCGAGAGCCAAAACTTTGCCTGCGGGCGCAATACCCCGACCGGCTTCGACACCGGCGATGCGGATGACGTAAGTCGAGTATGGAAGCTCGATGCTGTCCCTCGTGCGCACCGGTGGCACGACGACGCCGAGCTCCATGGCGATCTTGCGGCGCAACGCGCGAACACGGGCGAGGAGGTCATCGGAGGCGTCGGAGACGATGTCCACGAGATCGGGTGCCAGCATGATTTCCAGAGCATGCACGCGCATCTGCTCTATCAGCGCCTCAGTGGTTTCGGAAGGTGTGGCATTGGCCCCTTCTTCTACAGCCGCGTCTGACACTTTTTGGCGGGCCTCGGCAGCCTTGATTCGTTGCGCCGCAATGATAAGGAAAACACCTACCAGCACGAATGGGATGATCGGCATGCCCGGGATGAAACCCATCACGATGGCGGCGACGCCGGCGATCATCAGTGCCACCCGAGACTGTGTGAGCTGAGCGGATGCGGTGGTACCCATGTCGGATTCAGCATTCGAACGGGTGACGATCATGCCGGTGGAGACCGCCATGAGCAGGGCGGGGATTTGGGTGACCAGGCCGTCGCCGATGGTCAACAGGGCGTATGTGTTGAGCGCTTCACCGATCTCCATGCCGCGCTGCAGCATGCCGATGGCGACACCACCGACAAGGTTGATGATGATGATGATGATTCCGGCGATAGCGTCACCCTTGACAAACTTGGATGCTCCGTCCATCGCGCCGTAGAAGTCCGCTTCAGCGGAGACCTCTGCCCGCCGCTCGCGTGCCTGCACGTCTGTGATCAGACCAGCGTTGAGGTCAGCATCAATCGCCATCTGCTTGCCAGGCATCGCGTCGAGAGTGAAGCGCGCACCGACTTCAGCAACACGCTCGGCGCCTTTGGTGACCACCACGAACTGGATGACAACCAGGATGAGGAAGATCACCGAGCCGATGATGATCGAACCGCCGACGGCGACATGACCGAAGGCTTCAATGACTTGGCCGGCATAGCCCTCACCCAGCACCAGCCGTGTGGATGCGACGTTCAGGCCGAGCCGGAAGAGCGTGGCGACCAAAAGCAGCGAGGGGAAGACCGAGAAGTCTAGGGGCTTCTTCACGAACATTGTGGTCAGCAGAATCACCAAAGCAAATAAGATGCTCACAATTATCAGAACATCTAGCAGCCCGGCCGGAATCGGCACAACCAGCAGCATGATGATGCCGACGACCCCGATGGGGACAGCGAATTTTGCGAAGTTCTGTAACATCAGTGCCCTCCAACGGGAAGTGAAGTTGAGGCCATGCTGTGGACGCCTTGCGCGGCTCCACGGGCTTTGAGCGCCATCACGAACGCGAGGACGCGAGCGACGGCGCTGTACAGCTCGGCCGGGATTTCTTCGCCCAGCTCACAAGCCGCATGCAGAGCGCGTGCCAGAGGGATGTCCCGCACCATCGGCACCCGGTCAGCCTCCGCCTGTTCACGGATGCGTGCCGCGATCGGGCCGGCTCCCTTGGCGACAACGCGTGGCGCCGACCTGCCTGGCTCATATTTGAGCGCAACGGCGACGTGTGTCGGGTTGACCAGCACGACGTCGGCATGCGCGACGGCAGCTATCATCCGGTTACGGCTCATCGACAGCTGACGGGAACGACGCTGCGACTTGACCAGCGGGTCGCCGTCGGAATTCTTGTTCTCATCTTTGACCTCCTTCTTGGTCATGCGCGTCTTCTTGCGGTTGCGTTTCATCACAACGAAGAGGTCTGCAACTGCCAGCACCAGGCCAGCTATGACGGCGGCTTGCAGTAACGCCGCAACGCCGCCGCCGGCAGCATCCAGCAGCGCTGCGACGGAGAGTCCGCCCGCAGTCATCAGCACGGGGGTGAGGCCCTGGACGACCGAGTAGAGAACTAGTCCGACGACACCCGTTTTGAGCAGCGTTTTCACGCCCTCCCACAGCGCTTGCGTGCCAAAGACACGCTTCATGCCACTGACCATGTTGAATTGTTCGAACTTGCCGGTGAACTTTTTAAAGTGCACCCCACCCTGAATGGCCGCTCCGGCGAGCACAGCGATCACCACGACCAGCAGAAGCGGCGAGGTGATCGCAATGATGGAGCCCATCCCATCAGTGAGTGCCTGAACCGCCAGAACAGGGTCAGGGTTCGAGGCGATGATTCCGACGGTGAAAAGTTGGTCGGTTGCAGCGGCAGCACCCAAACTGATCGTCGCCGGCAACATGATGGCCGCGGCACCGACGCCAAGCCACGCGGTAAGGTCCTGCGACCGGGACAGCTGGCCCTTGCTGCGGACATCCTTCATCCGCTTCTGGGTGGCGTCCTCTGTGCGTTCGCCGGAATCTGGTTCTGGCATCACCTCACCCCCGTGAGCAGGCCAACGGCCTCGCCGGTGAGAGCAGACACAATGGAGGGCAAGGCGACGAAGACAATACCGGCAAGGGCGAGCGTCAGGAAAATTTTGAGAGGGAAGCCGAGGGCGAAGGCGTTGAGCGCCGGCGCTACGCGAGTGAGCAGTCCGAGCCCAGCATCCGCCAGAAAAAGGACGATGAGCAGCGGTCCGGCGATCTGCACCGACGCCAGAAACATCTGGCTAACACTTTCGATCATGACCTCAGCGGATGCTGCCAAGTTGATGCCGCCCGCGACCGGCAACGCAGTGAACGAACGGACCAGTCCGCCAATGATCAGTTGGTAACCTCCGGAGGCGAAGAGCAGTGCCAGCGCGGTCAGGTGGAACAATCGGGCGAATTGGGCGCCGTTGATCATGGACTGCGGGTCGAAGCCCTGAGCCATCTGGAACCCGCCGAACATGTCGATCAGGTTGCCGGCGGACTGTACCGCAGAGAAGACAATGAGCACGAGAAACCCGAGGGCGGCGCCGACCACGATCTCCAGCACAAGAGCTCCGAAGTAGCTAGCCGTGTCAAGGCTCTCGTAGACCGGCACAACCTGAGGTGAGACGGCAAGGGCTAGGCCGATTCCTAACATCGCCTTCACCCGCTTGGGGAAGGCGTTGTACGAGAACGGTGGAGCAACGAAGAGGAACGCCGTCATGCGCACCCCGGCGAGCATGACCGCCTCCAGCCAGCCGAGGGCGAGCGTGATCTCCATGTCACCCCCCACCGAGGAGGGACGGAATCTTCTCGAACAGGTCGTTGGTGAACGTGACCAGTTCGGAAATCATCCAATGGCCGCTGACAAGCAGCGCCAAGGAAACGGCGACGGCCTTCGGCACGAAAGACAGCGTCACTTCCTGAATTTGCGTAATCGACTGCAGCAGCGAGATAGCGAAACCCACCACGAGCGCGGTGATCAGAATGGGCGCAGAAAGCTTCGCCGCCACGATGAGCGCCTGCATTCCGATATCGAGTACGGCGTTAGCATCCATCAGCTGACCTGATAACTCTGCACAAGTGAGGTGATGATTAGGCCCCACCCGTCAACCAAAACAAAAAGCAAAATCTTGAACGGAAGCGAGATCATCACCGGTGGCAGCATCATCATGCCCATGGACATCAGGGCGGCAGAGACGACGAGGTCGATGACAAGGAACGGGATAAAGATGACGAAACCGATGATGAACGCGGCGCGAAGCTCCGAGATCATAAACGCCGGGATGAGGGTCAGTATCGGTACCGCTTCGGGGCTGGCCGGGTTGGGTGCATCAGCGGCGCGGGTCATCAGCGCTAGATCCTCTTCGCGGGTGTGCGCCAGCATGAACGCCCGCAGGGGCCCGGATGCTGCATCCACGGCGCCTGAGAATGTCATATTCCCGTCAAGGTATGGCTGCACTCCCAGCTCGTTCACGTCGGCGAGAATCGGCGACATGATGAACAGGGACAGAAAAAGGGCGAGTCCGGCAAGCACCTGGTTCGGTGGGATGGATGGCAGCGCCAGCGCGTTTCGCGTCATCGCAAGAACGACGAAGATTTTGGTAAACGAAGTCATCATCAGCAGCAGCGCCGGCGCGACCGAAAGCAGCGTGATACCGATCAGCGTAACGATGGCAGAGGAAGGGGTGCCATTGGGGCCGTTTATCTCAACCCGCAGGCCATCACCGCCCGTACTATCGGGATCGCTGGGATCCGAAGGCTGTACCGGGTCGATCGGGGCGGCATGACCTGCGGATGCACTCAGCATGACAATTGCCGCCACGATGAGCAGTGCCAGCACGGCCATGGCCACCAGGCGAGGCAGTCTCCCTGTGCGCGTTGCCATGGCAGCGCTCTTCACCTCGCCTGCCGAAATGCTGCAGCGGTGCGCTTCCACGTTTCGCCGGACAGAAGCGAGCCATCCAGGGCACCTGGGGCCCGCCTCGGGCGCAGCCGGATGGGATCGTTCGCCCCCCCGGTTGCACCAGTTTCAACCATGACTTGAGCAAAATCGGCACCGGAGTTCGTTGCGACGGCTTCGGGTGCAGCGACGGGCGCTAGCGCAGTGTTGATCACCGTGACTGACTGCTCGGTCACGCCCAGCAGAAAACGCGTGCCCTCAACATCCAGCATCACCACGGATGCTTTCGGGGAGATAACTTGACGCGTGACAACGGTCATCAGCTTCGCGCTTCCCGCAACGCCTGCCCCGCGACCCAGCTTGCGCTGCAGCATCCACAAAAGACCCAGCACCACGGCCAGGGACAGGATTACTCGCAGTGCAAGAAAGAGGGAATCCACTGTTAGGCGAGACCCTCTGTGACGTCGAGAATCTTGGTGATGCGCACAGCGTAGTCCTGATCGATGACGACGATTTCCCCGTGAGCGATCAGGCGTCCGTTGAGGAGAACATCGGCGGGAGCTCCGGCGGAGCGGTCGAGCTCGATGACGGCTCCCGGCTCAAGGGCGAGCACGTCGCGCACCGACATGCGGGTGCGCCCGATTTCCACCGTGAGAGCCATTTCCACGTTATTGATGCGCCCGAGCTTGCCTGCCATTGACTCCTGGGAGACAGAAGCAGCAGGGCCGGTGACCACGCCGTTTTGCCGCACGCGCATGGCGAACCAGCCGGCCGTAGCACGGCCATTCATGAGCACAAAAACGACAGTGTCGTCGTCGGCGAACAGTGCGCTGGCATCCTCTTGCCGGGCATCACCCAACACGCCGGAGCCCAGTGTCGCGGCGGCGCTTTCCAGGGCTGGCCGCAGCACGTCAATGAGCGAAACAATCGCTGAGTCGGTTCCGCCGGCAACAGTCATGGCGTCAGAGTCCAGTAGGGCGACGGCCAGGTCGGCGGAAGTCTCGCCCACGAAGTTTGCTACCACCGCAGCCCCCAGCCCAGCCGGAAGCTCCCCCTGGAGTGGTTCCGCGGTGAGTGGTTTCGCGCTCGGAAGAAGGGCGGTTAAGGCCTCGGCAGCTTCGACGTTCACGTCATTCACGGTGGTTCTCACGGTTTCTCCTCAGTAGATACAACGACACAGGCGAGGCGTGCACCATGGGACCCCACAGCGGCACGCGCTAGGGGCAGACCATCGACGGCGACATCAAGCGGGCGGTGTTGCGGATGCGGTATCGACAGAACATCGCCGACGGCCAGCCCCAGGATCCGACTGGGCCGAACCATGGCCGGGGCGAGTCGCAGCGAAACTTCCACCGGAACTGACGCCAGCTGGGCAATGATCAGTTGGCGAGCGTTACCGACGTCGCTGGTCGGGTTGGCTTCGCCCAGCTGCGGAAGCAGCACTTCAGCAGGAATCGCGAGCGTTGCCGACGTCGTGCTGTCGCCGACACGAATGCCGAACGAGGCAACAATCATCAGGTCCGAAGTTGCCGCAGCCTGAGCGAACTGGGAGTTGTACTGAATGGCGTCCACAGCGATGGCGTCTACCAGCACGGTCCCCAAGGAGTAACGCAGATCCTCCAGGGCATCATCCATAAGACGACGCACCAGCGCTTGCTCTATTTGCGTGAACTTGCGCTCAGGGCTGACTTGCGCGCGGTTGCCGCCCAGCATGTAGCTAATCCAGGTGAGCGCCGATGCCGCAGGGAATTGAATGACAGCCTTGGATGCAACACCCTCCAGGGTGCACAAAACCATGGCGGTGGTGGAGGGGAGGCCGGAAGCGTACTCGTCATAGGTCTGCATGACGACCTGGTTGCAAGACACCTGCGAGACGACCCGCACTTTAGCGGTGAGCTGGGTTCCCCACTGGCGGGCGAAAGTTTCGAAAGCGAGCTCGAGAACGCGCGAGTGTTCCCGGGCCAGCGTCGTGGGACGACGGAAGTCATATGGCTCGACTATCGCGCCCTGCTTAGCGGGCACGCCGAGTATCACTTGTTCCTGGACCGTCACGCAAAGAACTATCGGCTACCCGCTACCTGCGGTTAGTAGCCACCACCACCTATCTCATCGCGGCTACGGCAGTTGCAGTCCCTTCTCAAGCACTTCAGGCATGAGGGCGCGCACCGATTCGGGTTGATCGGAGAGCGCGACGATGTCCACCCGACGATTGGAGGCCAGATCTGCCGGCGCCGTTCCCGCCGACATCGGACGAGCAGAGCCGAAGCCGACCGCCGCAATACGATCGGGGCCGGTGCCACCGAGCTCGATGAGCCTGCGCACCACCTGCGCCGCACGGCCTGAGGACAGTTCCCAGTTTGTGACAAAAGGGTAGACAGACTGCCGTGAATCGGCGTGGCCTTCAACGGAAACTTCATAGTTTGTGGTGGCCAAAACCGGTGCAACCGATTCGAGCACCTGCGGCGCGACGCCCACCAGTTCGGTTCGGTTTACTTCAAAGAATGTTTCCGATCCGGCGAGGCGGATCGTGAGGCCACGCTCATCCAACTGAAATTGAACGGTGTGCTCAAGGCCTCGCGCTTGCAGGTTCACGCGAATCTGCTGGCGAAGCGCCTCCAGCTTGTCGACCTCCTGGATCGCCAGGTCCATGTCCGACAGTGCGGCGGTCTCCTCGAGACTGTCGCCGTTCTCGTCCATCCGATCAGCGGGGACAACAATGCCTTCAGCAGTATCGATGGCACCCATCTCTTCTGTGCCGAAACCTGTGGCGAGCGAGTTCCGGAGCTTGTCGAACTTCTGTTGGTCGACCGATGACATCGCGAAGAGCACAATGAACAGGCACATCAGCACCGTGATCATGTCCGCATAGGAAACGAGCCAGCGTTCGTCGACGTGCTCTTCCTCGGCGTGGTCGGTCTTGCCGCGCCGGCGGCGGCTGCTCATGCCGCCTTCGACAGCTTGGGTGCCTTCGGCGACTTAGGCACATCCGCATCGGGAACAAGCGCCCACAGCCGTTCGCCCAGAACTCGAGGTTGGCTGCCCGCCTGCACTGCAAGTAGACCCTCCATGGCTAACGTCATGCGTTGCACATCGAGTTCGGCGAGCCGGCTGAGCCTCCCGGCTATCGGCAACCACATGAAGTTCGCTGACAACACTCCCCACAAGGTGGCAACGAAGGCTGCGGCGATCATATGACCAAGTTCATCCGGATTTGAGAGGTTCTCGAGCACATGCGTTAGGGAAACAACGGTTCCGATGATGCCGATCGTCGGCGCATAGCCACCCATCGAGGCGTAGAACTTGCTGGCCGTCTTTTTGGAGCGCTCATAGGTGGAAATTTTGTCTTCGAGGAGGACCGCAAGCTCCTCCGCATCCATCCCGTCGGCAATGTTTTGAAGCGCGTTCTTGACGAAAGGATCATCGATAGTATCCGCCTCCTGCTCAAGGCGAAGAAGGCCTTCACGCCGGGCAATCTCGGCGATTTCCACCATCTGGTCGATGACGACCTGAGGTTTGGCAACCTTGCCGAGAAAGGCGCTTGGCAGCGCCTTGACCGCGAGGACAACATCTTTGATAGTGGCGCTTGCAATCCCCACCGCAATCGTGGCCCCAAAGACGAGAATCATTGGGGCGGGCAGGAGGATGGAGGACGGGTCGGCGCCCTCCATGATCATCATCGCCAGGAGAGCGCCGAAGGCAATGAGGATTCCAATAATTGTTGCGGGATCCATTACATCTTCCTTGGGCGCAGCTGCACAGTGTTATCTGGTTCGGTCGCAGCCGCGTCATCCGCGTCCGCCGGGTCTACCTGTGCGACCAGGCCAAGAGGCCGCGCGCCGTGGGTGAAGCCTCCGGCGGAAAGTTCGTGCGTGAGCGCAATGACGCGGGCGCGGTAATGGGCGATACGTTCGATAACATCGGCCATCGATTCGGTGACAATGTATTTCGCGCCATCCACCATCACGAGAGTGGTGTCGGGGTTTGCGTGTATCCGCTCGATGAGGTCAGGATTTATCGCGAACTGACTGTCATTAAGTCGCGTTACAACGATCATCGTGCCCATCCATAGGTCTGACATGCAAGCCCGTCCTGGGCTATCAATAGGAACTATCGGCTACTCGTAACGATGCGTTAGGAGTAGCCGAGAGTCCGCGTCCGACGTCGTTGTGGCGCAGCGTGTTCTTCTGGCGCGGTGCAAGGCGATCGCCGTGCGAGCGAGCGGGCGTACGAGTAAGTGATCACCCGCGCGCCCGCTGCAGTAACCAGCGAGAAGAGAAATACGCCAGCACGTGGCGCCACCGCCAGCCCAAGTGCTAACGCTTCAGGTTGGTGAGCTCCTGGAGAACCTCATCGGACGTGGTGATGATGCGTGCGTTGGCTTGGAAGCCGCGCTGGGCGACGATCAGGTTAGTGAACTCCTGCGACAGGTCGACGTTCGACATCTCGAGAGCGCCGCTGGTGAGTGAACCGAGGCCGGCCGCGCCGGGCGCGCCAACTTCTGCCTGACCGGAGTTGAATGTTGCCCGGTACGACGACGAGCCCGCCTTCTCAAGGCCTCCAGGGTTGACGAAGGTTGCGAGCACGATGCGTCCGATGGCTTCAGAGGTGCCATTGCTGAAAGATCCGACAAGGGTGCCGTCCTTCGACAGGGTGAAGGACTCGAGCGTTCCCGCATCGCGTCCATCCTGGCTGGTGACGGATACCGTAGTCAGGTCCGCGAAACCGGTGATCTTCGAGAGGTCGACCGTGACGTTACCGACAACGGGAGCCGGCACGGGTGTCGTTGTCAGTGCACCATTTTCGAACGTTAGTGAAACGGGTGCGCTGGTTTCGGCGCCGTCTTTGCCAACGACATCCCATCCGGCGGCCGTCTTCGTGAAGGTCAAGCTCAGCGTGCGAGCCTGGCCCGATGCGTCGAAGACTTGCACGTCGCGCACCAGCTCGGTGCCCGCGGCGGCGTCGGATGGCAGGTTTCCCCCGAGTACTGCGTTCTGTGTTGCGGCGGCCGGCGCCACCGCTTCCAGCGGCAGGGTGATGTTACCGACGATTCCTCCCTCGACAACCTGGCCGTTGACGGCGCTCCACCCCTGCACGATGGCTCCATCCGGGGAGACCAGGCGGCCCGCGGCGTCGAAGTCGAAGGAGCCTGCGCGCGTGTACAGTGTCTCCCCACCGAGCTGGGTAACGAAGAACCCGTCACCGGAGATCATGATGTCGGTCGCTCGGCCGGTAGCCTGCGCCGATCCCTGCGCGAAGTTTGTAGAGATTCCGGCAACCTGAACGCCAAGGCCGATCTGCGCCGGGTTTGTGCCACCAACCTGCGCTTGGGGTCCGCCTGCACCCTGCGTCAGCTGGGAAAGGGTGTCTTGAAACTGGGTGGCCGATGCCTTGAACGCCGTCGTGTTTACGTTGGCGATGTTGTTGCCGGTCACGTCGAGCATCGTTTGGTGTGAACGAAGGCCAGAGATTCCGGAGTACAGGGAGCGAAGCATGGGATGCTGCCTTTCGGTTAGTGAGAAAGATAAGTTGGTGGAGCTGAAGAAAGTCGATGGGTGAAGTTCACAGCGGTTATGCGGCCTTGTTGGTGATGCCAGAAATGACATCGAGGGATACCTCTACCCCGCCGACGGTGACTTGCGGTACCGGGCCGGCGAAGGACACAGCGCTGGCAACGCCTGTGATGACCTTTCCGTCCTGACCCGTGTATGTGACGTCCTTACCGACGATGGCGGCGGCAGCGATGCGCATCTGCAGCGAGAAGTCTTCCTGCCCCGTGGTCGCCAGCTCGGTCATCTTCTCCATCATGGCCAGCTGTGTGGTCTGCGAGATCATCTGATTGGTGTCCATCGGAGAGCTGGGGTCCTGATTACGCAACTGGGTGACCAGCAGTGACATGAACACCTCGGAGTCCATGCTCTGCTTGGGTGTTCGGTTTGCCGAGGTGGAGTACATGCCGCTGGCAGCCAGCGTGGGCACCGCCGTGGTTATGTTGCCTGAAATGGTGTCAATTGTCATGGGAATACTCCTTTTCTCAGGCCATCACGTCGATGGTTGATGACGTTCCCTGCATCCGTGCGTGCTGGCGGCCTTCTTCGGTCTGACGTTCGGCGAGGACAGGTGTTGGTGCGGGGGCGCGGCGATCTCGCCCGGCGTCACCGTCGCGCGGGTCGGCCGGCCGGCTGTCAGACGAGAGGTCAAGGTGCGCGCTCAACCCGCCCCCGGCGAGATCCCGCCGCAGCTCCGGCAGGATCGCTCGGATGGCCTCGCGTCCAAAATCGTTGGGGGCAAACAGTTCGACCCGAAGGCCGTCGGCGCTGACGTGCGCTCGCACCGTAACGGGCCCCAGATTGTCGGGCGTCACCGTGACCGTCATGACATGGTCGCCGTTGCCAGCGGCCGCCAGAGTGAAGATCGGCTGCCCGAGTTGTTGACTGAAGGGCGCTGATTGGGCTGCAGCGATGGGGGCGGGTGCGCTCACCGGCGGCGCGGTAACCGGGGCAACAGGAGCGGATGCTGGCGGTACGACGGTGGCTGCAGCGGCTGAGGCCACCTCAGCGACGGCAGAGGCGGGGGCCGGGTGCGCCGTCGCTGCCACCGCCATACCAGCGTCCTTCGACTGTGGGCTGCTGTGGGCACCATGTGCGTTGGTCCCTGCGGTAGCAGCAGGAACAGTGGAGGCCGCACGCGTCGCCGTGGGGACGCGGGTGAGTACTGGCGTGTCTTCCCGTGCGGCTGCAGCACCCGTCGCAGGTGAACGCTGACCGTCGAGGCGTGCCGCGCTAGTAACGGGTGTTGGTTTTGTGGTGGCTTCGGCGGAGATTACGGATTCCTCACCAGAGGGCGCACCCCCTGCCGGTGCGATCGGGACGGATGATGCCGAGGGGGCGAGGGGGGACGCTTTGACCGGTTGGACGCTGGCAGCAGTTCCGCCGACTGGGGCAACAACCCGGCTCGCCACAGATTCGACCCCGGTGGTGGCGTCAGTGATAGCAACGGTCGAGAGTTGGGTGGCAGTGCCAACAGAACTAGGACTCACCGGCAGTGTGTCAGGAGTGGGCGCCGTCGGCGTGTTTCGAGCGGCTCCCGGCAGCCAGTCGGGGGTGACTGCGGGCAGCGGGT